>JAAZML010000158.1 GCA_012798835.1 Clostridium sp.
ATGTAGGTTATGGTCAACTGGCATGGAAGCTTAGAAATGATAAACGTGTGGTGTGTATGGAAAGGACAAATATTAGATATGTGACCGCAGATGATTTAGGGTTGTTGGTGGACTTCTCATGCATAGATGTTTCTTTTATTTCTCTTAAAAAAGTTATTCCCATTGCTATGGAACTTTCCAAAGAATCCGGCGAAATATTGTGTCTTATCAAGCCCCAGTTTGAAGCGGGGAGGGATAAGGTGGGGAAACGGGGTGTGGTACGAAGCAAATCCGTACACAGGGATGTTATAGAGGATATTCTTATGTTTTGTTTGGGAATGGGATTTAGTATAAAGGGATTGGATTTTTCACCAGTAAAGGGTCCCGAGGGCAATATCGAATATCTCGTTTACTTATCTAAAAAAATGCATGCCTACAAGGTGGATGAGATAAAGGGGCAAGTTTCCACGATCGTCGATCGTTCCCATGCAACTTTGAATTGATTGGAAATAATATATGTGATATAATAATATCAAACAAATTGCATAAATATACTTTGGGCATATGCTGGATTTAAAATTAAAATGTATTCTAATCAAATTTACAAATATCACTATTTTGCAGTATCCATCCAATTTTAGCCGGTTTTGATTTGTCATTAATCTATATCAAAAACGCAATATACAATGTTTTTTCAAATGAATTATTAACAATCTTCTGAGTTCTATTAAAAATAAAGTACTACGTAGATTATTCATTTGAAATTTGGTTGCATTTCACGGCTTAATCATAGTAGACTCCAAATTCCCAGCTATCTTTTTACAAGTGTTTCAAAATCATTCAAGTTCTATTTAGCCATAATGCCCCAAGTGTTAAGATACGGTATTATAAGGGGGGGACAAGATTAAAGTATGTTTGGGCTAAACACAGGCAAGTATTCTCACTTTTCAAAGGAGGGGCAGGGAAAAAATGAATAGTAAAATAATGCTTAATAGGAGATTTAGGACTCAAGTTCTGGTTTTACTTCTTTTTACAATGATATTTTATTTTGTCGGAATATTATATCCACGTAAGAAAAATCCAGCTGTATCGGCGGCAATGGTGGCCGAAAACTATAACCGGGATGATCGGGTTCGCCTTAATTCAATTGGATTTTTACCGGGACAACAGAAAAAAGCAACCATTGCCGCAAACTGTTCCACATTTCAGGTTGTTAAAAAGGGCGATGAAAGGGTTGTATATACTGGTACAGTAGTTTCGATGCACGATAGCGATTCATCTGAGACGGTTTATATTGCGGATTTTTCATCGGTGGATGAGGCTGGGACTTATTATTTGGGTGTTCCTGGTGTGGGTAAGAGTATAGATTTCAAAATTTCATCGGATGTCTATGATGAACCCTTTAAGGTAGCTATGCTCGGAATGTATTTATGGCGCTGCGGTATGGAAGTCCAAGGCACACATAACGGAATAACCTATTCCCATAGAGCCTGTCATACAAATGATGCTTCCCTTTTGTATATAACTGGCCAAAACACAAAAAAAGAAGGGGGCGGGGGCTGGCATGATGCAGGGGATTTTAATAAATATGTGGTAAATGCAGGTATCACTGTGGGTTCCATGCTTCAGGCTTGGGAGCAATTCCAAGATCAATTAGAAACCATACAGCTAGATATTCCAGAGAGATCCAATTCTATGCCTGACTATCTAAATGAAATAAAATACGAATTGGATTGGCTCCTGACTATGCAGTATCCTGATGGAAGTGGAAAAGTCGCACACAAATTATCTGCAAGGAGATTTTGTGGCTTTATTATGCCGGAGGATGATCATGATGAAAGGTTTTTTACTCCTTGGGGAAGTGCGGCGACAGCCGATTTTGTAGCGATGACCGCCATGGCGTCAAGAATATATAGACCATATGATCCCGAATTTGCAGATAGGTGTATAAATGCGGCAAAATTAAGCTATCAATTCTTAAAAGATAACCCCTCCAACCACAAGCCGGATCAAAGTGGGTTTTCGACAGGTGAGTACGATACAACTGATGCGGATGACAGGCTATGGGCAGCAGCTGAAATGTGGGAAACGTTGGGTGACGAAGAATATCTAAGGGATTTTGAAACCCGTGCTACAAGACTCACAAGGAAAATTGAAACAGATTTTGATTGGGGGAACGTTTCAAACCTTGGCATGTTTACTTATATTCTTTCGAATAGGACAGGTAAAGATGCTACTCTAGTAACGACAATAGAGAGGGCACTAATTTCTGCTGCAGATATAATTACTACAGTAAGCAATAATCATGGATATGGAAGAACATTGGGAGCACAATATTACTGGGGATGTAACGGTACGGTTGTAAGGCAGACTATGGTACTTCATGCTGCAAACAAAATTTCACCAAACATTGACTATGTAAACGCATCCCTGGATTCTTTAGGGCATGTTTTTGGAAGGAATTATTACAACAGATCCTATGTAACTGGTATTGGCATAAACCCTCCAATGAATCCGCATGACAGGCGCTCCGGTGCCGATGGAATTCGTGAACCTTGGCCTGGGTATCTTGTAGGGGGTGGATGGCCTGGAGCAAAGGATTGGATTGACGATGAGGAAAGTTACGAAACTAACGAGGTCGCAATTAATTGGAATGGTGCATTGATCTATGCACTTGCCGCATTTACAAATATGACGGAGAATCCCTTTGAGCAGGGTAATGATTTTATTTGTGGCGATATTAATGCAGACGGTCATGTTGATTCTTTGGATCTGGTTCTACTGAAAAAATATATTTTAAAAGAAATATCGAGCTTGCCTAACACGGAAGAATCTGCGGATTTAAATGCTGACGGTATAATAAATTCGCTTGATTTGACGCTCATGAAAAGATACATATTAGGCAACATCCAAAGATTACCGGCAGTATAGATTAAAATTTATTGTTTTTAAGGTAGGGTTGTAAAATTTTAACAAAGGGCTTTTGTGTTACTATTTACACAAAAGCCCTTTTAAACTCTTTGAACTGCTTCTTATTAATTTCCACTAGTATCAAAAAAATCTATTATCAATTGTTCCATGGGGTTATCGCAGCTTTTTGCATACCTAAATCCACACAGCATTTGGTTAACATCTTTAATTTTAAACACATAATCAAAATCGGTAGCTTCTGCCGCATTGCTGTTAAAATCAAATATTCCAAATAAGTTTTTCCCGGATGTAGCCACGGGGAGAAGAGTATTAGAGATTACAGTGTCTTTGAAGGGTTCATTTTTAGTCCTTCTCAAGATATATTTAAGCTCATATTCGCTAGGGAGGCGAAACCCATTGTTATGCTCAAAAAGAGTTGAGGTTCCATGTTTGTCCTCTACAAATGAATAATACTCATTGAATCCATGATTTTTGCTCAATGCATTGCAAAATTTGAAAAGGGGAAGGCTGTCCTTTATATTTACAGCACCATATCTTTTCACCGTTTCAAATACTGCGGGGTATTGCTCCGATTTAATGTTTACCCCATATTTCGTATTGTATTGGTTTATGTTTATTTTGTCTATAGAATATTTGTTCCACTCGGCAATGCTTACAAGATTTTCACTTACATAGAAGGGTTCTATAAAGATCGTGCTTCCATCATCGTCGATAAAATTTCCCCCATCAATTCTTACCATTTGCGAGAGAAACGATCCATGGGGCAAATATTTTTCTTTTACTCGCTCTTCATTTTGCTTTGATGAAAATCTTTTTGTATATGTGGGTTTAACAAGTTGAATATTAAGCTCACTTCCCCCATAATTGCCATAGGGTGGGCTTTCGTTTAGGTTTATCTTATTACCGTTTATTTCTATAGAATTTACAATATCCCACATAATTTTGTCAGTTAAGTATTTGGGGTTTTGGGGATCGAATACAAATGTAAATACATAAACATTGTTTTCACAATAGGCTAATAGCTTTCTTGATTTTAATTTATACCCGATTTCCTTTACATCAAAGGCATCAAAGCCCTTGGTTGTCACAAAAGAAAAGTCATTTTTATTTACGGTAATAAGATCATAGGATTTTAGATCAGAAAAATGGATATATTGACCTATAAGCTGTTCTGGTGTTCTATTTACATCCTTGAAAATCTCTATAACAAAGGACTCAGCACTATCATAATTTTTGGGTGAAAAGATAATTCCTGAAGGGTAAAGTGCAGGTGGAATGTCATTTAAATTATGCAAGGGTGTATAATCGAGGAAGGAGACAGTCCCGTTTTTGTTGAATTTGTAGAAGGCTTTTTGGTTGATGGGTGCAGCGGTTAGGTGTTTGGGCACCATTGTAAACAAATTATACAACTCGTTATAATAACCATCTTGGGGTATGGCGGGTTTAGTTGATATTTTTACAAGCCTGTTTTTATCATCCCACTCTACTGCTGCCTTGAAGGCATCCCCTATAAATCTTAATGGCACAAAGGTTCTGTCCTGCACTATAACAGGTGCACTGTCAAGTTCAAAATGTTTTCCGTTTACGGTAGCAGATTTCTGCCCGATGGTTAGCAAAATTTGCGTATTATCTTTTGAGATGGTCACCTTTTTTTTGATACCGTCCCAGCCAACATCGGCAAAAAGGGCTTCTGAGACAAATCTTATGGGAACCATGGTTCTTGAATTACCATCAATGTGGGGTTCCGCATCGAAAACAATTTTCACATCATCAACTATAATCCCAATATTAGACTTTGCTTCAATAGGTAACACTGGGTAGGCACACAAAATTACGATCAGCATAAAAAGGCATATAAATTTTTTCATTTGTAATTATCCTCCTCAAAATTAATTTATATATGGAAAACTTAATTAATATAAGTCGATCATGGCAGTTCTAATTAAAAGAATAATGTATACCGATTCAATTATAATCTAATCCATTAATGTATTACGATACCCTAAAATACGATAGAGATAATTCATATACCAAGGAAAATTTCTCTAATGAAATTATACTATAGAATGAAAATTATTTACAGGGGTTTTGCATTAAAAATAAAATACTGTGCATACGAAATATCAAAACAGGTTTTATTTTCTTTGAAGCAAAACGACCTGTGTCTTCATATACATGAATAATAGAGTAAAATATGAAAGGATTGATGGTTAGGTGGCAAAGCCGAAAGAACCGAGCAATATTAATGAAAACAAAAAAAGCAAGCAGTTAGAACAATACAAGAGGAGAAATACAGGCCCCGGTAAAAAAATGACAAGTGATGGGGGGCTTAAAATTTCAGATGATGATTGGTCCCTTAGAGCAGGGAAGAGGGGACCTAGATTATTGGAAGACACACATTTTTACAAAAAACAGTCCCATCTTAACCGGGAGCGTATACCGGAAAAAGTGGTGCATGCCAGGGGATTTGGGGTCCATGGAGAATTTGAATGCACATGTTCCATGAAAAAATATACAAAAGCATGTTTCCTTCAAGAACCCGGAATAAAAACACCGGTCTTTGTACGTTTTTCAAATTTTATAGGGAGCAGGGGCTCTAAGGATACTGCCATTGATGTCCGGGGATTTGCAACTAAATTTTATACAACGGAAGGAAACTACGACAATTTGGCACTTTCTTTCGCTGTTTTTGTTATGACAGATGCAATGAAATTTGCGGATTTTACCCATGCTATTAAACCAAATCCAGTGACCGATGTTCCTCAGGCGGGTGCATACCATGATAATATTTGGGATTATATTGCTAACAATCAAGAATCAGCTCATTTTATTATGTGGCTTATGTCTGACAGGGGGCGCCCAAGGAGTTGGAGGATGATGGAGGGATATCCCATCAATACCTTTAGGTTCATAAACGAGCAGGGTAAATCTACCTTCGTACGCTTTGTGTGGAAACCGGTTTTAGGTGTTCATTCTCTGTTATTGGACGAGGCAAATGTAATAGGTGGTGTGGATCCTGATTTTCACCGGCACGATATGATCGAGGCAATCAAATCGGGAGCCTACCCTGAATATTGGCTTGGTGTGCAGATGATACCGGGGGAGGACGAATTCAAATATGATTTTGATGTCTTGGATGCCTCAAAGTTGTGGCCGGAAGAGGATTTCCCCTTCAAAATAGTGGGGAAAATGGTGTTAAATCGATTGGTAGACAACTTTTTTGCCGAGGACGAACAATCATCCTTTGATCCCGCCAATATAATTCCGGGGATTGATTTTTCAAGCGATCCCGTATTACAGGGGAGAACCTTTGCATATAGGGATACAGACTACCATCGTCTGGGTACATCAAACATCGAAGAAATACCAATTAACCAGCCTATTGTAAAAACAAATTACAATCTGAGGGATGGCTATTCAAGATACAGAATTGATGTGGATAAAGTCGATTATCATAATAATTCACTAGCCTGCAACACCCCTGCTACCTCAACCCCCCAAGAGGGTGGGTTTGTACACTATCCTGAAAAGGTTCAGGGGCACGTAACTAGGGAAGTTCCAAGCCCTTCTTTTGACGATCATTTTTCGCAGGCGCGCCTGTTTTGGAACAGTATGTCGACGGTAGAAAAGCAACATATAATTGAGTTGTTTAGTTTCCACTTAGGTATGGTAAAAAGCGAATCAGTCCGGCAGCAAAATGTTAATATGTTTGCTAATGTGGATAAAAATATGGCAACGGCAATAGCAAAAAATATAGGGGTGTCTCCACCAACGATATCCAATGTTACTGTGACAAAATCATCTCCTGCTTTGAGTCAGGCCAACACACCACACTATGCATATACGCAGAAGGTGGGAGTTTTAATCGGCAATGAATTTAATGATAGGGAAGTGTTAGACTTACTTAGAACTTTTAAAAAGTGCGGAATATTTGTAGATGTCATAAGTCAAAGACTTGGCAATCTTGTAGGTATGCGTGGGGCTACAATTGCCGTTAATAGGGCATTTGTTTCAACATATTCGGTTTTGTATGACACTCTTTATGTTGTAGGTGGCAAGGTCAAAAACCAAGAAAAGTTTGACTACGATGTAGTAAACTTTGTAAATGAAGCATATAAGCACTATAAACCCATTGGCGTAGCAACCACAGGCAAATCCTATATACATCCTTCTAAGGGAAGCAATCTAGCGGGCGTAATTTTTGCCCAAGACAACCCTAATTTCGAAAGTGAATTTATAAATGCAATTGCGCAGCAGCGTTTTTGGAATAGAACATAGAACAAAACAAATCGTACTAAAGCCCACAAATCTTTTTGTCGAATAAAGAAAAATGATCATGCCGGGGTTAATGCCCTGAGCATGATCATTTTCATATATGATCTTAACAACCAAATCTAATAACATTACAATTTAAACTTGGTAATTTAAACTTTCCTTTTTATTTGTTACATGATAATATATAAGTATAGAAACGGCTTGTAGGCATCACTAAAAAAATATTCTCGATACAGTTTATTCTTTCTTATTTATGCAAAACAGTTTTAGTCCGGTTTTATTTATATGCTAAAGCAGGCGCAGCAAAAGGGTCCAACATGTATCTTTCTATTATATATTGTTTTGTCAAACCAGCTGTAAACATAACCAATTTTGGCTTTACTTCAAATAAGAGTATTTAAATTTGTAATATTACTATTAAATTGATGATGTTCAAAGTCCCCCGAGTATAAATACGGGGATGAATAGAACCGAATCAATTTATGATAAATTAAATTTACTGGTAGGGGGAATTAGTATGAAAAAAAAGCTATGCATTCTTGTTTGTATTACTGTTTTGCTAACTATTGGTTTGCCCGCTCTTTCGTGGGGTGCCAACGACGATTACAAAGGATTCAAGGTAGAGGGCAGATTTTTGTATGATGGGGATGGGGAAAAAGTTGTAATGTATGGCGTAAATGAAATGTCTATTTGGGGCGATATCGGGGGGGATATTATCCTTCCGGAAATCAAAAAGACCGGTGCAAACGCTGTAAGGCTAGTTTGGTCAATTGAAGGACCGGCAAGAAAGCTTGATATTTTGCTTTATAATTGCCGCTTAAACAACATGATACCAATAATTGAACTCCATGATGCCACTGGTGAATGGCATAAGCTTCCTGAACTTGTAGATTACTGGGTAAGTCCTGAGGTGTTAGAGGTATTAAATAAACATGAAGAATACTTAATTATTAATATAGGTAACGAAGTTGGTGCCCAAGTTTCCGAGGCCGATTTTAAATCAGGTTATGAGACCGCCGTAAACAGAATGAGGGAAGCAGGAATACGTGTTCCCCTAATGATCGATGGCGGGGATTGGGGTAAGGATATAGAAATATTAAAGGCAACAGGCAAATACCTTATAAATGCGGATCCCGAAAAAAACCTTATGTTTTCTGTACATATGTGGTGGCCGTATATGTGGGGTTACAGCGATCAAAAGGTTGCCGATGAAATTCGTGAATGTGTAGAAATGGAATTGCCCCTTATAGTGGGCGAATTTGGGCATCAGTGGGAGGAAGGTTCTAATGGTGCAATACCTTATAAAGCCATTTTGGAAGAATGCTATAAAAATGAAGTTGGTTATCTTGCCTGGTCATGGGGACCCGGTAATAACCCTCAAACATTTTTAGACATGACCACTGATGGTACCTTCGATTCGCTTCGGGGCTGGGGTCTGGAGGTTTGTATAACCGATACATACAGTATAAAAAATATAGCTGTCCGGCCCGCTTCAATGCTGAAAGCACCGACAACAGAGCCGCCGGTGATAGGCATCCCTGAGGGTAGCATTGCACTAAACAAACCAGTATTTGCTTCGTCGGTTGAAGAGGGCAATGGCAATACACCAGAAAAGGCAGTTGATGGAAATATAACCACTAGATGGTCATCAAAATACAGTGATCCCCAGTATATATATGTAGATCTTGAAGATGTGTATGAGATTGAAAGAGTATATATTGAATGGGAAGCTGCATATGCCAGACAATATAAAATACAAGTATCAAATGACGCACAAAATTGGACAGATGTGCATACGGAGTATAATGGAGATGGAGATATTGATGATATTTCGCTAGAAGCCAAGGGTAGATACATAAGGGTATATGGTATGCAAAGAGCTACAACATATGGTTACTCCATATTTGAGTTAGGGATATATCCTAAGGGAGGCGCACCAGAGCCAACACCTAAGCCAACACCTAGTGGCAAGGAAATTTTAGTGGGCGATGCCAATATGGACGGGGCAATTGATTCGTTGGATTTAATAACACTGAAGGGGCATATTTTAAAAGTTATGAGTGTAGATGGTATCGCAAAGGAGGCGTTGGATGTTAATGGTGATGGAAATATCGATTCCATTGATGCTGCCTTAATGAAACAATTCATACTCAAAAGTATTTCGGAATTTCCAGGTGGTAATACAAGAATCATCTATTCCAACGAATAAAATATTTAAGACAAAATGATATTATAAACTCTTTTTTGGGGCGTTAAGCCCCATTTTTTTGTATTGCTTTTATTTTCGTTGTTGTGCTTTTGGTGTTTATTTTATATAATTATTTCAAAAAGATGTTGTCAAATTGTATGTTATCATTAAACACTGGGGTCGGGTTCTTACGATTTAGGGGTTTGTAAAAAAGTTCACTAATTTTTGGGGATAGGAGGAGTGAAATGTTAAAGATAGGCATAATGGCCAACAAAGACAAGGATCATGATTTTAAATATACAAGAATGCTTATAGAGAGCATAAAAGATAATGGAGCATCCGCCTTATTCTGTGATAGCACAGCCACCCAGATGGGCATAAAGCCATCCAAACTTTCTCAGACTGATGTGATTTGTATGTGTGATATTATGGTATGTCTTGGAGGTGATGGGACCTTCCTTAAATCAGCAAGGATGATTTTAAAGGATCATAAACCTCTTCTCGGAGTTAATCTTGGGCGGTTAGGTTTTTTAGCAGATATAGACAAAGACGATATTGACAGTGCAATAAAAAAGCTTGTAGAGGGTCAATATCGTATTGATCAAAGGATGATGCTTGAAACTTCAATTGTAAGAAATAATGAAGTTGTTGCAAGGGATATTGTCTTAAATGATGTTGTGGTATCTAGGGGAGCGATATCGAGAATAATCCATCTTAAAACCTGCATAAATGATATGTTCATGGACATTTATCCAGGGGATGGCCTTATTATATCAACACCAACGGGTTCTACCGCATACTCTCTTTCGGCAGGGGGGCCTTTGGTTGAGCCGGATGTTGATCTTATCATAGTAACGCCGATATGCCCACACCTTTTATATTCAAGATCGTTTATTACTACGGGGGATAGAATCATAAAGGTATCAATTGATGAAGAACCTGAACATGAGGCAATGGTAACGGTGGATGGACAAAATGGTTATGAAATCCAAGGGGGCGATATTATCATAACCAAGGGCTCTAAGCTTCGTTTCCCCATGATTAAATTAAATAATAACAGTAATTTTTTCGATATACTAAGGGGGAAAATTTATGATAGAAGAGGAGAGAACATGAATTAAGATGAAAAACAAAAGACAGATAAAAATACTTAAAATCATCGAAAAAGAGGTAATCGAAACACAGGAAGAAATTGCACAAAGATTAAAGGAAATGGGGATGGATGTGACACAGGCCACTGTATCAAGGGATATAAAAGAACTAGGGCTTATAAAGGTAATGACCACCGATGGAAAGTATAGATACGCAGCCTTTTCAAAAACGGAAGGTTCTTTATACAAAAGGCTTATGACCGTGTTTTCAGAATCCTATATCTCATGTGACTATGCTAATAACATTGTGGTAGTTAAAACACTGCCCGGAATGGCCCATGCCTCCGCCTCCGCAATTGATTCTATGAACCAGCCTGAAGTGCTAGGTTCAATTGCGGGAGATGATACGGCCTTTATAGTTTGCAGAAGCGACAAAGATGCCCAAGGATTTGTACGTAGGTTGAGAAGGCTTGCAAAAACAGATGTTCATATACCCAAGGAAGAACAATAAATATGGAAATAGATTGGGGTTTTAATTATGCTTCAGAGGTTGGAAATTCGAAACATAGCTATAATTGACAAGGTTAGTGTTGAGCTGGGCGATGGACTTAATGTCTTAACGGGAGAGACTGGGGCAGGCAAATCCATCATAATTGACTCACTTAATGCGGTGTTGGGAATGAGGGTGTCAAGGGATCTCATTAGAACTGGCAAAGATAAGGCTGTAGTCGAAGCTGTTTTTAAGATAGAATGGCACAAAGTATCTGATTTATTTGAAGAGTTTGGCTTGGAGTGGGAAGAGGATGGTACTTTGTTTATATCAAGGGAATTCACGGCGTCAGGCAGGAACACTTGCCGTATAAATGGTAGAATTACAACGGTATCCGTTTTGAAAAAGGTTGGCCAAAGGCTCATAGATATACATGGACAGCATGATAACCAGTCTTTGCTTAGAACGGAGGGACATATTGAACTTTTGGATTCTTTTGCTGGAAGCAAGTTAAATACCCTCAAAAAAAAATATATAAATCATTTTAGATTTTATCAAACAGTAAGAGAAAAGCTTTCAAATTTGTTGGGTGATGCAGGGGAGAGGGAACGCAGGATTGATATACTAAAATTTCAGATAAACGAGATAGAACAGGCAAGACTTGTGGAGGGGGAAGAAGAAGAACTTAGGGTACAAAGGGATGCACTTATAAATTACGAGACTATAATGGATGTGTTGGCGTCCTCTTACGAACTTTTGGATTCGGAGGACAGACTTGGGGCTTGTGCTCTAGACAGAATAAATAATTCATTATCGGAGTTTTGCACTATTGAGGAATTTGATGAAAGATATGCCCATTTAAAAAAGAGGTTAGAAGCAATATCTTTTGAGTTGGATGATATCGTCTCAGAGATACGTGGTCTTAGAGATGGCATGGAATACAATCCCTTGGTTTTGGAGCAAACCAATGTAAGACTTGATGTAATCAACGGTTTAAAAAAGAAATATGGAAATACCCTTGAGGAAATCTTTAGATACCTAAAAGAGGCAAGCGATGAACTAAACGAAATAATAAATAACGAAGAAATAATTAACAAGCTAAATCTAGAAATAAAAGAAGAAGAAAAAAAACTCTTTGAAATTTCAAAGAAACTAAATGATGAGAGGATCAAAGCTGCTGGGTTGCTGGAAAATAAAATAGGCAAAGAATTCAGTGATTTAGAAATGAAGAACACAAAATTTAAAGCAAATATAGAATTTAAAGATTCCAAGGAAAATGGGGAAAGGAAGTACAATAATAATGGACTAAACAAGGTGGAATTTTTAATTTCAACCAATAAGGGCGAACCCCTAAAGCCATTATCTAAAATAGCTTCCGGTGGTGAGATGTCAAGAATAATGCTTGCTTTAAAAACAATTCTAGCAAATATTGATGATATACCAACAATGGTGTTCGATGAAATTGACATAGGAATTAGTGGTTTGGCGGCACAAAAGGTCGGTGAAAAACTCTGTTACATATCAAAGAATCATCAGGTTTTATCTGTTACCCATCTTGCTCAAATAGCTTGTATGGCCGATCATAATTATTATGTAGACAAGGAACTAAAAAGCGGCGATATCCGAACAACGGTTGTATACCTTGATGCCAAAGGCAAAAAGCATGAAATAGCAAGAATAATCGGGGGAGCCAATATTTCCGGGATTACATTAAAACATGCACAGGAAATGATTGAGAATGCTGAGCAATTTAAGAAAAAGTAACGAAACCCAAATATTACCTCGTTCTCGAAAAGCGCAGGGTTTCTATTTAAAAGAACTGAACAAAACAAAAGCCCCAAAAACGATAGAGCGTAGAATTCAGCCCTTTTAGGGGCTTTTTTCATTGTAGTTTTTGGTTGAATAAATTAGATTATTATAGGTTAATTTAATCTTAACCTCATTTGTTTATACGAATTTTTAAAAACAGATGTTTTTTAAAAATTATATAGATATTTTGGGGATTCAAACTTTTATAAAAACCTAAAGACAGTTTTTAAATACTGGGAGGTAATAAATTTGGAGTTTATTAAAACCACGGGCAGAAAATTGCTTTTTTTTCTTGCCGTTTGTTTTGCGGTTTTGGGTATGGTCTATATTAAGATGATTTTTGCATTGCCGAACCAAATAACTCTTTTTGAAAATAGGGAATATATTTATGGGTTTAGAAATCCTATTCTAGTAAATATAAAAGCTGAAAATGATGGGTTGCTTATTTTTGATAACAAAGATACTCCTGCATACAAGAAAGGTATGGGGGTTGGTAATAATATTATGCTAAAAGCTCAAAAACTCGGTGAAACAAGTCTCAGTCTTAGGCTTTTTGGGATTATTCCGATAAAGACGATGCATGTTGATGTTGTGCCCTATAAAGAGGTTGTGGCATGCGGCAACACAGTAGGTGTAAAAATAAAAGCAGACGGAATACTTATAATAGGTTTATCGGATGTAATATCAGTAAACGGTAAACGTATGATTCCCGCAAAGGAGTCGGGTTTAAAGCCCGGTGATTTAATCCTGGAGGTAAATAACAGGCATATGGGCAGTGCCCTTGATCTAATGGAGGAAATAGACAAAAGCCTTGGAACGGAGATCTCTATAAAGTATAAAAGAGGATCCAATTATAATCATACGAAGATCGTCCCGGTAATATCGTCGGAAGATAAAAAATACAGGGTAGGAATGTGGGTTAGAGACAATGCTGCAGGTATTGGTACCCTAACTTTTTATGATCCGCAGAGCAAGGGTTTTGGAGCTCTTGGCCACGGAATTACGGATATAGATACAGGTACCATTATGCCGGTTGGAAAAGGGGAAATAATTGAATCAAATATCCTGACTATTAAAAGAAGCACCAGCGGAAATCCTGGCGAGCTCAAAGGTGTACTTATAGACGATGGTGAGCCCTTGGGAGTTATAAAAAAGAATAGTTTATATGGTATATATGGCACATTAAACGAGAGTGCTTTGAATTCTTTCCCAAGCAAACAATATCCCATAGCGTTAAGGAACGAAATTAAAACAGGAGAAGCTACAATATTGGCAAATATCAGTGGGGGGGATATCATTGAATATAAAATTGAAATTGAAAAAGTTTCAAAAAAAAGTGCTAATGGATTAAAGGGAATGATAATAAAAATAACAGATCCCAGACTTTTAGATGCAACAGGGGGCATAGTTCAGGGGATGTCGGGAAGTCCAATTTTACAGGAAGGTAAATTGGTCGGTGCTGTTACCCACGTACTGGTAAACGATCCGACCCGGGGGTACGGTATTTTTATAGAATGGATGATTAAAAACATGGCCCCGGCACAGTTGACTGATTTGAAAATGGCTGGGTAATGACTGGATATATCTCTTTTAAAAACCGGGAGTATTTCCCATGGGATATCATATTTCCAAATTATTTTCCAAATTATTTTTTTTATATTAAGAGTTCTCCCACAATTCCCGAAAGCAGTGGTAAAGGTAGTTTGGGGAGCCTATATGATAGAAAATTATTATGCATAAGGACTTTTTTGTTTACATCAGGATGGTATACTTGTTGAAATTTTGTCGAATTGCCAATATAATTAATTTATAAATCTTCTAATTGCGTTTTACAAAGGTTAAGGGGGAGTTAAATTGTCATCAAATAAAATACGGGTTGTAATTGCGGATGATAACAGGGAATTTGGGGATATTTTATATGAATATCTCAATGAAAAGGAGGATATAGAGGTTGTCGGTGTGGCCAGAGACGGTTTGGAAGCTTGCGAACATATTATTGAAAAGCTACCGGATATTGTAATTCTAGATATTATTATGCCACATTTGGACGGCTTGGGCGTGCTAGAGAAAATAGGAGAGACTCCGTTAGACAAAAGGCCTCTATTTATTATTCTATCGGCAGTAGGGCAGGACAAGATAACACAAAGGGCTCTTTCGCTTGGAGCGGAATATTATGTTGTCAAACCCTTTGACATGGAAGTTTTGGTTTCAAGGATAAGACAGCTTAAAAATATTGATGCCCCAAGTATTATAAGGACCGATGGTACCGGGAGTGAGATCAGATCATCCTACGAACCTCCAAGAAAAAGGAGTCTTGAGGCTGAGGTAACCAGCATTATGCATGAGATTGGTGTACCAGCGCATATTAAAGGGTATCAGTATTTAAGGGATGCTATAATGATGGTTGTAAAGGATTTGGATGTTATTAATTCCATCACTAAATTGTTATACCCCTCAATAGCGAAGGACTACAATACTACGCCAAGTAGAGTGGAAAGGGCAATAAGGCATGCCATAGAAGTTGCATGGAGCAGAGGGCAAATTGATACTATAGACTCGTTGTTTGGCTATACAATTAATGTCGGAAAAGGCAAACCTACAAATTCCGAATTTATTGCAATGGTAGCTGATAAACTGCGGTTAGAGCTTAAGGTGGCAAGATAAAACCCTTACACAATTGATATTGTTGTAAGATAAGCATAAAAACAACATAAAAATTTAAAAGATTCAGAATATATTCCCCATATGCTAATTGTGTAAAACCCCGATTAGTTATATGGGGAATATTTTTAAATTTAAACGTCTAAGGTAGGCTAAAATAAGGGTTTTGGCACCCAAACATCCCCAAACATTTTTTACATAATGCCTTAAAATATTCAATAATTTAAAATAGCTATTAATCTTGATGGCATAAAATACGATATAAACATCGAATAACTTACTTTTATTTAAAAATTCACTCAATAACTTCACATAAAACAACAATTGAACCTACAGGTATATTCCATGCATATTAAAAACTGGAGTGTGATAACTATGAAAAAGGTATTAATAACCGACGATGCTAACTTTATGAGGACAACGCTGAAAATGATGCTTGAAAGACATGGATATGAGGTGGTGGGGGAAGCTGAAAACGGAATGGTAGCACTGGAAAAATATAAAGAAATGAAACCCGATATAGTTACTATGGATATAACCATGCCCATTTGCGACGGAATTAAGGCCGTAAAACTAATTAAGCAATATGATCCTAATGCAAAGATAATTATGATTTCGTCGATGGGCCAGGAATCCTTTGTAAAGGATGCTATCCTCGCAGGAGCCAAGGGTTTTATAGTAAAGCCCTTCAAGGAGGATTATGTTGTGCAAGCGATCCAAAAGTTATAGATAAAAGGGTTTTAATGAATACCAGCATATAGGTAATCTTTATAGAGAAAATGGATGTTAAAATGGAAGGATGAGGTAGGATTGACGGATAACATAGATAGAGAAACTATGCTTGAAATGTTTATATTTGAAACATTTCAACTGTTAAATGATTTAGAGCAGTCGCTTTTAGAAAGCGAGAAAAAAAGCGATTTTGATTCATCAATAAACGAAATTTTTAGAATAATGCATACTATTAAGGGTTCATCTGCAATGATGCTTGTGGAGAATATATCATCACTAACCCATTCTATTGAAGATTTGTTTTTTTATTTAAGAGATCAAAAACCAAAAAACTATAACTTAACGGATATCATAGATATTGTACTGGATGGAATTGATTTTATAAAAGAAGAGACATCAAAGCTCGAGAATAATTCCAAAGCTGATGGTGACGCTTCGGGACTGATAAAAAAAATAAAAGATCAATTAAAAAACATAAAAAATATGAATGCCGGAAACAAGTTAGAAAAAGATTTTGCTAGTTCGGAAAAAGGAAATAAATCTGTAGCGGAAGATATGGATTTTGGTTTAGGCGGAACAAATCAAATTCCGCAGGATTATAAGTATGAAGCTATACTAAAATTCGAAGATGACTGTGGAATGGAAAATATAAGAGCGTTTTCCGTAATTCATGATTTAGAGGAAATTGCGAAAGTAGAATCATATTACCCTAAAAATGTAATGGATAATGATGCTGATTGCGATGCCATACGAAAAGATGGTTTTAGGATAATCTTTAGCACAAGTCTTGGGTTAAACGAAGTAAAAGATAGGCTGTCCCATACGATACTTCTTAAAAATCTTGAAGTCTGTGTTGTAAGCGATGATCTTATATCGGCTAGAGAATATTCCAAGATTTGCAGCGCCTCCCAAGAAAGCGGGGGGCACGCAACCAAAAAAATTAAAGAACCTGTTTCAACGGGTAATGTACAAGAAAATGTATGTTCTGGTATCCATGGTAAGGTCCATGGCAAAAGCCAAAAGAAGGAGCAGGCTAGGGGCAAAAAAGATGAGTGCATATCGGTGAGGCAAAGCGTTATAAGTGTTAATATTTCAAAGCTGGATGAATTAATGGATATGGTAGGAGAGTTGGTTATTGCCGAGGCAATGGTTACCAAAAGTCCGGATCTTGCTGGGTTACAGCTCAGGGATTTTAATAAGTCTGCTATGCATTTAAATAAGATAACCGGTGAACTACAGGATATTGTCATGTCTATTCGGATGGTCCCATTATCTATGACTTTCCAAAAAATGAAGCGAATAGTCCGGGATATGGGCAAAAAATTAAATAAATCCGTTGAACTTGAAATAATAGGCGAAGAAACAGAAGTCGATAAAAATATTATTGAACGCATATCCGATCCCTTGATCCACCTTATTAGAAACTCCATTGACCATGGTATTGAAGAAGTAGAGGAAAGAAAAGCTAAGGGTAAGCCCCCCGTAGGGAAGCTTGTTTTGGAGGCAAAGAATGCAGGGGGAGATGTTTGGGTAATCGTAAGGGATGATGGCAGAGGATTGAAAAAAGAGAGGATTTTAAAAAAGGCACAAAAAAATGGTCTTATATACAAACCAGAAGACGAGCTTACGGACAGCGAAATTTATTCCTTTATATTTATGCCGGGTTTTTCAACTAATGAGGGAGTGACAGAATTTTCGGGTCGCGGGGTGGGTATGGATATCGTAACAAAGAATATTTCTATGGTTGGCGGAACCATAAGTGTTGACAGCATGCCCGAAAGGGGAACAACCTTTGTTATTAGGTTTCCACTGACCCTTGCAATCATCAATGGAATGGCGGTCGGGGTAGGCGAATCTAGGTTTACCATTCCTACCATCTCAATAAAAGAATCCTTTAGAATAAGCAATGAAATGATAATCGAGGATAATAAAGGAAATGAGACGATTATGGTTAGGGGGGAAGCGTATCCAATTTTGAGATTGCATAGATTTTATAATATTAATACAAAAGTAACGGATCTAAAAGAGGGAATAGCTGTAATGGTTGAAAATGATTCTAGGGTGCTGTGTTTGTTTGCAGATCAGCTTCTAGGGGAACAGCAGGTTGTGGTCAAAGCCTTGCCTAAGTACATCAAAAAGGTTAAGGGTATAGGTGGGTGTACACTACTTGCCGATGGCAGCATAAGCCTTATACTAAATATTGCTGATATGATTAATATGAAGGAGGCTCTATAATATGGCAGAGGTGTTGGAAAAGTTAAAGGAACCTGAAAATATGCAAGAGTACGAAGAGGATACACAAAAGGATAAATACCTTACCTTTGTGATTGGCAAAGAGGTTTATGGTATCGAAATTAAATTTGTTACCGAGATAATAGGTATTCAGCCGATAACCCAAGTGCCGGAACTCCCTAATTACGTTAAGGGTATAATAAATCTAAGGGGAAAGATAGTACCTGTAATTGATGTTAGGCTAAGATTTAAAAAAGAGCCAAGGGATTATAATGATAGAACATGCATAGTTGTTATAGACATAAAAGAAATCTCAGTAGGGTTAATAGTCGATAGTGTGGCCGAGGTAGTTGATATTTCGGAGGAAGATATTGTCCCGCCACCAAATACCAATACGGGGTTTAACAATAGGTACATTAAGGGCATAGGCAAAATGGATGAGCAGGTTAAGCTTATCATAGATTGCAACGAATTTTTGGATGATAAACAATGTGACAATCTAATCGATATAGGCTAAGGATACCTGCTGGCACGGTTTTGGAGTTAATTTTAAAATCTACATATAATACAAATAAATGGTGTGATGCGATGCTAATCATTTCAAACAAAGAATTCAATAGACTGGCTACATATATCAAAACTAATTACGGAATTAATTTAACAGAAAAGAAAAAAGCTTTAGTTGAAGGAAGATTAAGGGGTATACTGCAACAAAAAAACATAAGAAATTTTTCTGATTATTACGATTATATTGTGGCGGATAATACTGGTGAAGCGGTTATTACCCTAATCAACAAAATAACTACTAATCATACCTTTTTTATGAGGGAACCAGAGCATTTCCGATATTTTTCGGATACTGTTCTTCCCTATTGGGCAGGGCTTTTAGAGGGAGAAAAGGATATAAGGGTATGGAGTGCAGGCTGTTCAAGTGGCCAGGAACCCTATACCTTGGCAATGATTATGTCAGATTTTTTTGGACTCAATAAAAGGCTTTGGGATACTAGAATATTGGCGACGGATATTTCAATGCAGGTTGTCAAAAAAGCACTGGATGGTATATATCCCAATGAGCAAATAATAAATCTTCCCAACCGATGGAGGCGGCAATATTTTAAAGAATATGATGAAGATAATTCAATGGTGATGGATAATATTAAAAACGATGTAATATTTAGAATGTTTAATCTGGTAAATTGTAAATTCCCTTTCAAAAAAAAGTTCCATATCATTTTTTGTAGAAACGTCATGATATATTTTGATAACAAAACAAAAATGGAACTGGTAAATAAATTCTATGATTGTACGGAGCCGGGAGGATTTTTATTCATAGGGCATTCAGAATCATTAAACCGGCAGGAGACGAAATACAAATACGTAATGCCTGCGGTATACAGAAAGGAATAGCATATGAGAAAAATAAGGGTCCTGATAGTTGATGATTCTATTTTGTTCAGGGAAATCTTGGCCAGAGGGATATCTAAAGATTCCGCTATTGAGGTGGTGGGAACGGCAAGTGATCCCTACTCCGCAAGGGATAAAATTATTGAGCTTAATCCGGATGTGATGACTTTAGATGTGGAGATGCCTCGCATGAATGGTATCGAATTTTTAAGGCGTCTTATGCCGCAGTATCCCATCCCAGTTGTCGTGGTTAGCTCGATTACCGAAAATGTCTTCGATGCTATGAGAGCAGGAGCTGTAGATTTCGTTTCAAAACCCACATCTTCAAACAAAAATGGAATGGGGGCTCTTATTAATGAATTGGTAGTAAAAATAAAAATAGCCTCCGCCGCCAAGGTGAGCCATTGGAAAAGCAGTTATATCCCAAGAAAATCCCTGAGGGATACATGTAGCAAAAGCTCTAATAAAGTAATTGCAATCGGTGCATCAACTGGGGGAACGGAAGCCATATCCAGTATTTTGAAGGTACTGCCTAAAGATATGCCGGGGATTGTTATTGTTCAGCATATGCCCCCGGTATTTACCAAGATGTATGCCCAAAGACTCAATGGCTCCTGTCTTTTAGAGATCAAGGAGGCGCAAAGCGGTGATATTGTCTGTATGGGCAGAGTTTTAATTGCACCGGGGGATTACCATATGCGTCTTAAAAAAAGCGAAGGGAATTATATAGTGGAATGTAGGAAAGGTCCGAGGGTGAGCGGTCATTGTCCTTCTGTAGACGTTCTTTTTAATTCCGTAGCCGAAAATGCAGGCAGAAACGCAATAGGTGTAATATTGACCGGGATGGGCAGTGATGGTGCCCAAGGGCTTTTGGCAATGAGGAAAAAAGGGGCCAGAACCATCGGTCAGGACGAAAAGTCCTCCATTATTTATGGAATGCCAAGGGTTGCCTACGAGAACGGTGCGGTAGAAAAACAGGCATCTCTGGGGAATATACCGCATTTGATACATTCGATATTAAAGGATAGGATCTAAAATCTTTCAAGGGAATTGTTATTCCTAATAAGAAAGTATAGCCCTAGCCATTTAAAAGCGAAGAGATGGGCAATTTTAAAGGCAACCCAAAAAATACAGTAAATATCTGATAAGTTATAAGATGTATAACCTGTTTTTTCATCTAAACAGTTTGCGGGATAAGCGTTTTAAAAGACCACTTTTGTTATTTTCTCTCCATATGGTAATGGAACGATCTACATTATCAAAATGCTTATCCAGCCTGTTTTCCAGTTTCCTTACATTGTTTTCAAAACATGCTCCAAGCTCCAGTTTAGTTTTTGTAATTTCGCTGATCATTTCTTCTTTTGTAGATTCCATTTCCGAAGAAAAACTACTAGAGAGCTGCTCACCAAAATCCAAGAAAAATCTTTTTATTTCTGCAGGATTATTATTAGGATTATTGTTCATTGGAACAGACAAAGGATTACAGGATTCTGCCATTGGTACTGGTGGATTTATAATATTTTCAGACTGAAGAATTTTTTTTATCGCCTTTATTTCAAATCCTTCATCCCTCATAGCCTTGATCTTGTACATGATATTTGCAAGATCGGGAGTATAATAGCGTCTGCCCCTTTTATCTTTTGGGACCTGCATATTAAACTCCCTTTCGTAATATCGTAAAGCATGATCTGTAACCTTAAGACATCTACTAAGTTCGGTTATAGAATACCGATCTTTTAATACCTCCATAAAAAATACCTCCATTTCACTAAAACGTATTAATAAATTGGTTTTTGATGCACTGCATTTAGAAAACACATTAAGAAAAACAAAAGTTTTTATTAGATACATCCGTTTAAGGAGTACAAAAATAACAAACATATCACACATTATTTGTATGAATATGGAATACAGTCCTGTTTGTTTTGTCATTTCCAAGCACCAAAAGGTAAATATTATGATAGCATCAATCTTTAGGCGTGTAAATATTTAAGCATTTATTTTCCCAGTATTTCCACAATATCTGCCATATCAGCTGGAAGGGGTGCAGTAAGCTCAAAGGCTTGTTTTGTATAGGGGTGCACAAAGGCGACTTTGTAGGAATGAAGTGCCTGTCTGTTTATTATTTTAGGCGGTATTGGGGGGAAATTACTGCATATAATATCGGAAATATTGCCGCAGCTATTTTCGGATATGGTTTTTGTTGCAGAAGAAACTTCGGAGCTCAATAGAGGGTAAAGTGAATCACCCACAAGGGGGTGACCTACTGCTTGACAGTGTACCCTTATCTGGTGGGTTCTGCCGGTCTTCAACCCAAATTTTAAAAGTGAGGCCCCTTTTAAATATTTTTGGACCTCATAATGTGTAATAGAGGGCTTTCCATCGGTAGATATTTTCCTTAAAATAATGCTGCCCTCCATTCTAGATATGGGAAGATCAATGATCCCCGTTTCTGGGGTGATAATGCCATGAACAATACCCGCATATTCCTTTAAAAAGGTACCTTCCTTCATTTGCTCTACTAAAAAATTTTGTGAGTAAGGTTCTTTTGCAAATATAATAATACCGGAGGTGTCTTTATCCAACCTCATGACAGGATGAATCCTTGCCTCCATATCATTAGACTTCAAATGAAAGGAGAGGGCATTGGCAAGGGTTCTGTCTGGATGGTTCGATGTTGGATGCACTACTATGCCAGGTTTTTTGTTTATAACGATAAAGCTCTGATCCTCATAAAGTATATCTAAGGGAATATTTTGGGGAATAATTGATGAGCAAACACCGTCCGGCCGGGGACATACCTCTAGTATGTCATAGCGGTCGACTACAGAGTTGACATACACTGGTTGACCGTTGCACAAAATTTTTTGCTGGTACTTTAATTTTTTTATAAGGCTTCCAGAAAGTTGCATTTTGGTTTTCAATATCGTCTTGACTGTTTTTCCGGAGGACTCCTCATCCACAATATATTTTAAATTCAATTTTATCACCATGTAAATATTATTACATAGGGGTGTAGAATTCAAGATGATTTAATTATGTAAAGCTTTTTGTAGCGTACATAACGCAGGCATTGGCTAGAAAAACAACCTGTATGTTTACTTTTTCCTTTGTTTAAATATAAGTATCTGATATAATTATGTTACACTATCCCATAAAAAAGGAGAGCTACTCGGCAAAACATACCCAAACATGCGATCAAGGCATGGGAATCTCAACATAGTAGCGATGCTATTTATGTATCTTGAAGCCATATTCCACAAGCCCTATACCAACCAATTTGTCTTTCCCCAGAATACGGATACTTTAGTAATACGCCTTAGGGCAAAAAAGGGTGATCTAAATTTATGCATGGTAATATACCACGAAAAATACAATAGTACAGCAAGAGGCAAAGCCCGAATGGAAAAAGTGGCGTATGATGAGATGTTTGATTATTTTGAAGCTGAAATAAATGTGGGTATAAAAAGGTTTAAGTACATGTTCTATCTTGAAGATAATTATAATTCCAAGTGGTATAATAGCGATGGTTTTTTTGATTACATGCCCCAATGGGGATTTTTTAGCTATTCATACATAAATCCAGCGGACATATTCGAAGATATTGAGTGGTATAAAAACTCAGTGGTATACCAAATCTTCCCCGATAGATTTGCAAAGAGTTTCATCGATCCAGTGGGCAATGATTTAAGATATGGTGGGAGTATAAAAGGCATTATGGATAAAGTGGATTATTTAGTTAATCTTGGGGTGGATGCCATCTATCTAAACCCGATCTTTGAGTCATCCTCTTACCATCGCTACGATATAATTGATTATTACGAAATTGATCCCCTGTTTGGCCAAAAAAATGAATTGAAGAAAATGATAGACAAGTTTCACGAAAAGGGAATTAAAATAATTTTTGACGCCGTATTTAATCATTCCAGTGATAAATTTTTTGCTTTTAAAGATTTGGTGAAAAATGGCGGATACTCAAAGTATAAGGATTGGTATTATGTACATTCCTTCCCGGTATCGAACCGTCCCTTGCCCAATTACGAGTGTTTTGCCTACTATGGCGGAATGCCTAAATTAAACACCACGAATCCAGAGACGGCACAATACCTTCTTGATGTTATAAGATATTGGACTATTGAGTTTGGTGTGGATGGATGGAGATTTGATGTAGCAGATGAGATAGATAGAAATTTTTTAAGAAGCCTTAGGGCCATGATAAAAAAGCTAGATAAAAACATACTCCTTATTGGTGAAATATTTGATGAAGCCTCCACATGGCTTTGCGGTGATCAGTTTGATACGGTTACAAATTATCCCTTAAAAGCATTAATAAATGATCTATTTGCACACAAAACCATTAATGTAGAGCTTTTTAAGATGAGATTAAACAATTATATTATGAAATTTAACAAAAAGGCAATCCATAGTATGTTAAACATAATAAGCACCCATGATACACCAAGATTTCTCACGCTTTGCGAAGAAAACGAAAAAATGTTTGAACTTGCTCTCGTATTCCAGTTTACTTTTCCGGGAGTCCCCCACATTTACTACGGTGATGAGATTGGTATGAAGGGAGAGGGAGATCCGGAATGCAGGAAGCCGATGATTTGGCAAAAGACGAAATGGAATAAAAAGCTTCTCGATCTTTATAATTTTCTAATTAGCATAAGAAAACAAAATGAGGCTTTAAGGATAGGGGATTATAGGGAAATACCCGTAAAGGGCGGTAAAGAGGTACTTGCCTATATAAGGGAGGGCAAACGGGACGGTATCATAATCTTGATTAATACTCAAAATCACAAGTCAAAAATAGAAATCGGACTTGGAAGTATCCCAAAAAATACAGGGATTCTGTCTCCTATAAAAGGAGATAGTGAGGTACCCATAGAATCTAAAAAAGCCACGCTGATTATAGGACCTTTAGAATGGAGAGTCTACAAAATCCTTAAAAAATAAATTTTCATCAAATAGCATTGAAACTAATATGCTATATGCTAAAATAATATGTAGCCATATGGAAAACTAAATATCAGTAATGCGGGGAGAAATAATGAAATCAAAACTTGAAAATTATTTTATAAAGGAACTAGGATTTGATCCAAGAATTCTTGAAATTTCGGATTCTGTACTAAGACAAGCCAAAAAGAATTTTGCAACCATCGACCTAATTAGGGAGTACAATCAACTTAAGGTAATAAACGCCATGAGGGACAATAATTTGAGTGATACACATTTCAATGGTACAACAGGTTATGGTTATGATGATAGGGGAAGAGACGTTTTAGACTATATTTACAAAGATGTTTTTAAGGCTGAGGATGCACTGGTAAGGCATCAAATTATATCTGGAACTCATGCCTTGGCGATCTGCTTGTTTGGAAACTTAAGACCCGGTGATGAGCTTCTTTCTGTGGTAGGAAAACCCTATGACACACTGGAGGAGGTTATAGGCATAAGGGGAGATGGGGGTGGCTCTTTAAAAGAATTTGGAATATCTTACAATCAAGTGGAATTGCTTGAAGATGGCACCGTAGATTATGATTCCATAGCAAAATCGATCTGCCAGAAGACCAAAATGGTACTTATTCAAAGATCTAGGGGCTATGATTGGAGATCATCACTAACGATAGAAGAAATTCAGAAGATTATAAACATAGTAAAAAATACAAATAATGATATACTTGTCTTTGTAGACAACTGCTACGGCGAATTTACACAGGATAAAGAACCCGTAGAGGTGGGCGCCGATCTTATAGCAGGATCGCTTATAAAAAATCCTGGGGGAGGAATTGCTCCTACAGGAGGCTATATTGCTGGGCGTAGACTCTATGTAGAAAAGTCCGCATACAGGCTAACAGCCCCGGGGCTTGGCAAGAATATAGGTTGTTCTCTTGGCAATAACCGTTCAATGTTGCAGGGGCTATTTTTTGCACCGCATGTTGTATCTGAGAGCCTCAAAGGTGCGATTTTTTGCGCGGGGATGATGGAAAGACTGGGTTTTGATGTAAGCCCCCGAAGTGCGGAACAAAGGGGGGATATTGTCCAGGCAATAAAATTTGGAGATCCCGAGAGCCTAATTACATTTTGCCAAGGCATACAGGAAGGCTCACCGGTGGATTCTTATGTTACGCCGGAGCCATCGGACATGCCGGGTTATGAGAATCAAGTTATAATGGCAGCTGGGGCTTTTATCCAGGGTGCATCCATTGAACTTAGTGCGGACGGCCCCATAAAACCGCCATATATTGCTTATATGCAGGGTGGGTTGGTTTTTGAACATACAAAGCTTGGTGTTATGGTATCTATACAAAGAATGCTTGAGAAGGGCTTAATACAAATCTGATATTTTAGGATGATGAAACTTGGAAGAAAAAATACAATTTAAAACCAAAAAAAAATTTAAGGTAAGGCTAAAGCTTGGCGGTATCATGGTGTTTTTGTTTCTGATTTTGTATATTCCTTCTTTTATCTATTGGATTTACAACAAAAACATCTGCACCGATGTGGTAAGAAACGGTGAAATAGAGCAATCAATAAATATAGATGCTCTGATTGTAAGGGATGAATATGTGATAGATTCACCCTCAGATGGTATAATTGTTAAAGATGCACAAGAAGGTGAAAAAGTGAGGGCGGGTGATACGGTAGCTACGATTCTTAATAAAGCATCAGAAGGGTTTATCGATGAGCTAAAGGTGCTGGATTTGCGTATTATCGAAGCACAAAGAGAGAAGGCCAAAAACGATAATTTTTTTTCTGGGGATATAAAAAATATTGATGCTAAAATAGAAGAAAACCTAATGTCAATCATAATTGATTCCAACAAAAACACTGTATCGGGGGTAAAAAAAACAAAGAATATCCTTGATGATTTAATCCAAAAAAAAGCGACCATTGCAGGAGAATTAAGTATTCCCGATGCCCATATTACTTCTCTTAAAGCACAAAAGCAAATACTGCAGGAGAGCATAAACCAGAATAAAAAAGATATTGTTGCAGATATGTCAGGAATAATATCCTTCTCAATTGATGGATGCGAGGGTTTTTTAAACAAAGAGGCGATAAATGCCATGACACTGGAGAATATTAAGCTTATAGAGCCCCAAGATACTAATAAAAACATGGAAGACTTAAATGCAGTATTCAATAAGCCTGTGGCAAAGATAGTAAGCGGTATAGATTATTACATTGTGTTTATTATGGACAAGAAATGCATGGAGGAACTTGGAGAGAATATCTATTTGGATATAAGGATCAACGATATCAACAAGGTGATAGATGGTAACATTGAATATAGATCAGAGGAAATGGATGGTAAGTTTATTGTAGCCATAAGAACAGACAAGGCATTGAGCGACACCGCAACCCTTAGAAAAATAAATGTGGATATAATAAATAGCTATTGTGAAGGGCTTAAGGTACCCGTAAAGAGCCTTACTGATATTGACACATTAAATATGACGGCAAAGATTGGACTTGTTAGAGCGGGCAGAGTAGAATTTGTACCTATTAAGCTCGTTGGAATAAATAAGGAGTTTGCTATTATAGATAATATGGACAAGAAGAATGCCTCAAGGGATGGAGGTGTTGCATATCCAAGCATAAGCCTATATTCGAGCTATATAGTAAACCCAAAAAATATTGAGGAAGGACAGATGGTAAATTAATGGACAGGGATTTAGATTACATAAAAAGAAACTTCCATAACACAATGGAGAAAATTGAGAAGGCCGCCCAAAAAAGCGGCAGGAGTGCTAAAGATATAAGCCTTATTGCGGTAACCAAAACCGTAGAACCATGGAAGATCAATAAAATCATAGACGAAGGTATTCTGGAATTAGGTGAAAGCAAGGTTCAGGAATTAACCCAAAAGTACGATATAATAAACAGAGGATGTAAATGGCATTTTATTGGACACCTTCAGTCAAATAAAGTAAAGTATATAATGGGG
Source organism: Clostridium sp. (assembly GCA_012798835.1). Classification (GTDB taxonomy): domain Bacteria; phylum Bacillota; class Clostridia; order Acetivibrionales; family Acetivibrionaceae; genus Hungateiclostridium. The sequence goes on from JAAZML010000158.1 coordinate 27,747, forward strand.
AAAGTTGAGCTCATTCACTCGGTGGATAGGATTTCTTTAGCAAAGGAAATACAAAAAAGAGCCAAAAATAAGGGAATAACCATGGATGTATTGGTTCAAACGAACATTTCAGGAGAAAAAAGCAAGTTTGGTATTTCCCCAGAAAAAATAAGTCAACTGGTAGAAGGAATAAACCAGCTGCCAAACTTAAGAATCAGAGGCTTTATGACCATAGCACCTTTCGCTCAAAAACCCGAAGAGGTCCGTTACGTATTTAGCAAATTGAGGGATATCGCTATTGACATACGGAAAGAAAAACCTGATAATAGTATTATGGATATATTATCTATGGGTATGAGTAATGATTTTGAGGTGGCAATTGAAGAAGGTGCAAATATGGTGCGTATAGGTAGTGCACTGTTCGGTGAAAGAAAATATACATAAAATTAATCCTTACGGTTTTAAAAGGCCCAGTAAGATACTACAGGCCATATTATACTAAAGATAAACAGGAGGGAATTACATGTCAACATTATTTAACAAAGTATTAAATTTTGTAGGTTGGGAAACAGAGGAAGAAGACATGGAAGACGTTGTTGATACCAGTGATAAAGAGGAAATCGAGAAGCCCCAGCTCATCCGTTCAGCAAATAGGCGGTCGCAGAGCAAGGTGGTAAATATTCATTCGACATCCCAATTTAAATTGATTGTAGTACAGCCTAAAGATTTTAATGATGCAAAAGGTGTATGCGATCATTTAAAGAGTAAAAAACCTGTTGTAGTAAATTTAGAGGGTATACAAAAGGAAACAGCACAAAGAATAGTAGATTTTTTAAGCGGGACCATATATGCTTTAGATGGTAGCATCCAGAAAATATCCAACGGAATTTTCATAGTTGCTCCCAACAATGTAGATATTATGGGAGATTTCAAAGAAGAAGTTGCGGCAAAAGCTGTTTTCCCATGGACAAAGTAATCGGAGGCTATAAATGTATGGTGCTAACCTAACCATAAAGACTTTGCAGGCCTTAGGACTATTGCTAAAAATAATTCAATGGTCCATTATTTTTAGATCTTTGCTATCCTGGTTTCCTGTGTCCAAAAACAACATTTTATTTGCTGTTTTGTATAGGATAACAGAGCCAATACTTTCACCCATTCGAAAATTGCTTGCCAAAACCTCTTTTGCGGAAAATTCTGTAGTAGATTTTTCCCCGATTGTGGCTCTTTTAATATTATGGGTGATTTCTGGATTTTTTAAATTTCCATGGTTTTTTTAAATCCAGTGCAGGGAGCAAATAAATTTATTTAGGATGTATCGAATTCATGAACAGGGGTATTATATCAAAAGGAAATTTTAAATCTGAAGACAAAATCTTGATAGCCAGTGTATTGGACAAGTATAGCTTATTCGAAAAAACGGGGATAGCTACCAATTCCAATTTTCTAGATCCCTATCAAAGAGTTGCCGTAGAAAGGATTTTCAAGGCAAACGGTATTAGAGATCATAGCTTTTATGGGGGATTTCCCTGTGCAGAAAGGACCATAGTTTTTTTTAGCCCTGATAACGTACCCAAAAACGAATTATTTTACTTTCCCGATGTTTTGAGGTTTCTTTGTATAAAACCAAAAACTAGATGTTACTTATCCCACAGAGATTATTTAGGTTCTTTGATGGGTTTAGGTATTAAAAGAGAAAAAATTGGAGATATTCTTGTAGAGGACGATTTTTCCCATGTAGTAGTATTGGAGGATATCGTGGATTATATTAAATACAACCTTGAGAAAGTCGGCAATTCTCGTATTGAAATCCAAGAGGTACCTGCGGACAAAATAAGTCTACCAAAGCCCAAAATGAAAGAAATTGCTTCTACAGTTGCATCCTTAAGACTTGATTCCATAGCAGGTGTAGGGTTTAACATGTCAAGGAGCAAAATTGCAAAATTCATAAAATCCGAAAAGGTCTACCTCAATTGGGAGATGGTAAGCAATGTCGCAAAACCCGTGACAGAAGGTGATATTATTTCGATACGTGGAAAAGGAAGGGTTATCCTAAAAAGCGTGGGCAGGACAACAAGAAAAGAAAGAATACATATTTTACTAAAGAAATTTATATAATGAGGTGTTTGGCATGCATTATACGCCCAATGAACTACAAAATCTAGTATTTAAAAAAAGTGTTGTCGGTGGTTATAATGAAGATATGGTTAATGGGGTATTAGACAAGGTGACAGAAGATTACTTGCAGTATATTAAAGAGAATACCGAGTTAAAAGATAAAATAAATGTTTTAAATGATGCCGTTCTGCATTACAAAAATATAGAGGAATCTTTGCAAGACACCCTTCTTGTTGCGCAGCAAACTGGGAATGAAATAAAAAAGAACAGTTACGATAAAGCGGAAAACATTATAAGGGATGCACAGCTAAAGGCTCAACAGTTAGTAAATGAAGCAAACCAGGAAGTTTTAAGAATAAAATTTGAATATGAGGAAATGAAAAAAGAGTTTCTTTCCTATAAAAGCAAAGCCCAATCACTTCTTCTTTGTCAGCTTGAAATGTTAAAGCCAATAGATGACGAGGTATACAGGGAAGAAGGGACGCAAAAAAATTAAAACACAGCGATGCCTGAAATCGCCTTATTAACAAAACCCACCATTTACTCCAAATAGCAAATTTTCTTGACATTATACATATTATTGTTGTATAATCTTTCATAATGCAATAAAAAACAATGAAGAGGAAGAGTAAAGGGACTGACTTTATAAGAGAGCAGGTGGTTGGTGCAAACCTTGCAGGTGAAGCCCTTGAAAATCACCTTGGAGTTGCCCCGCTGAACTTATAGTAAGCTGGGCCGGTTATTTGGCCGTTATATTAAAAAGAGTGATCGAAGGCTTAGGTAGAGCAAAGTCCTGCCTGTATGTCTTCAATAAATTATGGGTGGTACCGCGTGAGTAAAACTCCCGTCCCTTTTTAGGACGGGAGTTTCTAGTTATCTTACGCATACTAGGTATAATAACAAGGAAACTAATAAAGATTATATATGGAGGTTTTTAGAAAAATGTCACAAGATTACGGAAAGACCTTAAATCTGCCCCAAACAAAATTTCCAATGAGGGCTAATCTGCCGCAACGGGAACCGGAACTTTTGAAAAAGTGGACTGATATGGATATTTACAACAAACAGCTCGAAAAAAACTTTGAAAAACCCAAATTTATACTTCATGATGGGCCACCCTATGCAAATGGCGGAATCCACTTGGGCACGGCACTGAACAAGATCCTAAAGGATATAGTTGTAAAGTATTATAGTATGAATGGGTATTATACGCCCTACGTCCCTGGCTGGGATACCCATGGGCTTCCTATAGAGCGCAGGGCTATAGAAGAACTGGGTCTAAAAAGACATGAGGTAGGGCCCGTTGTGTTTAGGGAAGCATGCAAGGATTTTGCATTAAAATACCTAGACATCCAAAGGGATTCTTTTAAAAGGCTTGGGGTTAGGGGAGACTGGGATAATCCTTATATAACCTTAGAGAAGGAATTTGAGGCAAAACAAATTGAAGTATTTGGCGATATGGCTAAAAAGGGATATATATACAAAGGACTAAGGCCTGTTTATTGGTGTCCCGATTGCGAAACCGCCCTGGCGGAAGCAGAAATTGAGTATGCCGAGGATAAAACCCTCTCGATATTTGTTAAATTCCAAGTAAAAGACGATAAGGGAAAGTTTGGGGATGTGGTTGATGATTCCAAAAACGTTTATTTTGTAATTTGGACTACGACAACATGGACACTTCCTGGAAATCTTGCTATAAGTCTGAATGAGGAATTTGAGTACTCCCTCATCAAGGCAGGAAAGGAGTATTATATAGTTGCTACCGAACTGGTTGAAAACGTTGTGAAAACCGCAGGCATACAAGAGTATGAAATCGCGGCAACGTTTCGTGGGGATGAACTTGAGGGTATTTTATGTGAACATCCATTTCTCAATAGGGATTCGGTTGTAATAACTGGTGATCATGTTACTTTGGAGGCCGGTACCGGATGTGTACACACCGCACCGGGCCATGGAGCAGAAGACTTTGAAGTATGTAGAAAATATGATATACCCGTAATTGTCCCTGTTGACGATAAAGGATTTCTAACAAAAGAGGCAGGAGAATTTGAGGGACTTTATTATCAAAAATCAAATAAGAAGATTATTGAAAGGTTAGAATCCACCAAGCACCTTTTAGCTTCAGAAGAAATTATCCACCAATACCCCCATTGTTGGAGATGTAAGGATCCCATAATATTTAGAGCTACCGAACAATGGTTTGCATCAATAGATGATTTTAGGGAAGATGCTATAAATGCAATAGATACCGTTAGATGGATACCTAGCTGGGGAAAAGAAAGAATTACGGGAATGGTAAAAGAGCGCAATGACTGGTGTATTTCAAGGCAGAGAATATGGGGGGTTCCTATACCGATATTCTACTGCAAAGCCTGCAAAAAAGAACTTATAAATGATGAAACAATAGATGCTGTGAAAAAGTTGTTTGCAAAAGAAGGTTCTAATTCGTGGTATAAATATGATGCGGAAGATATTCTGCCAGAAGGCATAAAATGCCAGTGTGGCTGCACCCAATTCGAAAAAGAAAAGGATATCATGGATGTATGGTTTGATTCGGGATCTAGCCACGCAGCAGTACTTGAGACCACCAAGGGTCTAAGATGGCCTGCAGATATGTATCTAGAGGGGAATGATCAGCACAGGGGATGGTTCCAATCTTCGCTTCTTACATCGGTTGCAACTAGGGGAAAGGCACCATATAGGGAGGTTTTAACCCATGGCTACGTTGTTGATGGAAAAGGGAGGAAAATGTCTAAATCCCTTGGAAATGGGATTGATCCTAGTGATGTGATTGAGGAATACGGGGCAGATATTTTAAGGTTGTGGGTTGCAGCCTCTGATTATAAAACGGATATACGAATATCTAAGGATATATTAAAACAGCTTTCTGAAGTTTATAGAAAAATAAGAAACACTGGAAGGTATATATTAGGGAACATTAATGATTTCGATCCTGATAATGATATGATGGATTATGAAGAGCTTAACGAACTTGATAAATGGGCACTTATGAAGCTAAATGAGCTTGTTGAAAAGGTAAGCGATGCATATAAAAAATACGAATTCCATTTGATGTTTCATGCAATACACAATTTTTGTGTTGTTGATATGAGCAACTTTTATCTTGATATCATAAAAGATAGGTTATATACGAGTAAGGCGGATTCTAAAGAAAGAAGATCAGCTCAAACGGCCATGTACGAAATACTAGAATCCTTGATAAAAATGCTTTCACCCGTCCTGGCATTTACCAGTGAAGAGATGTGGCAATTTATGCCGCATAAATCAACAAATGATCCGGAAAGTGTCCAGTTAAACCAGTGGCCTTCTACCAACAAAAAATATTATAACCCCGTCCTTGATGAAAAATGGGGGAAGGTAATGGAAATACGCGATGTTGTATCAAAGGCACTTGAGATTGCCAGAAAAGAAAAAGTTATAGGGCATTCATTGAATGCAAAGGTAACCATTTTTGCCGATAAGGATATGTATGATTTTTTGAAGACGGTTGAGAAGCAGCTAATGACCGTATTTATAGTTTCGGGCATTGAATTGAAAATGGGAGAAACACAGGACAAGTTTTATGAGGATCCACAAATAAAGGGAATTAAGGTAAGCGTCTCGGAAGCTCCTGGCAGAAAATGCGAAAGATGCTGGATGATAAGCGAAACGGTTGGGAAGAACCCGGAACACGAATTACTCTGTGACAGATGCGTTGGGGTAATGAAATAAAATATCTTATCTACAAAAGGAGGACTGGTATAACGTGGCGGGCTTGAATATCAACCTAGGAGCAAGAAGCTACCCCATATACATTAAAAATGATTACGAGGATATAGGTAGGTGTATCAATAACGCAAGGCTTTCGGGTAAATTGGTTTTAATAACTGATTCTAACGTGGACAGGCTGCAAGCACCCCAGTGTATTGAGGCTTTTGAAGAGCACGGATACCATGTGGATAAGTTTGTAATTGAAGCAGGAGAGTCCAGTAAAAACCTAGATACAATAAAAGATATCTACGAGTATCTCCTAGGACTAAACGTGGATAGAAACACTTCGCTGATAGCTTTAGGGGGAGGCGTAGTAGGTGATATAACAGGTTTTGCGGCAGCAACATTTTTAAGGGGGCTTAGCTATATTCAGATTCCTACCACTTTACTTGCCCAGGCCGATAGCAGTGTGGGCGGCAAGGTGGGTGTAGATTTTGAAGGAAGCAAGAATATAGTAGGTTCCTTCTATCAACCGAGGTTTGTGTATATTAATGTGAATTCATTAAAGACCCTTCCTAAAAGACAACTTCAGGCGGGTCTTGCTGAAGTAATAAAGCATGGAATAATACACGATATTGAATTTTTTGACTATATAGACAAAAACACAAGAAAAATATTTGAATTTGATGAAGTGGTTCTTCAATACATCACCAAAAGCAATTGTTCCATAAAAGGAGCAATTGTTGAAAAGGATGAGCACGAAAGTGGGCTTAGGGCGATTCTTAATTTTGGACACACCATTGGACATGCTATTGAGACCGTTATGAATTTTGAATTTCTCCACGGGGAATGCGTATCCCTCGGGATGGTGGGGGCTTTTAAGATGGCAAAAAGTCTTGGCATGATA
>JAAZML010000091.1 GCA_012798835.1 Clostridium sp.
AAAAAGAAAGGGATATCCCTTTCTTTTTATGTTGCTTAAAGGTATAATTTTATGTATAGAAAGATACAACTACCGATTATAAATTGATAGGGGCAGTAATGAGAAAATTATGGAAATATCTTATTATACTTGTTGCCACGGTTTTATTATGGAACCGGGGAATACTAAGATCCGTACGAATACTATCTTTGCTTTTCCACAAAACGGGTCATGCTGTAACAGCCTTTTTTTGCGGCTGCGGCATTCAGAGCTTTGGGGTTACATTTAGCAAAATAAGTGATCTAACAATTAACACCAAGGGTCGTTTTGCTTCATTTGCAATAGCGAGTGGGGGATATATGGGCAATCTGGCGTTTTTTGCACTTATCATGTTTTTAAAAGATATAAAGGTGCGAAAATATATAATAGGATGCTTGTCCATGGTCTATCTTGCCATAACCATATTTAACCCGGCATTTCAGGGAGCGACAACATATTCGGCGATATTTGCATCAGTGGCCCTTGCTTTGTATATGATTCAAAATAAAGCAGCGGAGGAATTTATATTAGATGTAATAGGGATATCCTCTGTTACATATATTATATACGATACACTTGTTTCCACTATTTTGCTGAAAATTAATCAACGCTTTTTAATTATATCCGGATGGGGACAAAAAATTCCGCCCGACATAATAACCTTGGATAATTTGACGTTTCTACCCCAGGTTTTATGGGCTATTATATGGCTTGCGCTGTCCACTTTGGTTTTAAACTTGGTAGTATTTCGGGGAAAGAAATAATAAAGATACGGGCCTAGGTACCATTTATTGGTTTTGGGTTTATTTAACGGAGGGAAAGGCATTTGGAAATTGAAAAAAGAATAAAAAGCTTAAGGGAACTCCTTAACTATCACAGTTACAAATATTATGCACAGGATTCACCGGAAATAGATGATTCGGAATATGATGCTTTTTACAGAGAACTAGAAAAATTAGAAAGTAAAAGACCAGATCTTATAACGCCCGATTCGCCGACACAAAGGGTGGGTGAAAAGCCCCTTGAATGGTTCGATAAAGTTACGCATGCAATACAAATGCAAAGCCTTACAGATGTTTTCAGCGAAGGGGAATTGCTGGATTTTGACAGAAAAATAAGGGAGGGCGTAGGCACTGACGTTGAGTACGTAGTAGAGAAGAAAATAGACGGGCTTTCTGTATCCCTTATATATAAGGATGGGGCATTTATCAGGGGAGCAACCCGGGGTGACGGATTTATAGGCGAAGATGTCACGCAGAATTTGCGCACTATAAGGTCAATACCATTAAGACTAAGAAGTGCTTTGCCGCTTCTTGAGGTGAGAGGCGAGGTATATATATCCAAAAAAAATTTCGCTAAAATAAATGAGGGGCAAAAAGCAACTGGGCAGCCACTGTTTGCAAATCCAAGAAATGCCGCAGCAGGATCTTTAAGACAGCTTGATCCTAAGGTAGCAAGCCTTAGAAATCTCGATATATTTATTTTCAATATACAAAGGATAGAAGGCAAAAGCTTTGAAAGGCATTCGGATGGTCTAAAGTACTTGTCGGGACTTGGGTTCAGGGTTAGTCCGGATTACAAAACATATAATGATATAAAAAAAGTCTTGAAGGAAATAAGGGATATTGACAAAACTAGGGAAGATATGGATTTTGAGATTGATGGTGCCGTAATAAAAGTAAACAATCTCAATTTAAGAAATATATTGGGCAGCACCAGTAGAGTGCCCAAGTGGGCTGTGGCATACAAATACCCAGCCAAAGAGAAAGAAACGGTTATCCATAATATAGAAATTAATGTGGGTAGAACCGGTGTTTTAACACCAATTGCCGTTTTGGAGCCTGTAACCCTTGCCGGAAGTGTAGTGCAAAGGGCCTCACTCCACAACATGGATTATATTCATGAAAAGGATATAAAAATCGGGGACACTATATATATTAGGAAGGCTGGGGAGATAATACCGGAGGTTATAAAGGTAAACTTTAAAAAACGTACTGGGGATGAAATTAGATTTGAAATGCCCAACAAGTGCCCCATATGTGGTTCGGATATTGTAAGGGAGGGAGGGGAGGCGGCCCATAGATGTACTGGAATAGAATGTCCGGCAAAAACTTATCAAAATATTATTCATTTTGCTTCCCGAAATGCAATGAATATTGAAGGTTTGGGCCCCGCAACTGCCAAGATGCTTCTGGAAGAGGGTCTAATCAAAGGAATATCGGATTTGTATTATTTATCTCACAAAAGGGATGCATTGGTGAATATGGAAGGCATGGGGGAAAAGTCTGTGGATAATCTTCTCGCATCAATAGAAAAATCGAAAAATAATAATATTGACAGGCTCATATTTGGTTTTGGTATAAGGCATATTGGTTTGAGGGCATCGAGGCTTTTAAGCAAAAACTTTGACTCCCTAGATGATCTTATAGAGGCTTCCCTTGAGGAAATCGGAGAAATACCCGAGTTTGGTGAGAAAATGGCAGAGAGCCTTGTAATATTTTTTGCTCAAGAACAAACGAAAAGTACCATCGAAAATCTTAAATTGGCTGGAGTAAATATGGTTAGTACCGCTAAAGAAATCAAGACTGACGAACGCTTTAAGGATAAGGTTTTTGTCCTTACAGGGGCTCTTGAGGGTTTTACGAGGGATGAAGCTACAAAAATAATTGAAAAATTCGGTGGGAAAACTTCGGGAAGTGTATCCAAAAGGACAAATTATGTTTTGGCCGGCAATAATGCCGGAGGTAAGCTCCAAAAGGCAGTTGATTTAAAAATAGAGATAGTTGATGAGGAAATGTTTAGGAATATGATTGGTACGGAAACGGTATAAAAATTTATATTATGTATTCTGCAATGTTTCTTATATAAAAGTGCAGAGGAATAAATACGGAGTGTTAAAAATGAAAATTTCAAAAAACGAAATAGAATATATGGCAGAAATTGCGAGAATTGGGCTTACCGATGAAGAAAAAAGTAAGATTAGAACAAATATCGAAGAAATCCTTTTATATTTTGATAGTTTAAATGATATTGACATATCAGGGGTCGGGATGGGTGAGCGTATAATGGGCACAAAAAATGTCCTTAGGGACGATGAAGTTGAAACTTTTTAT
>JAAZML010000050.1 GCA_012798835.1 Clostridium sp.
CCCTCTAATTCATCGTACGATGTCTCCGGCGTTGTAAACTTAACAAGTTCAACCTTGTTAAACTGGTGCTGCCTTATAAGACCCCTGGTATCTCTACCTGCTGCTCCCGCCTCCGATCGGAAACAAGCGGAATATGCCACATGCCTAATAGGCAGGCATTTGATATCTAGTATCCGTCCTTTATACATGTTTGTTACCGGAACCTCTGCTGTCGGAATCAAAAAATAATCCGTATCACAAACTTTAAATGCGTCCTCCTCAAATTTCGGTAATTGACCCGTACCTACCATACTGTCCCTGTTTACCATAAAGGGGGGAAAGACCTCTTTATAATTATGCACGTCCACATGTAAATCCAGCATAAAGTTTAGTAAAGCCCTCTCTAGTCTTGCTCCTAGTCCTTTATAAAATGAGAATCGCGATCCAGTAACTTTTGCAGCAGCCGTAAAATCAAGTATATCGAGATTTTCCCCTATTTCCCAGTGGGGTTTTGGCAAAAAATCGGGTTTTTTTGGTTCCCCCCATTTCCTTACCTCTACATTGTCCTCGTCGGTTTCACCCGATGGTACGCTGTTATGGGGGATATTGGGTATAGTTAAAATTATTTTATCTAGTTCCCCATCTATATCTTTTATATTTGCATCAATAGATTTTATTTGATCGGATAGCCTTTTCATTTCCGCCATCAGTGAATCCGTATCTTTTTTTTCTTTCTTATACTGGGGTATGAGCTTTGATGCCTCATTTTGCTTATTTTTTAAGTTTTCAACTTCGAAAAGCGCATGGCGCCTTTTTTCATCTAGCTCTAGCAACCCATCAATATTGAAGTTTTCCTTTCTTTTTGCAAGCGCCTTCCTCAAAATTTCTGGATTACTTCTAATTAGTTTAATATCAAGCATGTTCACTGCTCCTTACTTTATATATTTAGTGTATGTATTCCCTTTTTCTGTATGTTTTATTATATTGCTTAATAATCTATGGTAAGTTCCCATATTAAAAAATCACTGTTAAATGTTTATTGCAAAATATCTGGCTCTTTTTCAGAATCAATAAGAGTTAACAAATCTTTTGCGTCTTTCATGTATGTACTTTCGGGATAGTTTTCTATAAGGGTTTCTATCGTTTTTTCAGCTTTTTTATAATCATTCAAATAAAATTTCGAATATGCAATATAGAAATAGCAATCATCCGAGAAATATTCGTTTTGGGTCAACTCCAAAGAGATTTTTAGTTCTTTAATGGCACCAATATAATCCTTGTTAAGATATTTTTTATATCCATCAAGATAAAATTTTTTTGCGGCTTCCCCTCCTACTGTCTCTTTTAGATACCCATATTTCTGCTTTAGATATTCGTTTGTTAATTGATTTTCCTTAATATCAATTAATATTAAGGCGCTTTCCTTAATCTCACCTCTGCTGTACTCGTATTCAGCTTTTAAAACCCCTTCATATATTTTCGTTGCTTCCGCCTGTTTTCTTTTGAGATCACTAATTTCCTTCTCCAAATCTTTGCTTTTATTTCGGATTTTTAGTAGCTCATCTTCAATTTTTGTTTTTTCATCGGCAAGTTTCTCATTTTCCTTCATTGCAGAGCTTAGACTATACCCGAATCTAATATTTTCATTTTCCTTATCACTTAGTCTATTTTTATAATTTTCATAATCACCACTGATTTTTATCTGGCTATATCCAGTCCATAGCAAAACAGCCGCAGCACCTACAAATAATATGATAACATATATTCTAAATGTTTGTCTTTCCTTATTGCTATACATTTTAAATTCACCCTATATCCCAATTTATACCCAAGCCATATAAATCCCGTTTGTACCCTATACTATTGTTTTCGCCTCAGTTATGGCCTGTAATTCCTCTTTAGAAAGGACATGTTTCGATTGTCCATTTATTATTTTTTTTGCATACGTCGTGGATGTCTCCCTCGAGTATATTCCGCTTATTACAACACCACTGGAAGTATCATCTAGCAGTGCCACCGAAAAGCTTAAATCACTCCCCACGTCCCTGAAAGCATTGTATCGCACAACACCCACCCTTTTTACGCAATATTTCATATTTCTTTCTAAATCCTCTACCCTCTTTTTTAGGTAAATATTCTCCTCAATTGCATCATTGGAAATATTAACAGCATCGTATACAAGTTGTTCTATACTTTTTTTATCGGAAATTTTCGATAGACTTTTATAGCCTTTGGTAATACTTTTTAATTTTCTACTAATAGCCAATAAAAAAATTATCAAAACCGCTACTATTGCTAGATTTATAGCTGTAATATGAAAAATATGATTTTCCATTGTTTTAAATATATTGTCCATTTTAAATATCATAGTATATCACTTTACTTTCTTTAGTTAGGTTTTTTGAAGGATATAAATTAATCCCAATATCTTTGCATTACCTTGAATGTTTCACATGAAACATTTTTTCTTGAACACTAAAATAAAACAACCCTTAAAAAGGCCTATAACTAATTTAAACGCTGTTTTTGGGATAATCCGTACCTATTTGATAAATGGTATTACTGTGGTGCAGAAAACCCCTTAAAAACGAAGCTACGGCATCCTATTTTAAGCCAAGACTGTCAAACATAGATATAAGGCGTTCTAACTCATCCTGTGAGTAGTATTCTATCATTATCTTACCCTTTTTTTTGTTTGATATTAGGCTAACCTTTGTACCCAGTATGCCTCTAAGGTTTTCTTCAATTTTTGCTATTTCACTATTATATACCCTTTCTCTCTTTTTTTCCACTACGCCACTCAAATATTTTTTTACAAGATTTTCGGTTTGCCTTACCGTAAGATTCTTTTCAATTATGATATCGCATATTTTCCCCTGCAACTCCTTATCCTCGATTGGTAATATTGCCCTTGCATGGCCGCTGGTTATTTCCTGATCCAGCAGATGATTTTTTGCTTTATCCTTCAATCCTAATAACCTGATTGTGTTAGATATTGCCGATCTGCTTTTACCTATAGATTCGGATAACTGTTCTTGGGTCATACTATAATCGTTAAGGAGCCTTTCGTAGGCCTCTGCTTCTTCAATAGGATTTAGATCCTCCCTCTGGAGATTTTCGATAAGTGCAACTTCCATAACCTGCTTATCGGTTAAATCCCTAACAAGCGCAGGAACAGTCTTAAGGCCAGCCAATCTGGCAGCCCTCCATCTTCTCTCCCCAGCAACAATCCGATAAATACCGTCTTCACTTTTTACTATAATCGGTTGTACAATGCCATGCTTTTTTATTGACTCGGAAAGCTTTATTAACTTTTCATCATCAAAACTTTTCCTTGGCTGCCCTACATTGGGCTCAACTTCATTTATGCTTAGCTCAAGTACCCCTTTATCAGTTGATATATCCTTTCCGGCCGCAGTAATTAATGCCCCCAGTCCCTTGCCCAATCCCTTCTTACTCATTTTAAATCCCCCTCTGAATATTCAATTACCTCTTCGGCGAGGTCTAAATAACATTCAGCTCCCCTGGATTTTGGATCGTATAAAATAATTGGTAGCCCATAGCTTGGAGCCTCGCTCAATCTTACATTCCGAGGTATAATTGTCCTGTAGACTTTATTTTTGAAATATTTCTTTACTTCGTCGACAACTTGTATTGACAGGTTTGTTCTTGCGTCAAACATCGTAAGAACCACACCTTCAACATCAAGTTCTTTATTAAGATGAAGTTGGACAAGTTTAACCGTCTCCATAAGTTGGCTAAGCCCCTCTAATGCGTAGTATTCACACTGGATCGGCACAAGTATCTTGTCAGCTGCTGTTAGGGAATTTAAAGTCAAAAGGCCTAAAGAAGGTGGACAGTCTATAATGATAAAATCATAATTATCTTTTATATCGGTTAACGCATTTTTTAGTCTGGTTTCCCGTGAAATTGATGGAACTAATTCAACCTCTGCGCCTGCTAATTCTATATTAGATGGGCATAATTCAAGGTTTTTGACCGGCGTACTAACTAGAGTATCTTTAATATTAACCTCATTAATTAATACATCGTATGTAGATTTTTTAATTTTTTTCTTATCTATACCCAGTCCGCTGGTGGTATTTCCCTGGGGATCTACATCAAGTAATAAAACTTTCTTGCCTTTGTAGGCAAGGCACGAACTAAGGTTTACTGCAGTAGTTGTTTTCCCCACGCCACCCTTTTGATTGGCTACTGCAATTATTTTCGACATCAAACTCACTCCTTGATATTATGCTTATCTTATAAATATAATATATAAACATTTTACTTTTATAAAACACATAGCCTACTACAAAATAATTTTATCTCCGTATTTGGCGATAAAATTAAAAGAATCCCAACTTTATATAGCCTATCAAATTCACTAGTTAATTATATCATATAACAGGTAGATATAGAACAAATACAATAATTATTTAACTTAAACATATTTGACTATTATAAACTGGCTTTTGCGAGTGCCAACGATAGTATTAATATTTGATCCCATACATATTGATTCAAATAGTGCAAAAAGGCTAGTTCTCTAGCTGTATATGATTAAAGGCAAATATGTTTCACGTGAAACATATTTGCCTTTAACATTATAAGGTCTTTACCAGTAAACTTATTTTTTTGCTTCACCGGTTAAATAAGAACTAAATCTTAAAGCACACCTTGTTTATATATCCAAATTCTTGACCGTCTTTGCATAGGATTGTATAAATTCCCTTCTAGGCTCGACCTTTTCCCCCATTAGGGTTGTAAATATCTCATCCGCTGCAATTGCATCTTCTAAATCAATTCTTAGTATGGTTCTTTTTTCGGGGTTCATGGTAGTTTCCCAAAGCTGCTCTGGATTCATTTCCCCAAGGCCCTTGAATCTTTGGATACCAAAGTCTCCCTTCTTCCATTGTCTTTCCCTGGCAATATCTTCAATCTCGGAATCATCATAAGCATATATTTCCTCTTTACCTTTGGCAATCTTATATAATGGAGGCTGAGCTATATATATATGCCCATTTTCAACCAACGGGTTCATATATCTATAAAAAAACGTCAACAGCAAAGTCCTAATATGGGAGCCATCAACATCCGCATCCGCCATAATTATAACCTTATGATAACGCAGTTTGCCCAAATCAAAATCATCACCTATGCTTGTTCCCAAAGCAGTTATAACCGGTATAAGCTTCTCGTTACCCTATACTTTATCAATTCTAGATTTTTCAACATTTAACATCTTACCCCACAGAGGAAGAATTGCCTGAAATCTTCTATCTCTTCCCTGTTTTGCGGATCCCCCGGCTGAGTCACCCTCAACAATATAAATTTCACATAAGGAGGGATCCTTTTCGGAACAGTCAGCAAGCTTTCCTGGAAGTGTCGATGATTCAAGTACACTTTTTCTTCTTGTAAGTTCTCTAGCCTTTCTTGCCGCTTCGCGTGCTCTGGCCGACTCCATACACTTATCAATAATAAGCTTTGAAATTGCAGGGTTTTCCTCCAAATAAGCCAAAAATCTCTCAGTTACAATACTTTCCACAAATCCCCTTACTTCGCTGTTCCCTAATTTAGTTTTGGTCTGCCCTTCAAATTGGGGTTCGGATAGTTTTATGCTTATTACTGCGGTCAAGCCTTCCCTGACATCCTCCCCGAGAAGATTTTTTTCATTTTCCTTAATGAGGTTGAATTTTCTTCCATAATCATTTAAAACCTTTGTTATAGCTGCCTTAAAGCCTGTTAAATGGGTGCCTCCCTCAATTGTTGAAATATTGTTTACAAAACTATGTATATTTTCAGTGTAGGTATCTTTATTATATTGCATCGCTATTTCCATAAAGGAATCCTCTCGGCTCCCGTTGTAGTAGATAGGCTCATGCAAAGGATTTTTGTTTCTGTCCAAATATTCTACAAAAGAAACTATCCCGCCTTCATAGTGGAGTTCCTTTTCAATGGGCTCATCAGGTCTTTCATCCCTTAGTATTATCTTTAGACCCTTATTTAAAAATGCAAGCTCTCTAAATCTTTTTAATAAAATTTCGAAATCAAATTCTACTTCATCAAATATTTGGGTATCCGGCAAAAAAGTTGTTTTGGTACCTGTAATATCTGTTTGGCCTACAACTTCCAAATCTGACATAACAATACCACGTTCATATCTCTGTCTATATATTTTTCCGTCTCGAAAAACCTCAACAACCATATACTCAGAAAGGGCATTTACTACAGCGGCACCCACACCATGAAGCCCTCCGGAAACCTTATAGCCCTGGGTATCAAATTTTCCGCCTGCATGTAGTATAGTATGAACTACCTCAACGGTAGATACCCCCATTTTAGGGTGTATTCCAACAGGAACTCCTCTACCATTATCAATGTTGGTAATAGAGTTATCTTTGTTAATTATAATCCTGATTTTATTACAAAAACCCGCCATTGCCTCATCTATACTATTATCCATTATTTCGTACACTATATGGTGTAAACCCCTTGAGGCTGTACTACCAATATACATGCCTGGTCTTTTTCTAACAGCTTCAAGGCCTTCTAATACCTGTATATTAGTTTCATCATAATTATTTTTCTTCTGCATTTTCTCCTCCTAATTACATGACGACTACACCAACCGATGATATCCTTATTTACGGCCGGTATTCTATCTTTTTTTAAAAAATCCCGTTCTCTTTTGAAGGGTAATAGAGGAAATAGGCGACAAAAATATTTTACTTTTTTTATCAACTTCTGTTATTATAAAAGACTTGGGTATTTCATTTGAAATACTTTCTACAAAACCTTCCTCCTCTGCAACGGTTAAAAACTCTTTTGTAGACTTGGAAACTGTCGTAGTCTCCATGTCCATAATTGCAATTATATTTTTAGTTAAAACAACATATTCTCCTCCAATATGCAAAAACATAATTATCCTCCAAACTTTTTTTCGTTCTTACTTAACAAATCAGGTTTATTGAAAAATCTTATTAATTCATATATTTTAATTTTCTGGCCCTATCAAAATACCCATGAAATCTATACGCAGTTTAAGGCATAATGATAAAAAATATTATGCTAAGGTCCTTGAAAAAATAAATCCTGTACTCATGTTACTGCTTTATCTATTCTATCCCAACGCAATATAAACTGCAAATGCTTTGTTTTAAAATTCATCTTTAATTACTGCTAAATCATCAGCCACATGTATAAATGTAGAAAACCTTTTATGTTCAGAAAATAAAGGATCTATTTCCGTACATGTAATAAATGTTTGAATATCCTCTATATTTTCAATAAGAAATTTCCTTCTCGTACTGTCAAGTTCAGACATAACATCATCAAGCAAAAGAATCGGATTTTCTCCTATTTCATCTTTGATTATCTCAATCTCTGCAAGTTTTATAGACAACACTGCTGTCCTTTGCTGACCTTGGGAACCGTATATTTTAAGATCTAATCCATCAAGCCCCATGAGATAATCGTCTCTATGGGGACCTACTAATGTTACACATCTTTTGAGTTCCCTTTCTCTAATATTTAGTAATTCAGTAGTAAGATTTTTTTTAATCTCCTTGACCCCGAAATCCTCTATTTTAAAAGAGGGTTTGTATTCTATATCAA
>JAAZML010000126.1 GCA_012798835.1 Clostridium sp.
CCTTCAAACAACACACAGGCTTCGCACGTGACCCCCCTACCCTAAAAATGCCATAAAAAGAGGTGATATATGTGGCCAAAAAGAAAAAGTTAACCAAAGATGAAAGAATCAAGAAAGAAGAACGACGACTTAAAAGGATTTATAAAAATATAGACAAAGATAACAAGGCAATCATTGACGGTCTTATCCAGCGGGCCGCATATATGCGCGTAACTCTAGAAGATTGGGAAAATGATATTGATGAAAATGGTTATGTAGAAATGTTTACGCAATCGGAGAAGACTGATCCGTATGAAAGAGAGAGACCAGTAGCTAGGCTATATAACACCATGAATAAAAACTATCAAAGCATTATTAAGCAGCTTAGCGACCTCATCCCAAAACAAGAAGCGAAAAAAGATGATGATGGGTTTGATGCCTTTGTTGCCACGAGATAATTATATACGAGAATATTGGGATGACATAGAAAGTGGTCGGGTGGTAGTTCCTAAAAAGATACACAAAACCTATAAAAAAGTCGTTCATGATATGGGGAATCCTGGAAGGTGGCATTATGACAACGAACGGGCCAATCATGCAATATATTTCATAGAAGAATACTGTAGGCACTCGCAAGGGGAGTTGGGGGGACAGAAGATAGTCCTTGAAACATGGGAAAGAGCTATGATAGCTACTATATTTGGGTTCATTGATAATGATGGGTATAGAAAATATCGTAGGGCCGTGTGGATAGTTGGCAAAAAGAATGGGAAATCCTTAGTTGCTAGTGCGGTAGGCCTATATATGCAAATAGCAGATGGCGAAATGGGACCCGAGGTGGTAAGCGCTGCAACAACGCGAGACCAGGCTAAAAAGATTTGGGAAGCGGCTAAAGCCATGGTAATGATGAGTCCAGCGTTAAAAAAGAGGATAAAGCCCCTATCGGGTGAGCTATCCAGCAAGGTTTATAACTTTGGAACTTTTAAACCACTATCGAGCGATTATAACACGCTAGATGGCCTAAACCTTCATTGTGTGTTGCTGGACGAGCTCCAGCAATGGAAAAATGGACTGGCTCTCTATGACATATTAGCCAGGGGCATATCGGCCAGGAAACAACCATTAATATTTATTACTACTACAGCGGGAACGGTTAGAGAAGATATATACGATGTCATATATGACGAGTGTGAGATGATTATAAATGGCTATGGTGACCCTAATGGATATAGGGATGAAAGAACCATAGCTTTTATATATGAACTTGATGAACGTAAGGAATGGACTGATGAGAGTAAATGGGTAAAAGCTAATCCTGGGCTAGGCACTATAAAGAATTATGACATCTTAAAAAGCGAGGTTGAAAAAGCGAAGAAAAACCCATTGCTAGTTAAGAACCTACTTTGCAAGGATTTTAACATAAGGGAAACATCTACAGAGGCATGGTTAACATTCGAGGACTTAAACAATACAGCTACATTTGATTTAAAGAAATTAAAGCCAAGGTATGGTATAGGTGGGGTCGACCTCTCAAGCACAACCGACCTTACCAATGCAACGGTTATCTTTATGGTTAGGGATGATCCATCTGTTTATGTTTTGCAAATGTATTGGCTTCCAGAGGAATTATTGGAGCAAAGGGCAAGGGAAGATAAAATTCCGTACGATGTTTGGAAGGAGATGGGGCTTTTAAGGACCACTCCGGGGAATAAAGTGCATTATAAATTTGTTACCCAGTGGTTTTTAGAGGTACAGAATGAAATGGATATATACCTCCCTTGGATAGGGTATGACAGCTGGAGCGCAACCTACTTTGTGGAGGAAATGAAAAATTATTTTGGAGAAAAGAGTATGGAGCCGGTTATCCAGGGAAAGAAAACCCTGTCAGGGCCTATGAAGTCATTGGGGGCCGATTTGGCGGCCAAGAAAATCAACTATAACAATTCGCCGATACTTAAATGGAACTTGTCTAATGTATCGGTAGACATAGACAAAAATGATAACATACAGCCTACAAAAGGTAAGAATCAACGGAAAAGAATAGATGGCTTTGCGGGCTTGCTTAATGCTTACGTTGTATTGGAAAGACATTACGAAGATTACACGAATTTGATTTAGCGAGGAGGTGATACTTTGGGGTTTTTTAATTTGTTCAAACCTAAAAACAGGACCGTCACGGTATCAAAGTATCGAATGATTACCGATGAGGGGGATGGGTTTTACGCTTGGAATGGTAATTTATATCAATCCGACATAGTGAGAGCTGCAATAAGGCCCAAAGCTAGAGCGATAGGCAAGGCAGTAGGTAAACATATCAGAAATGGTCCTGACGGGATGCAGGTCAATCCGGAAGCATATATAAGGTTTCTTTTAGAAGAGCCTAACCCATACATGACCGGGCAAATGTTACAAGAAAAGCTAGTTACACAACTTGAATTAAACAACAATGCTTTTGCATACATCAACAGAGATGAAAATGGCTATCCGATGGAGATATACCCCATAACCGCAATAACATGTGACGCATTACAAAATGATCAAGGGGAGCTATTTTTAAGGTTTACTCTACGAAATGGTAGAACGATGACATTTAGGTATACCGATATAATTCATCTTAGAAAAGACTTTAATAATAACGAGATATTTGGAGAGTCACCTGCTAAAACATTGACCCCACTCATGGAGATAGTCAACACAACTGATCAAGGTATTGTAAAAGCAATTAAAAATTCAAATATCATTAAATGGCTGCTTAAATATAACCAAACATTAAGGCCAGAGGACCTAAAGAAGCAGACAAAACAATTCATTGATGATTATATGAACATCGAAAGCGAAACCGTAGGAGCTGCTGCCACAGATGCCAAAGCTGACGCTCAACAGGTCGAACCTAAAGACTATGTGCCGAATCATAAGCAAATGGATAACACAGTGCAGAGGATATATTCATTTTTTAACACGAACGCAAAAATTATACAGGGTAGCTACGATGAAGATGAATGGATCTCTTATTACGAATCTACTGTAGAACCTGACATAATTCAATTGAGTGGGGAGTATACAAGAAAATTATTCTCAAGAAGGGAGAGAGGCTTTGGGAATAAGATAATATTTGAAAGTTCAAACTTAAATTTTGCTAGCATGCAGACGAAACTCAATTTAGTGCAATACGTAGACAGAGGAATTATGAATCCTAATGAAGTAAGAGCAATACTTAACATGGCACCCAGGAAAGGCGGGGACGAGTATATCAGAAGATTGGATACTAGACCAGCAGATGAATAGGAGGTGAGCAGGTGGCAAGAAAAATAAATATCAAAGGTGTAATTATCCCGAACAGTTATAAATGGTTTTATGACTGGTTCGAGGAAGACAGCACTTGTCCAAATGATGTTGAAAAGGTATTAAATGAAGCTAATGGCGAAGATATAGAAACTTATATAAATTCACCTGGTGGAATTATTGATGTAGGATCTGAAATTTATACCATGTTAAGGTTCTATAAAGGTGACGTAAAACAAAAGATAGTTGGAGAAGCTTGTAGTGCTGCAAGTGTAATTGCTATGGCACGGTATTGTGAAATGTCACCAACTGCTTTAATGATGGTGCATTGCGTATCTTCCGGGGTGAGGGGCAATCATAGCGATATGGAACATATGGCTGAGGTTTTAAGAACCGCCGACGAAGCTTTAGCATCTGCATATATGGCCAAAACCGGCATGAGCAAAGAGGAAGTTCTTGACATGATGGAACATGAGACATGGCTGACAGCAGAGCAAGCTAAAGAAAAAGGCCTCATAGATGCCATAATGTTTGAGGATAAAACAGAGCCGGTTCCACTTGTGGCCAGCACATTTAGCCTACCAACTCAAAGTCAAATGGAAAAAGTAAAAAGAATGATTAAAGAGCAGACTGCAAAAAGTGAGTCTGCTTTATTAATGGCCAAATTAAACTTTTTAAAATTGAAAGGAGATCTGAAAGATGAATAAGGAAAAATATTTAGAAATGCGAAATGCCCTCTTGAAAGAAATTGAGGGCTTGATCGCAGAAGGTAAAATTGATGAGTCTAATGCGAAGATGAAAGAGGTTGAGGCATTAGACAACAAATGGGAAGAGATTAAACTAGCAAACGCAAACATGAACGCACTGAAAGACAAAACAAAGGTGACAGACATTGAGAACAAATCAGTAGAAGTGAAAGGAGGAAAAGAAGTGGATATCCTTGTAAAAGACGTCAAAGTAGACGAAACTAAAGTTTATGAAGCCGCCTGGGCAAAAGTGATGATGGGCAGGAAGCTTGAAGACAACGAAAAAGTTATATTTGACAAGGTAAACGCTGAATTCAATAACGCCTATACGCATACTACAGAAAATACTCCTACTTTAATCCCTCAGACCGTAGTGGCCGGTATCTGGAAACGAGCGGAGGAAATGTATCCGCTTCTCGCCGATGTTAAGAAGTATAACGTTAAGGGGACCCTCGTTATTAACCGACACGATTCTATCGCAGAAGGAGACGCTGCTTGGTATGACGAGGACACAGCAACAGCTGACGAGAAAAATATATTCGGGCAGCTCACTTTAAGCGGATGCGAACTTGCAAAAGCTATTACTGTATCTTGGAAGTTGCGTGCTATGGCTGTAGAAGATTTTATACCTTTCATCAAGAATGAACTTGGCGAAAGAGTTGGAGTTGCTCTTGGAACCGCAATAGCACAGGGTAAAGGGAAGCCGGGCGAGAGTGATACGTTTAAACCTGAACCCTTGGGAGTTGAAACTGCACTTAATGCGGAAAGCAATACCCCACAGGTTGTGACCTACAATCCGACAGCTGCAACGCCCGACCCGCTGACTTATGCAAAAATAACCGAAGCTATAGGCAAAATCCACTCGTCCTATTTGGCTGGCTGTGCAATTTACGCAAACAACGCTACTATATGGAACCAGCTTGCAAATTTAGTTGATGACAATAAACGTCCGCTGTTTATTCCTGATGTGACTTCCGGCGGTGTAGGCAGAATGTTCGGTATGGTAGTTAAAGCTGACGCAGGGGTGAGCGCAGATAGTATTATCATCGGAAACCCAGGTAAAAGCTATATATTAAACACCAATGAGCCCATGAGCCTTGCAACAGAGGAACACGTCAAGGCCCGCACGGTTGACTATGCAGCCTATACTATCGTTGACGGCGGCGTGCTCGATACCAAGGCATTTGCGTTACTAAAAAAATCCGCTTAACCGTTAGCCCAGAAACGGCCACGTTCGACCTCAATCCAGAAGGGGACGGTTATGCGGACGTGGTGCTAACGGTGGCTGCCAATGAGGGCAGTATAACCGTAACAGATGTCTACAACGGCGAGGATAAGTTGACGAAGGATACTAATTATACCGTGGCCGACAACAAGGTGACGCTGAAAACTGCTTACCTGGCGACACTTACCGAGGACGAGGAATATAGCATCATCATCGAGACTAACCAGGGTGATGTAGTCGCAGCAGTAACGGTAGTCGATACGACGACCGAAGAGGGTTAAGGGAGGTGGCCGCCAATGAAGTATAACGTCATTCGGCGGTTTCGGGATAAGTACACCGGGGAGATCTA
>JAAZML010000121.1 GCA_012798835.1 Clostridium sp.
TCCACCCTCCTTATTTAGATTTCTCCTAGTATCTTTTCCAGTTTGCGGGTCAAGGTTTTAAAGTCAAAATCCCTAGCTGCTATCAAGGCATTTTGACCGTAACTTTCATATTCCCTTTGGGGCATATGGTAAAATTTTAATATTCCTTCTGATAAGGTTTCAGCTGAACCCCCTGGCACAGTAAAACCGCATTTATATTTTTCCAGTAGGTTATATCCACATTCCATATTTGATACAATGGGTTTGCCTGAGGCAAAATACTCGAACAATTTATTCAGGCTTAGACCGTATTTATACAAATAGATATGCTTACCCGTAAAAATATTTAGATTCCCCTTGGAAAGTACATTGGGTATATATTTTTTTTCAACCCTGCCCTTAAATACCACGTTTGAAATATTATTGTCCCTGGCATAATTCACTAATTCCTCTTTTTGATACCCATCGCCATAAAGTATAAATCTGATATCCTTAAAGCCTTTTTCATTTATTATTTTTGCCGCTTCCAACAAATAATTGAGTGCATTGGCTTGTCCCATTGAGCCGGTGTAAAGAACCTTAAAAGTATTTTCATTGTCTAAATCCGTATCTTCCACTATGTATTTTTGTTTATTATCCACAAATTCCGTCAAATCTACGCCATTATTTATATACCTAACCTTTGTTGTATCTAAACCAATATTATTTACATAATCTTTCCCACCGGGGAAAGTAAAGATGAGTGCATCGGCCTTTTTATATATAAACCTTTCCAATGTATATAGTAATTTCGCGGGAATACTATTCCTTTTAATTCTACCCATCGCCACTAAAGTTTCCGGCCAAAGATCCCTTGTTTCAGCTATAAATTTGGCATTGTACCTTTTAGCAAGTATATAACCCGCAAGCCAGGTTAGGGGGTGTACAGAGGAGGCATAAATTATGTCCGGCTTTTTGATGTCAAATTCTTTTGTTACTGATAGTAAACCCCAAGCATAATCAAACATGTTTTTTACCCTATCTTTTCCATTGCCTACATAATCCCTAGTCTTTATGAAAACATAGGGTACACCATTGTGTAATTCATATAAGTATTGTCTTCCATCCGTTATTTTGTTTTCATTTCGCTTGTGAAAGGTGCTTGCCCTAAATACCTTAACATTGTAACCATCTTCTGTAAGGTTTTTGGCAAATTTGTAGTGCCGCCCGCCGGAAGTACCGGCGTAATGGTTTAATATCCAAAGATTTTGCATATAGTTTCACCTATCTCTTAAACCTCAATCTCTTCACGACCCTATCTAAAGCCCACCTAAAATCTAACCTGCGCAAATAATTCCTTGTTACATATTTATTTTCCCTTTGTTTAAGTAAGTAATCCAAAAGGGTAGACGCTGGTACAAACCAGCCGTTTTTGCCGGATAAGTATTCCATATTCCTTGCAAATTCCCTGTCTATCCTTCCGGCACTATCAACAAATTGGGATGCAAAGTGTGTATAAACTATGCATGCGCCGCCTTCGGATTCTAATCTATCTATATTGTCCTTCGCCAATAAAGCATTAAATTCATTGACTGTATGGCCATCGGAAGAGCTGAACCAAAAGTTACTATATTTTTCTTTATCCTTGTCAATATATGGCATCCTAGGATCAACTTTTAATGTGTTTATATCATTAAAGGTATAATTCCTGATATAGGTAATTTTTTCCTTGCATATGTCACCCCAAAAATAATCGGATTCGATGTCGGTACCATAATATTTCCTTTTTCCACCATAGATCAATTCCATAGCATTTTTTAGGGGAGATTTATACCTTTCATAGCCCCAATAAATATTGTCGGGATTACTGGCATGGTTGATATGCAGTTTTGGATAGAAACCAAGTTCCCTGTTAAATATATTAAACCCGTCTATTATTTCTTTTCTGGTAAATTTACCGGAACCAACATTGTGTAGGGCTATTTCAAAACCTCTATTTTTTAAGTCAGTGATAAATGAAAGGTAGTTTTCGTCAAGCAACCCCCCCCCCGGTAAATTTATCCCGGGAAGGGTATACCCAGACTGTTTTAGTAGTTATTATTCCTTGTTCATATAAAAAGTCGTAGACAGGCTTTGTGTTTTCTACTGTACCATTATCTGTATCATCTACTATTGTAAAGGCAAAGTTTTTCTTGTCTGGCCAGTTAATCCCCATAGATGATCATCATCCTATTTGTTATATGCTACATATATAGCATAGCTATGCCATACACTCGCTTTCCTTTCTATTCGCCAAAAAAATGTTTCTTCCTGCATATTGTCCTCCAAAGTATGTTCACAAATTAGAAAGCTGCGGAACCAATTTACCCGATGGTCTTTTCCGTAAGAGGAGAGACCTAAAAGGAAAGGGAGACAGTGGATTTGGTTTATCGTTTTTTTCGATATGAGTGGACTTCTTCATCTATTGTAAAAGAGGAACGCGGGTTTTCCTTTGTCGGGGCCCTGTCAAGGTCGCCCCGGGACAGATAGAACCAAAATTTTATGGGATTTGGTGGCCCTACTATATCCCACAATCTATAACCCCCAAAACATCGGGCCGAATGTGCAAGATACTGCCGGTCGGGTCACACCACCAACTATCTATGTTTTTACCACGAACTGTTTTCGCCTCATTCCAGGCATGGTTTATTTGTCGTTTACCGGCCATTGAACTCCCCCTCCAATTGCCTACTCTCCACCTTGTCATGCAATAAGACCGTTTATTTAAGTGCCATTAACTTAAATACCTAAATCATTATAATCAAGGTAATGTAGATGGAACAACATGGGGTGTTAGATATGATTTTTGGTGATCATTGGCTATTAAAAAGTAAAGTGGCCAATGGCCGCCTGCGTGATTCCCTACTAGAAAAATCCTTTATTTACCCGCGGTACCGAAACAGTATTTCTCATCACCTTACAGTCAGTAAAAAATGAGCCCAAGTTCCCGTCCCCCTAGATCACAGGAGATATTTTAAAGTCCATATTTAACTAGAAAACAGGGAACGGCAAGCTGCAAAACCCTGTGCCGTTCTCTGTAAGCGTCAAATAGTATAAGACAGGGGGACGTTTCTCCTGTCCCGCAGTTGTGCTGTTGCAAGGCAAACGGAGAACCGTCCCCGCGTTTGCACCCGCGTTTGCGGGAATGTGGCAAACAAAACGTCCCCCTGCCACACGGTGGGCAAAAGTACCCATATCACGATCTTGTCGCAAGACGGATCACCTTTTCACTAATCTCCTTTTTCCAGTCTGGCCAACTATCTATGGTCCTCTGAGCAAATTCGTAGTGTTTGCTATTTTTCCATTCATTTTTCTCTTTTATCCCTTTACCCTTTACATTAAA
>JAAZML010000004.1 GCA_012798835.1 Clostridium sp.
CTATATATCAAGCATATAGGAAAGCATTTGAAGCTGATCCTGTTTCAATATTTGGTGGTATTATTGCGTCAAATAGGATAATAGATGTACCTACGGCAAAAGATATCAATTCCATTTTTATAGAAGTAGTTGTTGCTCCGGATTATGATAAAGAAGCCCTTGAAATACTGAGACAGAAAAAGAATATTAGACTTCTGAAGATACATGAATTATCTATACCAAGCAAATCTGAAGGAATGTTGGATATGAAGCGGGTAAAAGGTGGATTTGTGATACAAGAAGTTGATAAAGGTAAAATTAATCCTGAAGACCTTACAGTAGTAACAAACCGCAAACCAACAGCTAAAGAAATGGAAGATTTGCTTTTCGGATGGACAGTTGTAAAACATGTTAAGTCAAATGCTATTGTGTTAGCACAAGATGAACAAACAGTAGGAATAGGTCCTGGGCAAACAAACCGGATATGGGCTGCTCAAAATGCTATTAGACAGGCAGGGGATAAAGCCAAAGGTTCTGTACTAGCATCTGACGCATTTTTCCCTTTCCCAGATGTTGTTGAAGCCGCGGAGAAATCCGGTATTACTGCGATTATACAGCCCGGTGGTTCTATTAGAGATGAGGAATCAATAAAAGTGGCAGATAAAGCAAATATTGCTATGGTATTTACAGGGATGAGGCATTTTAAACATTAATCATAACAGGAGTGAGAAATATGAAGATAATGGTAGTTGGTGGAGGAGGAAGGGAACATACATTAATATGGAAGATAGCCCAAAGTCCTTTAGTAAAGAAAATTTACTGTGCACCGGGTAATGCCGGTATTAGTGAGGTTGGGGAATGTGTTGATATAGATGTTAAAAATATCGAAAGACTAGCAGAATTTGCAAAAGATAAAAATATCGACTTAACTGTAGTTGGCCCAGAAATACCCCTTGTAGCTGGCATAGTAAATGTATTTGAGAAAAACGGATTAAAGATATTTGGACCTTCTAAAGATGCTGCTCAATTAGAAGGGAGTAAAATATTTGCGAAGAACCTTATGACAAAGTACGGAATTCCTACTGCTAAATACAAAGTTTTCGATAACCCGGAAAAGGCCCAGGATTTTATAAAGGAAATAGGCCCACCTGTAGTTATTAAAGCAGATGGTTTAGCAGCAGGAAAAGGTGTAATAATCTCTAATACCCAACAAGAGGCGGAATCTGCCATTAAAAAAATAATGGAAGATAAAGAATTTGGCGATGCCGGAGATAAAATTATAGTTGAGGAATGTTTAGAAGGAAGGGAATTATCGATTCTAGCTTTCACTGATGGTAAAACTGTAATCCCTATGATAAGTTCTCAAGACCACAAAAGAGTCTATGATAATGATAAAGGCCCTAATACCGGTGGGATGGGTGCATTTGCCCCAAGCCCCTTTTATACTTCGGAATTAGCTCAAATGGTTGAAGAGGAAGTATTAAAAAAGACTGTTAATGCAATGAAGATGGAGGGGATTACATATAAAGGAATCCTCTATGCAGGACTTATGCTCACATCAGAAGGAGTAAAAGTCCTTGAATATAATTGCCGTTTCGGTGATCCGGAAACACAGGCTGTCCTGCCATTACTAGATACAGATTTGATAGAAATCATGGAAGCAGTTGTAGAGGACAGATTAGATGAAATGACAATAAAATGGAAAAATAAAAGTGCTGTATGTATTGTAATGTCATCAAAAGGATATCCAGCTGAATATGAAGCTGGGCTTGAGATAAAGGGCCTTGAAGATGTAAAAGGGCTTA
>JAAZML010000122.1 GCA_012798835.1 Clostridium sp.
TAGTAGATGAAATAGGTGATAAATAAACCTTATTATCACAAACAATCAGGGCTTTTTCTTTACCCTTTTTACTAATATTAATTAATTTTTTATCCAGTTTAGCGGTATCGATAATATCTATAAGATCTTCTGATAATGGGGGTTCTATATTTAATATAGCTATTAAATTTTGTGAAGATATAATGTAATTGTTTCCCAGGTGAATATACACGGTATTACCCCTTTCATTGTATTTTTCCTTTTTCTACCGTAGATACTGCTGCTTGTCCATATTCAATGTCGTTCAAATATACCGAAGTTAGGAAGCTTTGAAATGCTGCTTCCTGTAGGTGATCCAGCAGTAATTGCCTTCTTTGGGCGTCAAGTTCGGATAATACCTCGTCCAGCAAAAAAACCGGGTAAAAACTGCTAATTTTCCTGAAGGTATAAAGTTCTGCCAGTTTCAAGGCTACCGCAATATTTCTCTGTTGACCTTGAGAGGCAAAATATCTTGCCATCCGACCGTCCTGGTAGATATGCATATCATCCAGGTGAGGACCAACCAGGGTACTTTTTCTTCTTCTTTCCTGCTCTGTTTTTTCTTGTATTTGTTTTTTCAGAGCTGTTTTTAAAATCTCCAAATTTATTTTACCACTATCAATTGGAATTGAAAGTGCATATCTGATTTTTAGCTGGCCCTCCTGGTTAATTTCTTTATAAATCGAGGAACTGCTTTCATCCAGAATACTTATGAGATTTATTCGTGCCAGTATTATGCGAGCAGCATTTTCTATGAAAATCTCCTCTATAATTTTAAAAGACCTGGTATTAGATTGTTCCCTTTTTAATAAAAAATTCCTCTTTTTTAATATTTTACCATAATTGGCCAGGTTGTAACCGTATTCGCTTTGTATTTGTCCCAGAATAAAATCCAGGAATTGCCGGCGCTTTCCTGGTGAGCCTTTAATCAAATATAAATCGTCTGGAGTAAAAAGAACCACCCGCAGACGATCGCTATGGTTAAAAGTAGTTTTTTTCGAGTTAATTGCGAAGCTTTTTCTTTCTTTTAAACTATAAGTTAAGATCGTTTCAATATCTCTTTCGTTATAACTATAACGACCGCGTAAAATAAAAGCTTCTTTTCCGTACCGAACCATGTTCTTATCCTGACCAGTACGAAAGGAACTACCGGTACTAAGTACATAAATTGACTCTAGCAGGTTAGTCTTACCCTGAGCATTATCTCCCAGTAATATATTCAAACCAGGTTCAGGGTGATAATCCAACCGTGTAATATTACGAAAATCTCTGGCTTCTACTTGCCTCAGTTTCAAAGTATGAAAATCACTCTCCTAGCTGGTTGTTCGTAGGGGAACTAGAACATATAGATAATTATCTTTTTTGGGATTTTGAATTAGTGCCGGACCTAATGCACCAGATAAATGTATGTCAATTTCTTCACATTCACCAGTAAAAACCTTAATTACATCAAGAAAATAGTTGGTATTAAAAGCTATTTGAACATCATTATCCCCACTTAATTTTATATCCTCTATTACTTCTTCTATCTCACCCATCATCTCAGAATAA
>JAAZML010000157.1 GCA_012798835.1 Clostridium sp.
GCACATGGATTTTAGAAAATAAATCTATTTTTATGTATAAAGTTATGGTTTAATACAATCACATAAAGGTAGAGCATATTGATGCGAATGGCAAGGCGAAGAAAATAACATTCGCATGAATGGTCTATTTTTATAAAAATAATAAAGATTGAGGGAGGAGTTAGATTCATGAAGAGAAGAATTTTTTCGGCCATGCTAGCAACTATTTTAGCCATAGCCACTTTTGCAGGTTGCAAAGGAACTACGGATAAAAAGACTACAGACACCCCAGCACCAAGTAAAAGTACGCCAGCAGCCACCACAGACAAGACGCCAGAAGTAAGTGAATTTAGTTATCCAATCAAGACAGATAAGGTGCTTACCTACTGGATGAACATCGAAGGAAGTGTATCTGCTAATTATGCAAACATTGGAGACACACCCTTTGGAAAAAACCTAATGAAAAGTACAGGAGTTACCATTGAGTTTTTACATCCACCAGCAGGGCAGGCAGACGAACAGTTTAACTTAATGATCGCTTCTGGAGAACTCCCAGATATAATCGAACGTTCATGGCTTACCTATCCAGGGGGACCAGAAAAAGCCATAGGTGATGGAAATATTATTGCCTTAAATGAAGTTTTAGAAAAATATAGCCCAAACCTTTCAGCATACCTTGCAGCAAACCCTGAAATCGATAAGATGATAAAAACAGATGCAGGAAATTACTACATTTATCCATTTATTCGTGGAGATGAAGAATTACTTCCAACCATTGGCCCTATCATCAGAAAAGATTGGCTGGAAGATTTATCATTAGAAATGCCTACAACCATTGATGAATGGTACACAGTGTTAACAAAATTCAAGGAAGAAAAAGGTGCAACAGCACCCTTCTCTTTTGAATGGGGCTCAGGCTCTTTAACCAACGCACTTCCTTTTGCCTATGCATATGGAAGCACAAGGAATTTTTACCTAGGTAAAGATGGAAAGATTCATTATGGTGCTGCAGAGGAACCATATAAAGAATTTTTAACTACCTTTGCAAAATGGTATAAAGAAGGTCTTGTTGATCCAGATATTGCAACCGTAAAGCTTGATCAGCTTAGTGCACAGATGACCAATGGTACTTCGGGTGCCTCTATGGGTTGGGCAGGAAGCCGTATGGGTGTTTGGGTGAATGCAGGTATTGCATCTGATCCTAACTATATGTTAGCGGCAGCTCCTTATCCTACTCTTAATAAAGGGGATTATCCTGAAATGGGGCAGCTAGAAAATCCCCATCCTAACCAAGGTAATGCAGCAATTACAACACAATGTAAAGATGTTGAACTAGCAGCTAGATTTTTAGACTTTGCCTATAGTGAAGCAGGGCATATGCTTTATAACTTTGGGGAAGAAGGCGTATCTTATACCATGATCAATGGATATCCTACGTATACGCAAGATGTCTTAAAGCATCCCGATGGATGGCCTGTCGCTCAAGCTCTTGCAGCTAATATTAGAGGTAACTATAATGGACCTTTCGTTCAAGATAAGCGTTATTTAGAACAATATTATACATTTGATGAGCAAAAGCAAGCACCTTTAGTATGGGGGCAAACAAATGGAGGAAAATATAGGGTGCCTCCTGTAACACCTACTTCAGAAGAAAGTAGCGAATAC
>JAAZML010000034.1 GCA_012798835.1 Clostridium sp.
AAGGGATAGAACCTAAAGCAAATAGAAGTAGATATGATTTTGCAAATAAGGTAGCAGATAAGTATGGGTATACAGTAGGAGATTTTAGTACAGGAGTTGAAATGAGAGACAAAGATAACAACACAGCTTTGGTTTATCAGGATAAAGGGTATCATTACCTAGAGGTATACAATTATCACAAAAACAAAAACGCTTTATTTGATTTATTAGTAGGATTAGGGGACAATATAGACCCTAAGGAAATAGACAAAGCAGTAGCTGAGCATATGAAAGATGGAGTGCCAAAGTGGAGAGATATTTCTAGTGGTAGGGTGGAAGTAAGCGGAGATACTACTGAGAATAATTCAATACAATTGTTGATTACAGGGGTTTGGGGAAGTGGAGAGTGAGCATATTAATTTAATATGCTCTTTTTAAATTTTAAAGGGGGTTATAAAGTGAGAAAAAAATATATAAGCGTTATAATGTTAGCTATAATCATGTTTTCTTTTGTAAATGAAGCGTTTGCTGTGAGTGAAGTGTACATGCTTGCTCCTGGGATATTAAAGGCATTTGATTATTCTGACATATACGATTTTAATAAATTTAATGAAATGTATAAGCAAGGGTATACTTCATTTATATCTAATAAGGATATAACTTTTTACAGGCATATTTATTGGGCAGATGTATTTCCTGATAAAAGTGATAGTCCTAAATCTGTAAAGTTTAACAATGACTCTGCTAGAAATTTTAATATAATGTTTTATGGGGATGACCGAACTGTTAATCCTAATCCTAAAGATTCATTAGGTAATTATAACTATATGGGATACACCAAAGACAATAGAAATGTAACAAATATAGTTTATAGAGAAGATCCACTACCTAAAGGAACAAAAGTAATGCCTAATCCTACAGAATATGTTAAAAAACATGGGTATAAAAATGCAAGGGTAGAGCCTTTTACCACAAAATACAATGATTCAAGACATGTAGGGGAATTGTATCTAGGGAAGGATTCAAACGTAGATGAGCGTGAGAAATACGGACAAGAAATCCTAAAAGAATGGGCAAAGAAAGTAAGAAATAGAGACGCATGGTCCTCTAATGACCCTAGAAGTGATTATACTGGCAAATATAAATATTTAGTTGATATACCTGATTTTGGAGGGGATACTAATAAATTATTAAATTCAATGACAATAACAGTACCACCTACAAGTAGATCAAACGGTCAAGCTGTAGCATGGTTTATAAAACCAGATGGCACACATACCTATAGAACATTTTATATAGAAAAAACTGATCCTGTTAATTTTAAGGCACTGGATTACACTTGGGATGAGGAAACTAAAAATTTAAACATAAGATTTGAGATAGAAGGATTAGAGAAAGTAGAAGGTATTATAACTAGTTATTTTGAGCAAGAAAGACATCAAGATAAAAACGGAAACTATTACACATATAAAACAAAAAATTTAGTAGATTATTTCAAGGAAGAATATATAGCAGGGTGGGAAATTCCATATTTATGGTTTTATAATACTGAAAATATTGAATATAATACACCTTATGATGAAGATTTAAATATATCAATGTTAGAATTAGAAATAGATCTTGAGGATCCTGATTTTGATATGGATTATGAATATACTGAAGAGGATTTGTGGAGATTTATCAGATTTAAAACTATACATGTGAAACCTGAGTTAGAGAATGGTAAGAGAAAAACCATATATGATGTAGATTATGATTTTAGTTACTTGAAAGATTATAGGAAAGAAGATATAGATTTAGACTTTTTTATAAACGTATATTACGGAGATTTGTATGAGGGTATTGATCCAGATGATGATTTTTATCCTTATATGGGATTTCCAGAATATCATGAAGGAGCTCTTGATGATAACTATATGAAAGTAACAATTCCAGCGACTCGTCTAGACTTTGATTTAAAACATGAGGATGGGGAGGAATCTAGGGTATTTAAAATAAAAGATGGTGTAGATGCTAAGATACCTGTAGTAGCGAAATTATATAACTTAGAGATCGAGGAGGACATAGAAAG
>JAAZML010000151.1 GCA_012798835.1 Clostridium sp.
TGGCACCTCAATCCGTACTACAGTTGCTTGGATAGTTTCAAACGTAAGTTCATAGGAGGGCTCCGCGAGGGGCCTTTCTTTTTTAAACGGGCCGGGGTCAGGTCTCCAAAAATGAGAAAACGTTGCGGATTAAAGGGTAAAAAAAAGCAACGGCCATCAAATCCGTACGGGCCGTAGGCAGACCTGACCCCGGCTGAAAGGCGGCCTTGGCGCTCCAGGCTTCGGTAGCGCGGATGCCCGAAAAAACGTGGGCTTCGCCGACCAAGGGGTCAGAACTGCTGGTACCCGAAAAAAGACATAAGTTCTGCCGGGCGTTGATTGGTAGGCGTGCAACGCGGACTCTGGCCGCGAGAGATCTGACCCCACGGATGGCCCGGTTGCGTAGATCGGATGGCGGTCAGGAGGCTATCTTTTTGTTCTAGAATCAAATGGGGAGGGATTACGGATGACTAAGGTAAAAAATCTTAACGGCACTTCGGACAGAACCCCGCCAAAAGGTTACTCCTCATGGAGGGAATGGTGGGAGACAAAGAAGGGCAGGAAATTTGATGATTGTTCTTGCCAAGGGTGTGCATATAGAGCGAAACATGGGTCCCATGTTCAAAAGGTGAGCGGGCCACGGAATTGGCATATTGTTCCGCTTTGCGAAACCTGCAATTTGGGCAAGAAGGATCGAGAATTCTATGTACGAGATGCGGACTTGGAACCCATCCATTAGCCCCGTGGCAATCACAGACCTGTTCTGTTGGAACCTATGTCACCGAGCATGTTTTTACATCTTGGGAAGGCGGACAAGTCCCCTTTTGTAGAGGCCAGTAAGGAGAAGGGGTAAAGATAGGTGAATCGAAAGAATAACTATTTTTATTATTGGATTGTACCCGGTCAGGAATCCTACAGGAACCGATCCGAAGATGGTCTGGGTTTGTGTCTTTAGAGTTGAGGAAGCGTTTGCAGATTGATGGACGAGAAGAGCGCCTAAGCGACGAAATCGGTGTAGGATGGAGATCGACCTGACCACGGTTTCGCTAGGGGGCCGGGGTCTGAGTCGTTCCGGTAGGGGCCAGGTGCTGTTAATCTTTACTGATAGGATGATCCATGTATTGAGGGAAGTACAGCGG
Source organism: Clostridium sp. (assembly GCA_012798835.1). Taxonomy (GTDB): domain Bacteria; phylum Bacillota; class Clostridia; order Acetivibrionales; family Acetivibrionaceae; genus Hungateiclostridium. The sequence continues at coordinate 1,119 of JAAZML010000151.1, forward strand.
TATGGCCCGCATTAACCGGAAAGATTTACAGTGTTGAAGGCTGGCTTTTAGATTCGGGACCTTGACATTGGGATAGGCAGATATCGGGGCCCTTTTGATACCGCATCCAGCAATGGGCTACAACGGCAATGCTGCCTAGGCTAACATTGCACAGTATAGTGTATTGCGGCAACTTGGCTAAGAAGATTGGAATCATGGCTCCGCAAGGGGCCTTTCTTTTTACACAGAGATGACTCTAGAAAGGTGGGATTTACACGGTGTATAGAGGAAAATTGTTAATCACAGATGAGGCTGTAGAACAATTCACAGGATATAACTTATTCAATTGCCATAAAGTTGGTGTAACGTGGGATGGTGAAAAATTGGAAATTGTATTCGAATGTTATCATCCTCCTTCAAGTTTTAGTTGGTCTTGGGAAGATCTAAAAGAACACATAGATGTACCCCAAGGATTACTTCCGGCATACGCTACACCTATTCGAGATAGAGATGCCATTGCACTTGTTTTTCGTAGTGATACCGAAAACGAATTTTGTAGAGCACGGGAGCCCAACGGTGATATCTATGAAATCGGTACCCTAAAGTCCGAGGGGTTCAAAAGAGCGAATAATCTATTATCGTAATTCCAAGTTATTTCGGGTCTAATAAGAAATCTTGGCAAAGCCGTAAGTAGTATAGAAAGGGGTCGCACCCCCCTTTATTTGGAAATAGCCGGCGCAGTCGGAGAAAGAGGGCGAGGTCTGGGTCGTTCGGTCAGGGGCTATGTGCTGTTAATCCTTGCCGATTGGAGGATCCATGTATTGAGGAAAGTACAGGGGTATGGCCCGCATTAACCGGAAAGATTTACAGTGTTGAAGGCTGGCTTTTAAATTCCGAACCCTGAAATTGGGATAGGCAGGTATCGGGGCTCTTTTGATACCGCATCCAGCAATGAGCCGCAACGGCAATACTGGCCCAGGCCAACATGGCATAGAAGAGTGTATTGCGCCAACTTGGCTAAGAAGATTGGAATCATGGCTTTGATGCGACCCCCTAAATCCGGATACGGAATTAGGGGGTCGCATCAAAAGGGGCCTTTCTTTTTTGAGAAAACGGATTGGGTCTCCTTCTTTCGAAAGATTGATTAAGGGAAAAACGATTCTGGAGCAGTGAGCGATGAGATTAAGCGGCTAATTTTCGCTAGGTCACACGTAGTCCCGGTGATATGGGAGGCATTATCTTATTTAGCGGTTTAGCTTGCTCTTTCAGTTTGTTTTTCATCATGAATGGGTGAGTTAAAGAATTTAAGTATTGAATCTAGCTTTTCAAAGGAAGGTGAAGAAGTGTCAAGATTGGAAAGGCCACCGGCTGCTGTACGCCAGAAATATCACGTGGATTTTAGATCAGATACTGTATTTCGAAGTAATGCCCGCTTGATGCAAAGTCTGTGGAGAGAAGAGCAGTGTATTCCTCCGGAAAAATGGGAGCATGGTTTTAGGGGAAGTAGCATTGATGCTAAGGTGGCCGAAAGATGCGGAGTCAATTTTCTCACAACTAGTATCCTTGAAATTGTGAAAACGGCAATCGGAGATACTAAACAATCAAAATCATTGATTGCCAAACCAAGGATTTGGAACAATCTACTCTCAAGTCAACCACTGGCTTTCAATCTATGTGGAGAACTGGTCGGAGATTTGGGTCTTGCTACTCAGCTTTTTCGCCGTTTTTCTTTTGGGAAATCGATTGAGAAAATAGAAGACATAAGATTCGAGTATTCGCCCGGTAGGCGAAATCCAAAGTATCTTGGGGATGGTACTGCCTTTGATATTTTTATTCCATATAAGGCAACCACCGGCGCCAAAGGATTTATTGCTATTGAGGTAAAATACGCGGAATCTAGGGTTGCTGGTGGTAGCTATTCTGAAAGATATGGTGAGATCGCGGCTCAAATGGGCATTTTTAAGGATGAATGGCTAAAAAGACTCTGTTATTCATCATTGCAACAAATCTGGCGGGATCATCTACTAAGTGGTAGCCTCATTATCAACGGAGATTATCAGGAAGGCGTGTTTGTTTTACTGTATCCTAAATCTAATAGCAGTCTGGATAGTTTAGCTGAGGAATATTGGTCAGCTTTGAAGCCCGAAATCGAACTATTCCCATTCTCTGTTTGTGAATTAGAGGAATTTTATTGTGAGCTGGCGAGTGTATGCAGTGCCCCCTGGGTAAGTTCGTTTTTTGCTAGATACTTAGATTTTGCAGGTCGACTGGGGAGTCTAATTTAGCCAATCTGAGAAGACCTTTTCTTAGATATTTGGGCTTAGTGTTATAATCAAGGGAATTCTACTTTTAAGGAGAATAGGTTCGTATAAGTGGGAATATGTGATGCAGAAGGGGGATTTTCATGGATGAGCTCCAAATACAAATCGAATCGGTCTTAAATGACCTTAGCGAGCAAATCGTGCAGTTTTTTGAGCAGGATATGCTTGAGGTCGCTAATACCTTAATGGATCAATATATTAAATTGGCACCCCACGCTATAGAACGCTTTTCTTTGGAGGCCA
>JAAZML010000068.1 GCA_012798835.1 Clostridium sp.
AGAAAGAAGTTCACTAAATTAAAAGTATGAGGATTTCACATTGACCTTCAAAGCAAGTAAACCAATAAAATAACAGGATGAAGAGATCATTGCCAACTTTTACTTGACACAAACAATAAACGCTGGTAGAATGACAATATCGTTTTATCAGCGTTTGATAAGGAAAGGGCGGTTTTATGAAATATAAAAGACCTGGAATTTTAGCTATTGTGTTAGTAGTTTTAATTGTCGCATTTGTTTTGTTCCAGAATTTTGTCATATTTTCGGGATACTACTATTGTAAAGATAAAAGTGGTAAGGCAGTTGACATATTTGAAAAAACAAATGGTTTAAAAATACCGCCAAATAGTAAAGTAGATGAATTGGTTTTAAACAAGGCATTAATCATTAGTAAGGGATTTCTCTTTTCGAAAATTGAAGTTCCAAGTGATAAGGTTAATGAGTTAATTTTAGGAATATCATGCACATATAGGCGGTTATATACTGAAAAGAGAGACAATTTAAAAGGGTTTGCTGAAGTTGATAGGAAAAAAGAACCTAACCTAATGGGTGAAAGCTACGAGCCAAATATTGATTACGAAAAAGTTATATCCCAATGGAAAAATGCTGATAACGCCAGTATTGATTATGTTGTAAAAGCGGATGCGAACGAATTACAGATATATGTATCGAAAGACAAGAATGGTAATTCAATTGTCTATCTCCAAAAAGTTATCTATTCTCTATCGGATATTCAAAACAGTCATATTTTTAGAAAATGGTTTTAATTTTCTAAAGATTAGGACGCCTTAAAATCAATTTAGAGTGTCCTTTTTGTTGCGGTTGGAAAAGTACCTGCTCTGAATAAAAATTTGAATTTTGGGGGGTAACACAACAAAGGCCCCAGCCAGTTACCCGACACGTACCCTAAGACTTGAATTTCAATGTCGGTCAAGACTATGCCCCCGAGGGATAATTAACCTGAAGGAAGGCGTTGACACATGTTAATATTGATAGGCGCTTTAATCCTATTAATTCGTACCCCTGGGGACATCCCTGTTTTTTTACACTTTACAGTCGATAACCTAATAGAAAAACAATTCAAAAGCAGTCTGCAATAAAAAGCAGTCGGCTTTTGAATTGACCAAAAAGTGAAACGGAAGTAATGGGTATAACGGGGCTGAATAAAATTCCGTGTAAATGTCAATAATCCCCATACAACAAATGTGGAGGTAAGGAAACGAAACAATTAGAAAACATTCTCACAAAAAAAGAAATGGAACTTGTCAGCCTGCTTATGAGAGATTGCCAGACCACAAGTGATGTTCAGTCAAAACTCAGACGTCTTTTCGCAGGGACAATAGAGCGGGTGCCGGAAGCTGAGAAGGGGGCTTTGCCCCCTTACCCCCAAGGCTTATCTGCTTTGGGCTTACCGATGAACGGTGAACGAAAAAACGGCGGACACAAAATCCACCGTTCGTCGTACAAGCCGTGGCAAGCGTAGGGTCGCCCCCCAGCATTGCCCTGTTTATGCCGTATTAAAATTATTAATAAAATTTTATGGGGTTATTCCATTTACACTAAATAATATTCATACAATCAATACGGGGAGGACACAAAAGAGTGGGAATTTATTGGCCGGATACCTCAAATGTCAACGGGCGAGCCTTCGCTTACGGGATTAATTTATGCCGACAAAAGTACAAAAGATTATGACGGTGCGGGAAACCTAAAGCTTCAAAAGTCCGGAAACCGTGAGGTGCGATACAGCTACAACTATCTTTTATTGCCCGAGAGGATGGAGACCATTGTAGGAAAAGATGAGGTTGCGTTAGAGGGTACCGATAATTTTAATGTTTTAGAGAATGACAGCGAATCCATAGCTTTGATAACAAGGTACGAGTACGACAAAAATGGCAATATGAAGGTACAGGTAGATCCTTCAAACAATAGGGCTGAATACGAAAGCGATCACATGGGAAGGCTGAAAAACACTGTCTATTACGGAGTCCAAGACGAATATGGCAATAATCTGGCACGCATGGAAGACAAAATAGAATATGACTGGGCGGGAAATGTTACGGGAACGAAAACAAAAGCCGTTTACCCCAACGGTGAAGAAAAAATATATTCGCCGAAGGAATACTATTACAACGGAAAAGGTGAGCTTTTGGTATCCGTCGACAAAGTTTACGAGGACGGAACCCAAAAGGATGCGGTAAACGCCTATGCCTACGACAATGCAGGCAGAATGATAGCACAGGCAAGCCCCGAAAGCTTTAGCCACATAGCTCAAGGGAACCAAAACCCTGTTGAAAAGTATTGTATAGACAATGCAAAAAGCAAGACCTGCTATACTTACGATTTGATGGGAAGGCTGAAAATAAAAGAATTTTGCGGTCAAACCTACAAGTACGATATGCGGCTTGAAAAAATGCAACAGGCAGAGGATAGTTTTGTGATAGAGGCATATGCCTATGATGCTAACGATAATATCGTAAAAGAAGTGGACGGCACAGAATACAAAAAAGCATCCAAAGACGGCAGAAGCGTCGACGATATTATTAAAAATGCGATAGGCACAACCTATACATATACGCTCTCAAATAAGCTTGAAACGGTTAAATATCCAAAAGAAGCATCCGGCGGCAAGGAATTTAGCCAATGGTATGAATACGATGGCCTTGGGAATATAATCAAGGAAAAAAGCCTAAAGGGCATATCCGGTATAGGGAATATGTGCGAGTACACCGCATTAACTGATACAAGTTACAGGCAGAACACGGATGGTACCATTACCTATACAAGCACAACAAAGGTGGAAAACCCCAGTGAGTTAAATGCCTATGCCCAAGGTGAGATGACAAAGATATGGAAGAATGATATAAACGGAAATACAATCGAGGAGAGAACGGGCAAAAACCAGGTCTTTAGAGAATATAATGGGCTTGGTTTGGAAAAATCGAGCACAAAAGAGGTGGATAGGTATACAGAAGGCGGGAGAGAGGTCGTTGTAAACAGCGAGCAAAAAACCTTCTATGATGTAAGGGGTAACAAAAAAATAGAAAAGAGCGGTTCGGGAGTCTTTAAAATCAATGACTTTGACGTATTTGGAAGGGTCGTTGAAAGCACAACAGGGCGAAGGGATAAAAATAAAGACGATAACGAGACGGTTAAAGGGGATCTTTTAGAAAGCGTAACGACAAGACAAAACTTTGATGTAAACGGGAATATAAGGTTTAAATATGACGGCAACGGTTTTGAAACCGAGTATACCTATGACGATCTTAACAGGCAAAAGGCTATAATATACAGGTATTATGCAAAGAACGATCCGGGGGAAAAGGAGCTTTTATTAGAAAAGATAAAAGAATATGACCTTGACGGGAATCCGATCGAAGAAAAAGAGAGGCTGACCGATCTTAAAGGGGGAAGAAGCCTTGAAAGAGCCCATAAATCATATATGTATGACGGGCTTGGAAGGATTGTGGAAAAGAATGATATTGACGGCAATAAAAAAATAGCATACGAGAGCATAGAATACAATGAAAACAGCGATCAGGAATATTCCTACGATGCGGCGGGAAAAAGGACACAGTTTTCGTATGATGTTCACCGAAATCATACAAAAACCATAGATCCTTTGGGAAACTGTACGGAGCAAGTCTACGATGCGGGAGCAAATATTTCAAGTAAAATTGATGGCGAGGGAAATGTTACTTTGTATTACTATGATGTTTTGGATAGGCTTGTAAAGGTTTCGTACCCTAAAATATCGGAGAACGGCGTATATACCGAAGAGGAGATTTCTTCATACATATACAATGAAGAAGGCAATATAAAGGAGCAAAAAAACGGAAGCAAAAATATAACGGAATTTGAGTATACCGCTTCCGGGGATGCGAAAAAAAGAATCAGCGGCGGAAGGTCGGAAACATTTTTCTACGACACCGACAGAAGGCTTTCAAAGAAAGTTGATAAAGACGGCACCGAAACTGTTTATACATATAATCCTCAGGGGCTTACCAAAAAAGAAGAGACGATAAAGTTTAAAAGGGTTGTCTCTACAAAAGAAACGGAATATGACAACAACCAAAACCCTATTTCTATGGTCCTGGAGGACGCAAACGGCGTAAGCAGCATTTTAAGAGAATATGACAGTTTGGGGAGGGTATATAAAAAAGAATCCACCGACAGCATAGCGTCCTTCTTCATATATGATGTTATTACTGAGGACGGTCTAGAGGGTGAGATATCTGTATATGAAAACGGTAAGGCTTCTTCGAGGGTCTACGATAGATTGGGAAGACTTCAAAAGGTGTACAGCGTTGATATAACAGAGCAGGGTATATCCGAGTACGAAAAGGAGAGTACAAAGACCCAATACAGCTACGATATTAAAGGAAGAAGGGAAGGGGTTGCTTATCCTAACGGTGCAAAAGAGAGTTACACCTATTACGACAACGATAACCTAAAAAGCCTTACAAACCTTATAAACGGTGAGGAAGCAGAAAGCTATTTTTATGATTATTATAAAAATGGCAACATGAAGCATAAAGAGGAAAACTATAAAAGCGGATCGTCCAAAACGGTAGACTATAGCTATGATGGGCTTTCAAGGCTTTGCGGTATAACCGAGCGAAAGGATGGAGGCATTTATAGGAGGGTTGATTATACCTTTGACGATTCCGGAAACAGAGAAAGTGAAAGCACACTTTTAGACGGCATACAGACCCAAAAGGTATACAGCTATGGAAACGGTAATGTACTTGAAGGCTATACCGTGGAGGAAAGCTTTAAAAAGCAGGAAGAGATACAGTATGTTTATGACAACAACGGTAATCTTTTATATGAATATATCCTTTTTGAAAATGGGAGTTACCTGCCTAGAAGAAAAGTAAAAGTTTCAAATGAATACAACGCATTAAACCAGCTTATAAAAACAACGGCAAACGGCCTTGTAGTAGAGAACAGGTATAACCCAGAAGGTCTTAGAAACAGCAAAAGTGTATCCCGAGAGGGGTCTATTGAACTTTTAAGCAAAAACAGTTATACTTATGAATATGATAAGGTAATATTTGAGAACAATGAGGATATACCCGAGAGCTTGGTTTGGAATGTATACGGGATAAATCTGATATCAAAAATGTCCGGGGGACAAAATCTGTATTGCTTGTACAACGGTCATGCCGATGTGACGGGGCTTGTCAATGAACAGGGCGAGCTTGTGGAGAAATACGGCTATGATGAGTGGGGCGTTGAGAACGGGAGCGTAGTATACGGAGATTTAAACAAAGACGGGTATGTAAACAGCACAGATTATATTTTTCTGAGGAGATATTTTCTTGGGAATATGGGCGGGCTATCAGATGAAAGCAGGATAGCAGCGGATCTAAATGGTGACGGCAGTGTAAACAGTATGGATATGGCACTTTTAAAGAGGATGCTTTTAAAAAGTGTTGAGTATTGTCCGGCTGATACAAACCGGGACGGTTATGCAAATGAAAAAAGCAGCATTAAGTATAGAGGGTACTTTTACGACGGAGAGACGGGGCTGTATTATTTAAATTCAAGGTTCTATGATCCCGAGACTGCAAGGTTTATACAGGAGGATACATACAGGGGTAATG
>JAAZML010000087.1 GCA_012798835.1 Clostridium sp.
AAGAAATAGAGATACTGCAATCCCGATATAAAAGCGTAAGCAACGTAATTATGCAATTCCGAACAGTAAATACCATATATGGGGCGAGATGCACAGACGTACTCAAAAAAAGAGTTCGGTTTCAATCCTTGTTTTAATGGATATACCGCTTCAACAGCCCTTTTGCATAAAACCCTTCCGCTGACCTTGTTACAAGCTTTTGGTGACTGCACTTTTTTACCTCTATTTCATCCGATTTTGCCTAATTCATGGTAATTTCTATGCATTTTTGGGGTGACAACACACGGTTATAACCCTGTATTGCCAATGCTTATAGAGAATTTCATGGATATGAACCAATAATTTTACATCCACATCCTTACATATGCTTCTTTCCCACAATTAAAATATATCATAATTTTATCCATGTTTCAATAGCGATTTATTTTAAAATCCAGCCCAATATAAGATAAATCATACCCTAATTACCTGCAATAGTTTACCGTTGATATTATCGCAAAATGAATAGATATAAGTACAAAATTTTTCTATAACATAAGCTCCTTTGCAATTTCATTAACCTTATCATACACAAAATCACAACTTCGGATTTTCCTCTTAAATATAAGCCTTAAAAGACCCCCGCACAATTCAATTATTTTACCGGAATTTTTCGGGAGCGTAGCAGATATTTTAATTTCTCTTTCCTTCATCAATTGCATTATCTTTTCCTCCGTAACCGGAATCATCTGGTGTGCAACCTTATTTCTCAATTCTCTTTCAACCTCTCTTAGGGCTCTGAATTTTATATATATATCTGAATTCAACTCAGCCCCCATATATTCCAACAGATAAACAATGGTACCAAGGCTTAGATTGCAGTCTTTAAAACCATTATATTTTTTATCTAAGAAAACCAATAGCTCACTATCGTATCTGGAAATTAAATCCTCACATAGCTTAAAATGGTTATCATTATGCTCTTCAGCCACCTTATGTAAATCATATTTCAAAACATCCACAAGGTAATACACAGCCAATTCAAAGGAAAAAGGCGTTAGTTTTAAAATCATATCCGACAACTCGCCCCTCTTTTGACGAAGCTTCATAGTCATAAAAAACTCGTAAAACTTTAAAGCCTTCCTGTCATGTATAAACCAAATCTCTTCTTTATAGTCCTTCATCAATTCATTGTTAATTGCGGATAAACTTTCATCATATCGAAATTTTGTTCTCAGATCACCATGCTCTAATATAATCCCAAGTTTTTCATCGAAAAGATCAATATTACCTTTTAATAGGCTCAGTGCGCCGGAATAATTATAACTATTTATCATTGTTCCAATCTTAAAAGCCATGTTATAAGCGGTAATTGCCCTAAAATTGGGTCTTACCAATCTTAATTCAGAGGTTGGGTTGACATGATCTTGGTTTGTCTCAAAGGCAAGATCAATATCAAAATTGGAGGTTAAATGTTCCTCTTTGTCATTTGCACCCCTGTTGGGGGAATTAACCTGAATAGCAACAACATTAAAAGCTCCGCCTACCGCTTCATAGGCCAAAATACTCTTCATTTGGGCTGTCCCCGAACTTATGTTGACCAACAGCTCGTAATCTGCATACTTCTCCCGCATTGCTTTAATTGCATCTCGGAATTTCAAATAACAAGCGTCAAAATCCTGCGGATTATCAATATCAGTCTTTATAATTTCAATCCTGCATTTGGGCATTACCCTTAAAATTGATTTTCTATATCTGTCATCTTTATCATGATAACCCGCCATTTCTTTTGTTAAAAACAGCCACACCGCTTCGGGTCTTATGTGCCTGACAATATGGAGCATTGCCCCATCCGCCTGTGATCTTATAGGGTCTGTTGTGCCGATGGGGCTAAATAAAACAGATTTTTTATTAACCAACTTCCATCCCTCATTTGTTTTATTTTCTTTACTGCTTCTTGTAAAGGCGTTGTATGTAAATTTATCGTATATTAACTATTCCATATTTCCCGTTACTACCCTTTAATTTCCCTTTCCTTTGCAGATTCTTGAGCAAGTTCAATCATACGGTTGATATCTTTTCTATAAATCTCATATCTTCCGGGTTCATCACCAAATATTATATCCAACCGAAGCTTCATCAGTTCAGACATAGCAAACGAATAAGCTTTTCCATTATTTCTTATATTAAATCTGTGTTCCCTTTTGTTTTTATCAGCAAGAATTAAAGTTGTATATTTATATATAGGCAAAACTGAATACAGCATAACAGTGGTGATTCGCGGATATACCCATAATATCTCCTTTGTGGGCACAATTCTGAGAAGAAATTTGTTACCTATTACGCCCGCACTGGTTACTATTATCCCCCCATACATAGAGCTTGAAGGTATTTCGTCATCAATTATTTGCAGCTCTTTGGGAGAAAGTTTTTTGACAAAGTTCCTTTTATTAATATTTAATCCCAACCATAATGCGGCAAATGTAATCGTTGGAAAAATCATTCCCAGCAACTCGTTTTTTGCAGTGTCAAATCTAACACCGTTTTTATTTTTAAAACCATATATATTCATTATTAATCCCCTGTGGCACCAAGTTTCCTATAATATTTTACCTCCTTTTAGATATTTGCCATTATATTGTTTTGCTGGCATTAGTTTTACTAAACACATTCCAAGGGACTTTGCCCAAGACACTTCCTTTCGATTCCATGCTGTCATGGACAACCCTTGCGTTTGGCTATCCATAACTTATATTCCTCGTATATCCCTTTTTCTATAGCCCACAAAGCCCAGAACCATAAATATTAGCGCAACAGCTGTTATTGTAGTTATTTTAACGTAATTCATCTCATCTATCGGGATTTTGGGGATACTCCCATACGGAGATAGCTTGGTCATCCAATCAGGTAATTGCAATATGGCTCCCAAATATATTACAAAAAATGAATAAGCATAATATATCCATACTGTAATCGTCCCCCTTGGAAAACATCCTATAAAGAAAACCGCCAGACCGACCATAACCCATATGGCAGGTAAATACACCATTGATGATAGAATTGTTTCACCCAGCAGTAAAGGTTTATCAAGTACACTATTGCCGGCATACCAGAATCCCATCGAAAATAACAGCTGGATAATCATGGGGACCGCTATGGCTATGGTTAGAAACCCTCCCAATAACTTGTTCCTTGATACGGCCCTTGTGAGAATATTTTCAGCCCTCCCCGCTTTCTCTTCCGCTTTTAATTTAAATATAGAAATCACGGCCGGGACGGTGCCCAACATGGCTATTAGAGTCATCATAACCGTCGCAAATTGCATAATCTGCGAGTGTCCCGAACCGTAAGAAAACATTTCCTGCATTGCTTGGCTGGATTTTAAATATGCCTCTATATCCCCTAGCAATGCACCATACGACAAGCCGAGCACAAGCATTCCCACCATCCAGGCAATCATACCAACCCCCAACAACCTCACCCCAAGGCCTAATGGTCCGTGTAAAAAGACAGAGGCAGAGTCCCTTCCCTTCCTTATGGGCAACATCCCTGCACCCAAATCCCTTGACGAGTCCAAATACAAAGATAATCCAAAAATCGCCATAGAAATTCCCACAGTCAGCAGAATCGGCCCATATTTATTGCTTACATATACCTCCGATCGTAAAATCCAGCCCAACGGTGACAGCACTGCCAGGGATTCTTTTCCCACATCACCAATAGCCCTCAAAAAATAGGAAACACCCAATACACCAAAAGAACAACCTATGGTCCCCCTGGTTGTAGATGTGAGTTGGGCACATAATACAGTTATTGCTCCGAAAAATATACCCGTTGCTCCCAAAACCATCCCATAGAACATAGATCCTTTTAAATCAATACTCTCGATCCCCAACGCATACAGCCCCAAACCCAATGTAAGTGCAATAGCGGTGTTTACCGCAATTAATACAATTATGCTTGCGGAGGTGTTAGATAATCTCCCCATAGGTAAAGAACGTATAACCTCAATACGACCCGATTCCTCATCGGCCTTTGTATTACGATTCATAAACAGTATAGACATAATAGCTACGGCAACCGCAGTGAACAATAAGGTCTGATGAGACATCAAGGCGCCGAGAGTATAGTTGTTTATTCCGTAAGGTTTCCCCATCATAGCTATTATAGCGGGATTTTCCATGGACTTCGCTATAGCCTGTCTTTCCGATTCTGACGGGTACAAATCCACGAATGCCAGCGCTTGAGATAATGTAATTAATAATAGTGCCGCCCACCATATAAAAATACCAAACCGCTCTCTGCGCCAAATAAAGCGAATATATTTACCGGTATTCATAAACAATTTTTTCGGCATTATTGTTCACCCCCGGCACCTTTGTAATAATGCATAAACAGGTCTTCCAATGCAAGCGGAGTGATCTCTATTTTCTTTATGTCAAATTGGCCAATATATTTTATCACATCTCCTATTTCATTGTTGTCTACCTGCAGCGATAAACTTTTCCCTTTTATCTGTACATTGTGCACCCCGGCAATCCCTTCTAATGTCTCTATGGGCTTTTTCGTCATCAAAGACACATTTGTCCTGGTCAAATGCCGTAAATTATCCAATGTGCCCGTCTCTATTATTTTGCCTTTTCTTATGATACTCACCCTATCACAGAGTTTCTCTACTTCAGATAAAATATGACTGGATAAAAGTATGCTCTTCCCCTGCATTTTCGCATCAAATATGCATTCCTGAAACGCTTTTTCCATCAAGGGATCAAGACCCGAAGTAGGCTCGTCTAATATATATAATTCGGCGTCGGAAGCAAAAGCAGCAATCAAAGCAACTTTTTGACGGTTGCCTTTTGAATATGTCCTGCATTTTTTCGTTGGGTCTAAATCAAATTTTTCTATAAATCGTTCTTTTCGGCTTTTATCGTAACTTCCGCTAAGTTTTAGAAAGAAATCTATTACTTCCCCGCCAGTCAAATTTCCCCATAAATTGACGTCACCGGGCACATAAGCCGTTTTTTTATGGATTTCAACCGCATCCTTCCAAACATCCTTGCCCAGAATCGTGGCCCGACCTTTTGTCGCCTTATATATACCCAGCAAAATACGAATAGTCGTTGTTTTACCCGCTCCGTTCGGCCCGATAAACCCATACACTTCCCCTTTATCAACTTGAATGTTAACCCCGTTTAATGCCGTAAAATCCCCAAATTGCTTTACTATATTTTCCGCTCTTAAAATCTGCATAATTAATCCCCTCCCTTATAATTTACCCGCCGTATTGGATTATCCCATATAATTTGGTGCCTTTTGCACCATTATAATTGATTATCATACAATTCCGAAGTTTCTCTGCTCAAGTTGTCTGCTCTACAATTCCCCGTGTTCAACGGATCATCTTTCTCGAGCATCGCAATATCCGTTATTTGGATCCGAATCTCTTTTATATCGAAACGAATTTTTGTCAAAAAGCTAAACACTTATACCTCCGTCTATATCAAGTACCGATCCGTTGTAATAGGATCCTTCATCACCGGCAAGGAATACATAGGTATTCGCTATATCTTCAGGAAGTCCGAATTTACCCACGGGTATTTTCCCCAATGCGTTCAGCCGAATCTTTTCCGGTATCCTTACCGTCATATCTGTATGTATGAATCCGGGAGAAACCGCATTCACGGTTATACCTTTCGGCCCTAATTCTTGGGCTAAACTTAAGGTCAGCCCTATAATCGCCGCTTTCGTAGCGGCATAATTAGACTGGGCTATGGCCCCCTTTTTACCTGACACAGAGGAAGTGTTGATTATTCTTCCGTACCTGTTTTCAATCATATGTGGCACAACTTCCCTGGTACAATAAAATGTGCCGTTTAAATTGACGTTTACAACCCTTTCCCACTGTCGGCGGCTCATTTTTTCAAAAAAAGCATCATCCGTTATCCCCGCATTGTTTACCAATATATCTACTTTTTTATATTGTTCCAAGGTCCTTCTCACCATGCTTTGGACCTGCTCGGGGTTGCCTATATCCGCTTGTATAAAAATTGCCTCTCCGCCATTGGCTTTTATAAGGTTTACTGCCTCATCTGCCTTATCCTTTCCCCTTGAAGCTATAACTACCTTTGCGCCTTCTCGGGCAAGCGCTATGGCCCCCGCCCGTCCAATTCCTCTGCTTCCTCCGGTAATTATCGCCACCCTGTCTTTAAGCCTCATTTATAAACCACCCCAAAATTAATTATATTAAGCTTCCTTTTAAATTAATCCCTTTGACAAAATTCTATATTAAATTCCAAAATCATCCTTATCGCACCACCGGGTTAAGACAGATCCCCACGAAAAACCCGCACCAAAGGAGGATAGGGCAACCAGCTGTCCCGGTTTAATTACCCCCGTCTGTACTGCTTCGGCCAGGGCAATAATGACTGAACCCGCACCCGTATTGCCAAACTTGTGCAGGTTAGTGAAAGTCTTCTCCATCGGCAGCTTCAATCTGTACATTCCGTATTTTATCATATTTATGTTGGCTTGGTGGGGGATTACCCAATCAAGATCCGTCAATTGATAGCCGGCATCTTGGGTGACTTGTTTTACTGTCATCGGGAAAATTTTTGTCCCAAATTTCCAGACTTCTTTGCTGTCCATAGTTATACCGAGCTGTCTGTTTTTCAGTGCCCCCTCCGAAATCGGCACTCTTGATCCCCCTTCACAAACAATTTTATCTGCGCCCCATTCTCCGTCTGCCCCAAGTAAGGATGATACGAAACCCGTATTACTTTTGCACGGTCTGAGAACCGCCGCACCAACGCCATCCCCAAAGAAAACAGATACATCTCTGTCTGTTATGTCCACAAATTTTGAATATACATCACCGGTTATTATAAGCACGTTGTCGTACATACTATTTTCCACAAACTGTTGCCCTATAACAAGAGAATAGCAACTGCCCGGGCATCCCCCCACATTTACATCAAAAGCAGCCGCTTTTTTTGCTCCTAACCTCTTCTGCAATATTACGGCCGTAGACGGTGCGCGTCTGTCATGATTTATCGCACATACAATAATTAATTGAATATCCCGGGGTTCCAAGCCCGAATTCTCTATAGCTTGCAACGCAGCCGGGTATGCTAAATCTGACAGTGCTTGATCCTCCGAAGCAAATCGTCTTTCCCTGATCCCAAGTTTTGTGCTAATCCATTCATCCGTGGTATCCGCATATTTCCCAAGCTCTTTATTGGTAACAACATTTTCCGGAACATAGAACCCCATGCCCGCAATTCCAACGTTTCTTCCCATTTTTATATACACCCTTTCCTCTCCCATAACCCATAAAATATAATAAAAAACAATTATGTTAGGTGCCTTATGAAACATACCCGGGACCACCTTAACCTACAAACTATCATACATAAAAAAGTATGTATGCAATCTTTTGGTATAATAGAGCCCGCCGCAATAAAACAACCCCGCCACAATACATGCCCATTGAATTGTAGAAATGGGGATATTGCCCTCTTTTATGCAAAATACATATCATAAGTTATCCCCCTCTCTACAGGATTGATTATCCGTATGAATAAAATCCCCGTCCGGTCTTTTTCCCCAAATAGCCGGTCTCAACCATAACCCTCAATAACGCAGGCACCCTATATTTAGAGTCGCCATAATTGCGATACAGGCTGTCTATTGTATTTAAAACCACATCCAAACCTATGTTATCTGCCAACCGCAAAGGACCCATGGGCAAATTCAAACCCAGTTGCGCAATTTGATCAACCGATTTTGCATCCGTGACCCCCTGCATTAAAATATGAATGGCTTCATTAATTATCGAGGCACCAAGCCGACTGGATACAAAACCGGGAAAATCCTTGACCACTACCGGTGTCTTCCCAATCGCCTCCGTAATATCTATCGCAGTTTTTAAAGTCTCATCGGAAGTCTCCATACTTTCGATGATTTCAACTAACTTCATAATCGTTGTCGGAGACATAAAATGCAGACCGATTACCCTGTCATGCCTATTTGTACAACTCCCCAGCTTACCGATAGGTATACTGGAGGTATTAGACGCAAAAATTGTCTCCTGCGAGCAGATTTTGTCTAACTTAGCAAACAAATCTGTTTTGTATTTTATAATTTCATTAATGCATTCAATTACAATACGGCAATCCGCAACTTTTTCTATGTCTGAGGTAACCTCAACCCTACTTAAAATTTCGCCGTGTTCTTTTGGCGTGATACGACCCTTTTCTAACTCGTTTCGCAAGTAATCAGAAAAACGCCTGTCATTCTCCCTTCTTTTTACGCCTATCACTGTAAACCCGCATGCCGCAAATGTATGTATTATCCCTCTCCCCATCAAGCCATGTCCTATTACCCCGATTTTTTTGATATCCACTCAAATCTCACTCCATCTAATTCTTAGTATTCTTGCTTAACCTGAATTGTTTATAACTGTAATAAGACAGCGCCCCAGCATAGTCCCGCACCGAATGCCGTCAAAACCACCTTGTCCCCTTTTTTTACCAAGCCTTTCTCAACGGCCTCCGCAAAGGCAATACCCACCGATGACCCCCCCGTGTTTCCGTATTTAGTTATATTACAATAGGTTTTTCCCATCGGCAGACCCAATTTCCCCATGGATTCCCTAATAATATTGATATTCGCCTGGTGAGATATGACAAAATCGATATCATTTATGGCTAAATTGCTGTCCTTTACAACCGTTTTTACAGTTTCCGGAAATGCCGTGGTAGCGAATTCATAAATTGCCCTTCCGTCCATTTTAAAATAGTGCCTTTTATTTTGTATGCCCTCCGCCGTAATAGGTTCCGCCATGCCCCCGGCGGGTACATAGGCACTATAATACCCGGAAGGATCCGTATATAATTGAGTCTTAATTATACCGCCGCAATCATCGTCTGATTCCCGTAATATCACAGCCGATGATCCGTCTCCAAATATTACCGCAGTTAGCCTGTCCTCCAAATCAATCGACCTTGAATGTATGTCTGCGGTGGCAATTAAAACAGTCTTACAAGTCCCGTCCGCTATATACTTGGTCGCGATTGACATCCCGTAGATTAAACCCGGACATCCCCCGACCCTTATATCAAACGCAAAGGCATTGTGAGCAAAAACTTTATCCTGCAATTGTATGGCTGTAGCCGGACTGGTATGATCAGGCATATTAGTCGCAAATACTATCATATCTATATCCTCCGGCTTAATACCTGCGTTTTCCAGAGCCATTTTCGATGCCTTAGCCGCTAAATCCGATGAAAGCTCATCACCCGCAGCCACCCGCCTTTCTTTAACACCGATTCTGGCTTGAATCCATTCGTCACTTGTGTCTAAATATGCAGCCAAATCCTCATTAGTCACCACCTTCTCGGGTACATAATACCCGAGCCCCACTACTTTAGCCCGCTTCAACATAGCATCCCCCTTATATAATCAATATTGCGCCGGCAAGATATTTCCCTGTCTTCAAATTTTATAGAACCCCGGATCTTATCCAGTCTGATTCGATTCTGATTATTTAGCGCCCCTATACTTCTATCACAACAGCAGCCCAAGTAGCCCCGGCTCCTTGAGCAAGAATCAAAACATGCTCCCCCTTTTGCAATAATCCATCATTTAGCATCCTGTAATAGCCCAATAACGTATCCACGGTACCGCAGTCTCCTGTTTCCGCCACATAGCGGTAATTGGTCTTTTCCGGCGAAAAATTAAATTTTTTTATTACCTTTTCAAATAAACCGAATCCGACATTGGGGAAAATTATGTGATCAACATCGTCCATGGTTAACCCGCTGTTTAGAACGGCTTCCTCGCCCACCCGGTAGAAGGTCTCCACATTAACGGGGATCATTTCCTTCCTCGCTTTGTCTGGGTTTGTAACATTATAGTAGTAATCGGTTCCGTCGCCGGCTCGGTTCGGCGGATTAACAGATCCCACAGGCATCCTGGATACATCATTTAACCCACCGCGACAAATCATACTGTCCCCAAGTATAAAATTGCCCGTGCTGTTTTTTTGTATGACCGCAGCCGTCCCGCCCTCGCCGAATACCAGCCCGCCTACAATTCCGTCTTGCAAGGTGGCATGCCATTTTTCTGATGTGTTTACGAGAATGGTATCCATGGTACCGTCAGATTGCAGAAATTTCTTTGAAATGATTAGCCCCATGATAAATCCGCTGCACCCTTGATATATATCGAAAAATTTGGAGTTATGTGCCTGTAAGCCGTCCTGAACCGCCGCCGACACCTGCCATAATAAATAATCATGTAAGGATGACTGGGTATTAATAATTAAATCTATATCCAAGGGCGCAACCCCGGAGTCATCCAGCGCCTTTATTGACGCCTCTATAGCCATCTGGGTCGCTGTCAAATCAGTCTCCAAGGACACAGATTTTATGCCCGTTTTGTTTATTTGTCGGGAGCATAAATGTGCGCCCAAAACATCAACAGAAACCTTATTTGGGGGTATATAAACACCCATACCTGAAATTCCTATCACTTTACCACTCCCTGATTAATGTACTTGGAATTAACTACCGAACGAATTGGTATGTATGAGCTAATATCTAATTAACGAGGCAAACCATGATACACCGCCCAAAACAATTTTTAGGATTAAATCGCCTTTTTTTATTTTCTGTGCTTTTCTCGCTTTATCTAGTAATATATAGGAATCCGCCCCGCTAAAATGTCCTAAATCCGACTTGAATTCATTCGCATTTGGGACATCCGGAATCCCTATAGCCTTTAATATTCTTTCGTCAAAATTTTGTTGCTGTACTAAAGTGACCATATAGTCTATATCCTGTCTTAAATAGCCTGTTTGCCTTAGTATATCCTCCGTCACATCGGCAAACTTACAAAATACGACGGGCTTTATATGTTTAAGATACATGTCTTTGTCTACCGTGACATTTTCAACAAAACTGTCTCCCTCCCACCCTATTTCCTGTGTAAAAGGGCTGGCGGTCCCACCGTGAGGTATGTGTGCCATATTATGATATGCAATGAAATTATTGGTCGCAAAACCGATATAGTTGAATTGTTCACAATCCCTTTTAATAAGGATCGACTGGCCGCCCGAGCTTAAAAATGTTGGCCAGCCATACCCATATAATCTTTCGGCGCATATTACCAAAACCGTATTAATGCCCGACGATGCTTTTATCTGATCTACCGCCAATTCGACGGCTTGAAAATGTGCACCGCACCCGCCTTTCACTTCTAACGTCACCGCATTTTTTGCATTGAGCTTGTCCTTAAGCCATGCCCCCATCTGCCAATGAAGGTAATCATTCTTAAAAACTGCCGTAATAATCATATCTATTTTTTCGGGAGCCGTACCGGCATCATTTAAAGCATTTACGGCCGATTCGTATGCCATTTTCGATGGGTGATCTTTTTCGGAAGGTTTAAATATTTTTTTGACCCCTATATTCCTATAAAACTTTTCTGACAGATTAATTTCATTCGCTACATCCTCGGTATCAACGATTGTCTCCGGAAAATAGAATCCCATTCCGGCGACACCTACTTTTATTTTTTCCTTTTCCACATCATATCCCCTATCTTAATGTCACTTCCTTATAACCATAGCCTCAACATTTATATCTATACCGTTTGCCATCACTAACATTGTGCTGCCTCTTTTGATACTTTCGTTGTTTATGAAGCTTTTAAGAACCTCCATAACGCCCACCGTACCCAAATATCCCATAGTTTCAAGCGGATTAATCACACTCGCCTCTCGGGGGAACTCAGACAATATATGGTCGTTATATTTTTGGTGAAACCCCGATATTCCTATATAATCGATTTCTTCTGCCGACACCCCCGCATCCGCCAAAGCTTTTTTCCCTGCTTCGACGCTGAAGGAAACCACGTTGTTCAGCACACCTTTTAGATGTTCTTCATCTAATATATCAAAAACAAATTTTCCTTCCCGTGCTGTCTGTTCGGTTAAATCGTGCCTTGTACCGCCGTACTTAAAGCCGTTGACCAGATTAAATTCCGACATATCGGCCAAAGCAATTCCCAATACCCGGTTATAGCCCAGATCTTTTTGCAATAAAAGTGCACCGGCGCCGTCCCCCAGAAATGTTTCGCCCAGGAGACGTTTATTGGAATGATGCTCCCACAACAGCGCAGAATCAATTAATGATGCCTTTATCAATGGGTTGCATGAAATTTGGTTTCCGATAAACTTTATGACCCCGATAGTGCCGTTACTGCCGCGATGAAAATCATACGAGTATATAGATCCGTCGGTCCTGCCGCCAATTTTTTTTATGACAGTCTTGGAAGTATCCATATACAAATAATCGCTTATTCCTTCCGAAATATATACCAGCTGATCAATATCTTCCGGATCAAAATTAATGCTGTCTATGGCTTTTCTTCCTACCAATGCTGCCACATCGGTAGTGGTAAATTTATCCTCGATTATATGTAATTCTTTTATCCCCGTCTTTTTAGACCAATCCGGTGTTTTTTGCGCATCCAACGCCAAACGTTCAATCGAACGCTTCTGCGGTGAATAATATGTCGCGGCCGCACTGATGCTAATTTTCATTCCATCCGCCCCTCGTGATACAAAAATAAAAACGCTATATCCTTTGTTGTGCAAAAAAAAGATACCCACAGTTGTAGCCAATTCATACCTCGGCATCCATTCGTCCATCTAATATAGCATCCTCTATAAAGTTTGTCAAGCGTGAGTTTGACAGCCTCTCGCCAAAAATCCCCACCCCCGATTTTTGCACCTTAATGAAACTACTGATTCCCCTGCTATCTCAAGAAAGAATCTTGGTTTTTCTGTTCTTTCTTATTTTTATAAGTTTAAGGATGATTTACTTCTTCATATTCATGAGATGATTAGGGTGACTTATGGTAGGGATACTTCTAAGGTTTATTATGATGTTACTGATTATTATTTTGAGATTAAGGAAGCTGATGATTTTAGGAAAAAGGGTGTGTCTAAGAAGTATAGGACTAGCCCTGTTGTCCAAATGGGTCTTCTAATGGATAATTCAGGTCTTCCTATTACCTATAGGCTGTTTGAGGGTAATACTAATAATACTAATAATTCTACTACTCTAATGCCAGTTCTTCATGAGTTTAATGATGATTATAACTTTGGCAGGGTTATCGTTAAAGGACCATATTGAAGGACATTTTCTAACTTGTTTTTTAGGTTTATTATTAAGACTTACAGAGAAACAAGTAGACCAAAAGTATTCAACAAGAAAGTTAATAGATACAATGGAAAATATTACGGGTACCTATGTTGATAAAAATTATTATATGTTTGATTATTATGATAAAGTTGTAGAAGAATTAAAAAAGGTTACAAACACTGATTTTTCAAGGAGATTCATGACTTTAGGAGAGATAAAATATATTACTGCTAATGTGAAAAAATACGGACCCAAAAAAAGGAATAAGTCTGCGCCAAAGTTTACTATGACTTTGAAGAAGCCCGAAGGGCATCTTCGAATATATCGAATCCCGGTACATCCAAAAACTGATTCATGAATCTATTAATTACATGACCCCACAAGAAAAGGAAGATGAGTTTTTAAATGTGGCGCAAAAAATTTTAGGGCAATTTCACCAATTCACTCTTGACATCTATATCTTCTTCCACCCAGTGATAGGCATTTATCAAAACATATTCGTCAAACATATTTAGTGTTATAATACGTGCATCTTTTATATGTGGGGCCCTATAACAATCTTCTAAATTTTCATAGATTTCTAAAAACCTGTTTTTCTTATAGTCATAAATGTATCTATTAGGACCTGAAGTGTTTTGCCAACTTATATAATTTTTATTAATAATAGGTCTCGTTCTATACATTGTAGGCTCTCTTTTTAAATATACAGGAGAATTTTCATCAACTATTGTTTGAAATTTTTTTGTTTTAAGATCAAATAAAACAATTTCGGAATTAAAAACATCTTGATCTTCCCTATTTTCAGGTGCTCTTACAGCAACCAACTTATTTTTATATATAGCCGGTTCAACGAAAAAATCATCATATGTTAATTGATCTATTTCATCAGTGTTTAAATTGTAAATATAAAGATCACTATAGGCATACTGTGTAAAACGTTTATATGGGTAGTCATTTAATTGACGGAATTTAGACCAAGCTATAGTATTATCATATATAGAACAGTAAGAATAAATTTGTTCTTCGGTAACATCATCCGTCCTATCTAGTATTTTCTTTATTTTAGTATTTAGGTCATAGCATATGAGTTCGCTTGCTATTTTGTTGCCATTTGGTATTGTTTTAGAATAAACCAATATATTGTTGTCTGATATTTTTGGAGATATGGGTACGTAGTCAACAAACATGGGAACATTATACTTGTTTGAAGTAAATTCACTTTTGTCAATTTGCATTTGCGTACCACTATTTAAATCTTTAGCCATCATAATCCAGTTAAATGGTTTATCCGAAGTGTCGTACACCTGGTTATCTACTTCAATCCAAACCAGCCAATCTTTTGAGCTTGCTATTCCGTCTATAGATATGTAATTGTCGGCGGTAACAATAAGTGTGACTTCTTCTGTATTAATATTGTAGGAATATATATTTTTATTTTTATTAGCAAAATTATAAATACCACCATCCAAATAACAATAATCAGCTGTCAATAACATATCTTTATCTACTTGAATTGCATATGTTAAATTTTTATGAGCAGCAAGTTTATCCTGGTTTAAAAATGATTTAATTGTTGGTACGCCATTATTACTGTTATTTAAACGGAATAGAAATACAAAAAGCAAACCCAAAAAAACAATTAAA
>JAAZML010000056.1 GCA_012798835.1 Clostridium sp.
AATTCTAGAATTCAACAAGGTTATCCTCACAGGGAGTACAAATCTTGATGATGCTATTTCAAAAAATATGCGCAAATCAATAATTGAGGCAGAAAGGCTTAAAAAAATGTATGGGATTTCTATACCACCACCCCATACCACCAATGAAGATCATCTCAAGGTTTACAAGACTCTTAAAGAGGTTGTCGATAAACTTCTCAATCAGATTTATATGTGTCTGACCTTTTATGAGGCCAGATGCTACGGTGTGAAGGTGGGCAAAATTTTCGTAATAGGTGGGGGCTCGTTATTGAAAGGTCTTGGTGAGTATATGGAGCAAGTGCTTCAAATCCCAGTATATCCAGTAGGACTTTTAGATATAGATGGTATAAACATAAACAAAAATCTAAACAGTGAAAAGCTGAATTTTTTAGTAAATGCTGTAGGCATAACACTATAATAAAAAATTAGAAAGCAGCAAGATCTGAGGTTAATCCTAGCTTCGGGTCTTTTTATTTTCTAATTTTATTACAATTTAATTACAAACCGCCATCAGAAGCATATTGCAACAGGAACAAGCATAATTGTGTCGAATAAATATATAGCACTGATTTTTTTCGTGTATAATATTTTTACAAATGAAGAATTTTAAGGGGTGTTAATATGAAAAAAGGTATTGTTTTAATTTTTGTTATTTTATCTTTTCTTATCAATTTAACAGTTTCAGGGGCACAAAATTTGACTATCACCTGTGATGGAATGGTTTACGAATATACAGGAAATATTTTCACCCTTAAGGTCAATGGCGAAATAATCGATACGGATCTCCCACCAATAATAATAGACGGGCGTTCGTTAGTTCCTGTCAGGGCTATTTTCGAGAAACTTGGGGCAAAAGTTCTGTGGGATGATCCAAATAAAACAGCTACGGTTTCTTACAACGGAATTGATATTGTTCTTAAGATAAACGATAAGTATGCTCTAGTAAACGGTGAAAAGATAGAGATGGAAGTACCAGCAAAAATAATGAACGACAGAACGGTTGTACCCTTACGCTTCGTCGGGGAAAACCTTAATATGAAGGTTGGCTGGCACGAAGAGGCAGGAGAGATTACAATTGACAATAATATGGGTAGTATAAACGATATAAAGTATTCAGGCACAGACGATTTACACGAAATAAAAATAGAGCTTGATTCACAGAAGAATTATAAAATTACTAGGGTTTCAAACCCGGAAAGAATTGTAATAGATTTCGCAAACACTGAAGTAGCCGATGTCCCAAATAATATCAATATAGATAGTAATATATTAAAATCAATACGCAGTGGCCAGCTTGACGCCATCACGGCAAGGGTCGTTATGGATGTGGAAGAAAAGCCCCAATACAGGGTGAGGGAGGATAAAAACTGCGTGCTACTATATCTTGAACCCAAAAAAGCCGATGATAATTCAGACGATTTTGACAAAGAGGGGGAAGAAGATCTAAAAACTGATGGGAATAACAGTGAAAACATATTGGATATTAAGCATATATCCGCTTCTGATCATGAGGAGGTACATATAAGATCTAATAAAATTGCTGATTACGAATCATTTTTGCTAACAGATCAAATTAATAAGATAGTAGTTGATGTTGCAGATGCGCATATAAAGAATGCATTACAGCAAATAGATGTAGACAGCAGACTCATAGCAGCAATACGATGTGCTAATCAAAAGAATGATACGGCTAGGGTGGTGGTTGATCTTAAGTCAGACTCCAACTACAAGATAATAAAATCAGGAGATTATATTGTGGTTTACGTTTCCAGTGGCCCAATAGCTAATAACCCAGAGTTATCGTTGCCAACAAGGGGAGACGGGGGACAAGAACAAAATCAAAACGATAAAATTCTTTATGTGGCTTACGAACCCTACAAGGATTGGGAAGAAGTTAGTCTTAGTATAGGTAATTATGAAAACTATAATATAAGTAAAAACATGGGAAACAGCAGTATTGTTATTGAGATACCTGGTGCCCTTGCGCCTTTGCAGGAAAAGGAGATTAATGCAAACAGTAATTTCATCAAAAGCATAAAATACGTTTCCACCGAAGCATCCCTTGCTAGGGTAACTATAAATCTTAAAGGACAGTCCACGTACCGAATTTTGGAGGATAAAGGGAAAATCAGGCTATTGTTTTTCGAGGAGGTTGGAGGAGTCGATCCTTGGCATACACCTGAGCCAACGGGTAGCGTGACACCAACACCAGCTCCACCCATACCTGAAACAACACCTACAAATGAGGAGGATAACGGCCTGGATGTTGACTATATAATAAGCGAACAATACAACAAGGTTTTTTTGAATATAAAAGGCTATGGGGATTATAAGGCCTCTCGGCTGTCTGAGCCGGAACGTATCATAATTGATATAACGGGATCAAAGGTTGATAAGGATCAAAAGGTAATAGAGATTAAAAGTGGTCTGATAGGGACAATAAGGTATGCTCAGTTTAAAGATGATGTGACGAGGGTGGTAATTGACACAAAGGGGCAACTCCAATACAATATAGAACAAATTGATAGTGGGCTGGTTATATATATGATGAAATCCACTTACAAAAATATAGAATACAGCAATTCAATGGATAGGGTGCATTTTATATTAAAAGGTGCCAAGCTTACAGAAGGCGGCGAAAATCTAAAGAAGCTGTATAAGGATAACTACGACATGGACGGAAGAAGATATACCATAACATTTCCCAGCAATTTAGCGGATATCGGGACGGGCTTGATGGAAGTGAATGATGGGATAGTCGATTATGTAAATATATATAAAAACACCGCCACAAACGAGACAAGTATGGAATTTAATACATTTGATAGTTATGATTATCTTGTAATAGCAAGGAGTGACACCAACGATACGGCGATTACACTATTAAAAAGATACACTAAAGGGGAAAGACTGATTGTTATCGATGCGGGTCACGGGGGGGTGGAGCCCGGTGCAGTGCATGGGGGATATCACGAAAAGGATCTGAATTTAGATATCGCAAAAAGGGTAAATAAGCTTTTAAAAAGCAAAAATATTAATACCTATATGATAAGGGAAGATGATAGTTTTGTAGGCCTTTACGAAAGGGCATACATTGCCAATACCCTTAATGCAACCTTGTTTTTGAGTATACACAATAATGCATATTATGAAAGATTTAAGGGGACTGAAACGCTGTATTATCCACCATCCTCCAGCAGCACAGGCTTTAATGGCGAAAGGTTTGCATTAATAACACAAAGAAACCTTATAAATAAGCTTAATACCCATGATAGGGGTATTGTAAAAAGACCAAATCTCGTGGTGCTTAAAGCAACAAAAATGCCTGCAGTATTAGCAGAAATAGCTTTTATGACCAATGCTGAGGATATGGCCAACCTAAGAGCGGAAAGCTTTAGACAAAGGGCGGCAGAGGCCTTATGTGATGCGATAATACAAGCACTAGAAGAGCTGGAATGATCATTAACAAATAAACCATAAAGCAGAAAAAATTATTCAGGAGATCTAAAAACTGCTAAAAGGTTTTCCGATACTTTATTTATCGCTATAAAGCATATATACTTTATGGCGATAAAATTTTGCCACTATCCGAATAGGGAATATGGTGCTAGATATTCGATTAATTAAAACAAAATTCTATTTTTATTGCATTCAAAATCAGGGTAAGCTAAAATATTCATGATAAACAACAAATTGCAGTTGAGTGCTTAAATAAATAAGAAGGGTTGTGTTTATATTATGGCTGTGTTGGTTACGGGGGGAGCAGGCTATATAGGAATTCATACGGTAGCCGAATTGACAAGGAGGAACGAAAAAGTTATTGTTCTAGATAGCCTAGAAAAAGGTTACTCCAAGGCATTGGAACTATCTGGGGAAGGCAATGCTAAACTAATTAAAGGAGACATAAGGGATAGAATATTTTTGACAAAATTATTTTTGGATAACGATATTGAGTCGGTAATTCACTTTGCGGCATACATCGAGGTGGGTGAAAGCGTTGCAGATCCGCTTAAATACTACAATAATAATGTTATTGGTACGCTTAATCTACTAACTGCAATGAAGGAATCGGGGGTAGATAAAATAGTATTTTCCTCTACTGCGGCTACCTATGGGGAACCCCAAAATACACCAATTCTAGAAACCGACAGCACTATCCCAACAAATCCTTATGGACAAACTAAACTTGCTGCCGAAAGGGCATTGAAGTGGTCTGATGAAGCCTATGGAATTAGACATGTAATTTTGAGGTACTTTAATGCCAGCGGGGCGGATAGAAGTGGTCTTATCGGCGAGGCACACAACCCCGAATCCCATTTGATACCTCTTGTAATTCAGGCGGCGATGGGAAAAAGAGAAAACATAAAAATATTTGGAAATGATTACGACACCCCTGATGGAACATGTGTAAGGGATTATATACATGTTTCGGATTTGGCAAAGGCACATTATTTGGCACTACAAAGTTTGAGAACGGGGAAATGTAGTAATATATATAACCTTGGAAATGGAAAGGGTTTTTCCGTTAGGGAAGTTATAGATGTCGTCCGGAGGGTAACCGGAAAGCATATAAAGGTAGAAGATGCACCAAGGAGAGCAGGGGATCCAGCAATCCTTATAGCATCATCTGAAAAAATAAAAAAGGAACTTGGCTGGAACCCCAGAATGACTGATTTGGAAGCAATAGTGGATACAGCATGGCAGTGGCACAAAAACAACCCCGAAGGGTACAACAACAAATAAACTTAGGAATAGGATTATATTACAACACTCTTCTGTCTATAATTACAATAGTAGCAATATCTTATTTATAGGGAGTGTAGGTAATATGAAAAAGATAATATGTTTTTTGCTGGTTATGATGATTGCACTAAGTTGTGGATGCAAACTTCTAGATGGGGAAACTACAAGCGGTTCCGATTTAGATGGTGTTGAAAGCACCAAAAGTCCTAAAAACGGTGGGGATGATGAGTACATAGAAACTACCCCAAATAGTGATTTTGCGAATGAGCAGGGAACAGAAATAAGCAAAGACACGGATATATCCAACGAATTCATTAGAGTGACAGCATACTATAGGGATGGAGATAATACATTAATCCCCCTGACCAGAAAGATCAAGAAGGAAGAGGGAATAGCACGGGCCACCTTAAATTATATGATTGATAATGAGCAAAATAACAGCAAGATTAAAGACTTGGGATTGCAAGGAATCTTGCCTAAGGATACCACCATGCTGGGTATAAATATTAAAGACGATATAGCCATAGTTGATTTTAGCAGCGATATTTTGGACTATACTAGCGAGGCCACAGAGACAAACATTGTAGCGGGCGTAGTATATTGTCTTACTGGTTTTGATACGATAGAAGGTGTCAAATTTTTAATAGAAGGCAAAGAGTACGGTAAAATGAAATTTGGTACCGATATAAGCGAAGTTTTGGGAAGACAAAACACTCTTATAAATTCGCATAATACAAATTTGGGAGATAAAGTAAGTAAGATTGATATTTACCTTTACAAATATATGGAGGGTAAAAGGGAATATATACTTCCAGTTTCTGTGAGCTATATAGGTATTGAAGAGGATATGCTTCCCACTGAACTTGTGAGGATGCTCACCGAAAAACCTAAGGATGGGAAACTGTATTCACAAATACCAACAGAAACAAGATTGATTAGCAGTAGAATTGATAAGGATATATTGGTTTTGGATTTCGATAGGGAGATAGGTAATTACGGTGGAAGCTCAAGGGAATTGGGGATCTTAAATCAGTTAATATATACAATGAAACAGATTAACAAAGCAAAAGGTATAAAGATTCTAATAGAAGGGAGAGAAGGCACGCTACCCGAAGGAACGGATCTCTCCAAGGAAATAATATTTCCTGCCCATATAAATGCCCATGATGATATTTAGGGTTAACATTCCTTTATGAAACCAAGTTTAGTTGCAATATACAGGGGGATAATGTATTCTACCAAAGAGAAGCAGGATATTTATTTTAAGAAAGGTTGTGAATGTATTGAGGGTTGATGGAAGGGGAGAGGCTGAACTTAGGCCTATAAAAATAACAAGAAATTTTCTAAAGCATGCAGAGGGTTCTGTTTTGATTGAGATGGGAGAAACAAAAATTATTTGTACCGCTTCAGTGGGAGAAAAGGTACCGCCCTTTAAAAAAAATACTGGAGAGGGTTGGGTAACAGCAGAATATTCAATGCTGCCGAGGGCAACAAAAGTTCGAAACCAAAGAGATATAAACAGACTAAGGCTCAACGGCAGGAGGCAGGAGATACAAAGGCTAATTGGAAGATCTTTAAGATCGGTGGTAAATCTAAATTTGCTTGGGGAAAGGGAAATTATTATAGACTGCGATGTTATACAGGCGGATGGTGGGACTAGAACAGCCTCCATTACTGGGGGGTTTGTGGCGTTGGTTGATGCTTGCAAACGGCTTGTAGATGACGGTGTTATAGGACAAATACCTCTTACCGACTTCCTCGCTGCCGTAAGTGTTGGATTGGTAGACGATAGGGGCATGTTAGACTTATGCTATATTGAAGATTATGGGGCATCTACCGATATGAATGTAGTAATGACATCGGGGGGGGAATACATTGAGGTGCAGGCTACAGGGGAGCAAGCACCTTTTGGCAAGGAACAATTTGGGGTGCTTTTAGATCTTGCAGAAAAGGGCGTACAGGAGCTAATTGAAGCCCAAAAGAATGCTTTGGGTCAAGTATCAAACGAAGTGGGGAGAGTAACGAAAGATGAGAAGATTTGTAATAGCATCCAAGAATAACGGGAAGCTTAAGGAAATAGAGGAAATATTAGAAGGGTTGCCCCTTAAAGTAGTGTCCATGGAGCAGGCAGGAATAAGAAAGGATGTAATAGAGAGCGGTAAAACTTTCGAAGAAAATGCCCTGATTAAGGCCCGGGAGGTACATAATATTTGCGGGGAAGTGGTTATGGCTGATGATTCAGGGCTAGAGGTGGATTTTTTAAATGGTGCACCCGGTATATATTCATCGAGATTTGCAGGAGAGCATGCTAATGATATTGATAGAAACAATAAACTTCTTTCGATTTTGAAGGGTATTCCGATAGGAAAGAGGGGCGCAAGATTTGTTTGTGTAATTGCCTTGGTATTCCCCGGGGGAAAGGAATTTATTATGCGTGGGGAACTTAAAGGGTTTATCGGAACCGAGCCAAAGGGCAACAATGGTTTTGGGTATGATCCCCTGTTTTTTATTCCGGAATACAATATGACATCGGCGCAGATGGATCCGGGGATGAAGCATAGGATTAGTCACAGGGGAAAGGCATTGAAGATGATGGTGGAACGGATAAAAACGGAGCTGGGCACATAAAGTAATAGGCATCCTTTAATAATAGACAAATATTTTTGAGGGAACCTCCAAAAAAAATGTTGACAAATAAATATGAAGTTTGTATAATATATAAGGTCAGTGCATATTTGATTGGTTTTTATTGCGGGTGTAGTTCAATGGTAGAACATCAGCCTTCCAAGCTGATTGTGAGGGTTCGATTCCCTTCACCCGCTCCAGTATCTGCCCGTAGCTCAGCTGGATAGAGCAACGGACTTCTAATCCGTAGGTCGGACGTTCGAATCGTCTCGGGCAGGCCAACAAAACCCTGGAGCTACAGTGCTTCCGGGGTTTTGTTATTTTTTTAAAGGGGATAACGATTTGGAAATTAATTACTGATGATATAAAAAATACTAGTAATTAGCTCTAATGCATTACGCAGGAAATAGAAATTTTTTAAATTAAAATAATAAAAGGTGAATAATATAACCCGAAATGGTTAATAATTATATTGACCTCACAAATACATTTTAACCCCCTAATAGAATGCCCCGGCTAATTAGCCGGGGCATTCAACATAAAGGGCGTATCGCAAAATAGGTTAATCCAAAAATAAGATTACTAGTGATATGAAATTTTTGCAACAATTATGTTTTAAAGCATTGAAGTTTGATATAATATATATATGCATGATTTGCGTTGCATGTTTCCCAACATGTACTAGACTGCATAGGTGATTTAGCTGTAATAAGTTCAATAAATGCTTTATCGTTAATGCAAATTGGCACATCAATATTGACCCTATGATTCGAAATGCATTTAGCCCCTTCTGGGCATAGGAAATGATATTAAAAAGATTGGAGGACAAGTTATGTCAGATTATGTAGGAGTAACCCCTCCGAATTACACTCCTTATTTTTTTGTTACTCTTGCACTTATTGTAATTAATGTTGTGGGTTTTGTTGTTTGTGGTATTGACAAGTATAAGGCAAAAAGAAGTCTTTGGCGGATACCGGAAAGCACCTTTTTCTGGCTGGTTTTGATGGGGGGAGCAATAGGTGTTTACGTAGGATTTTTGCTGTTTCGTCATAAAACCAGACACCGAAGGTTTATGCTGGGGGTACCTATGATATTTATTTTGCAGGTGACGGTGTTAATTTTTATTTACTTAACTTTCTACACCTGATTTTCATACCCTAAAAGGATTTATATAACTTGCTTTTGCATATCAAAGATATTTTCATTAATGTTCCCGCGATGGTATAATATATGCAAGTTTGATTATCGGAGGGATACATATCAAAATTTCCAAAGAGCTGGTAAAAGAAATTGTTGAGGCACCTGAACAAAATTTTAAAGCCATATTAAAGGGACCTGCGGGGAGTGGAAAATCCACTCTTCTTCTCCAAAGGTACAAGCACATGGTGGATGAACTAATGATACCTAGCGAAAAAATATTGATACTGTTGCTAAATAGGACCCAATCGCTAGAATGGAGAACGCAAACTGTGCTTGCGGGATCGGGTGCTATTTTAAGGACGTCTTATTATGGATTTATCCAGGGGGAAATAAAAACCTATTACCCTATTATTCTAAGGAATTGCAATGAAATAATAAAAAAAAATATTAAGCCTATATTTCTAACATTTGAAGCCGCACAATTTTTGGTTTCCATGGTGCTAGAATGGCGGAGGCAGAATAAGGGGGCTTTTTTCGGTGTTGCATCCCTAAGCGATAGGTTGGCAATAGATATGACATCAAATCTTGTGCGGGCTGCCATATCAGATATTCCTCATTCTCAAATAGGTGGAAGGCTCTATAGTTCGTTGGAAAATAAGGAAGAGGCAAGTAAAGATATATTCAAAGATGCAGACGATATCTTAGATGCATATAGAAAAAGGTGTATGGAGTTGGGCATATTTGATTTTGGAATGTCGGTGGAACTTTATAACCGGTATCTTGTTACCGATAATGTGTACCGCAGACAATTATTAAATAGAGTTGAGCATTTGATTGTTGATAATATAGAGGAATGTGTACCAACGGAGGTTGATTTTATAAAAGCCATGTTGCCAAACTTAAAAACATGTCTTTTGGCTTACAACCCCGAAGGCGGATATGGTGAAGCATTTGGGAGCAATCACGAGTACACGAAACAGCAACTTTTAGGTGAGTTGGATTCAATCAAAATTAGTGGTTCGTTTACATGCAAAGATTACATTTATGAGTTTTCGGATATGCTTTTTGATGCAATAGATGGAAGAATAACCGGTAAATACGGTGCAAGGCCCCAGATAGAGAGGACTGCACCCTTTGAATTACGGAGCGATATGCTTGAAAAAGCTGGTGAAAGAGTATTATCTCTGATTGAGAATGAGGGTTATCATCCTTCCGATATAGTAGTTATCTCAAATTATGCGGATCCGGTGTCTGAATTTGTAATAGCGAGATGTTTAGAGGAGCAAGGTCACGAAATTAGGAACCTGGCAAGAAAAAGCAGAGTGGTAGACAATGTTTTTTCGCAGGCCTTGATAACCCTAGCCCAGCTTTGCCATCCGTCTTTCAATTTTATTCCGGACAGGGAGGATGTCAGGGCTTTGATTCGGATGGTTTTAAAAATAGATCCCGTAAGAAGTTCTATTCTTGCAGGGGAAATACTCGCACAAAAACCGTTCGCACAGTTTCCTGAGATCGAATTCCCCAGGCTCGTGGAAAGGATAGGGTACCATAATATCGAAAAATACCAGCATATAAAAGATTGGATCAAAGAATACAAGGAAATGGAGAAGCCGCTGGATATGCATGAATTTTTTCAAAAAGTATTTTTAGAGATACTCGTCTCGGCTCAGGTATCCCAAAGAGATATTCTTGAAACAAAAAAATTAATCGATAGCGCCAGATCCTTTATTGATGTAGTGTCAGAGTTTGAAAGGAATGCCAACAGGGATTTTTTGGATGTAGTAAGAAAGGGCGTTAAATCTGGGGAAAGTATTTTCGAGCTTGAGGAAAAACTGGGGGGGGATTTTGTGCTAATGTCAACGCCAGTAGCTTATCTAGCGGGTTCTTTAAAAAGCAAGGTTATGATTCTTCTTAGTCTTAGCAGCAGCAATTGGACACCTAGAAGCGTCAAGGAGATAAGCAATATTCATGTATTAACAAAGACCTGGGTAGATGGCCAAGTTTATACCGAGGAAATGGAAGAAGAGAATCAGAAACGCTATTTGGCTACCCTAGTGAGATCGCTGTTTAAAAGGTGTGGTGAAAGACTTATAACCTTTGAATCGCTCCTTTCATCGGGGGGATACGAAAACGATGGAATATTGGCAGATTATTTTGATGAAATACTCTCACAATAAAGGAATTGGTGGTTTTTATGATTTTAAGAAAAGGGCAAAAAGAGCTAATCGAAAGGTATAGGGGAGGGTATTGTGCCATTCCGGCTATACCAGGGGGGGGCAGGACATTTTCCTTGGCGATGTGGGCGGCAGAAATGATTATCCAGGGCTACCATAAGCCGGGGAAGATACTAATAGTCACTTACATGAATAGTGCCGTGAGTAATTTTAAAAAACGTATTTCAGAGGAGCTTCAAACAAGGGGAATAGGCACCAATAAAGATTATTTTGTATCTACTATACATGGTTTATGTCTTCAAATCATAAAGGAGAAACCCGATTTGGCTTTTTCTAGCGATGAATTCGAGGTTATTGATGGTGTTTTAAAAAATCGCATAATCTACGCAGCAGTTGGGGAATGGAAACGTCGTAATGAGAAGGCATTTAGGTTGTATTTAGATATTGATGGGTTTAGTAACAATAGAATTGGTGGGGTATACAAAAATTGGCAGGATAGTCTTTGTCGTATAATGCTTTCTGCAATAAGTGATTTTAAAATAAAGGGTATTACGCCCCGCAAGGCAAAGAAAATGTGCAGGGGGCTTGGGGCTTATTCCATTGCTTTTTGGGCATCCCAAATTTATGACATTTATGATAAAAAACTGAAGATGGGTGGTTTTTTAGATTTTGATGATATGCTCTATAAAGCCAAAAAAATGCTTTTGGAGGACGAACACCTTTTAGATAAATATCGTAGAAGATATTCTTTTGTATGTGAGGATGAGGCACAGGATTCAAACCTTATCCAAACCGAAGTGCTAAATTTGATTGCCAATGGAAATTTGCTAAGGGTAGGAGATAGTAACCAGGCCATATGTGGCAGCTTTAGTAACAGTGATTTTACGTTGTTCAAGAGCTTTTGTGAACAGCCCAGTACAACGGTTTATAGCATAACTCAATCGAGCCGAAATACAAAAAACATTATAAATCTGGCCAACTATTTCGTAGAATATGTAATAAATAAGCATCCCACTAAAGAATGCCGGGGAAGCCTTCTGCCCCAGTATATTGAGACCGTGGACGAACATGATACTTGTCCCAATCCCCGTATAGATGAATATGGGATAGGGGCCACCGTTTACGAATCGTGGGAAGATGAGGTAAAGAATGTGATAACAAGGGCCTTTGATATGGTAAAAAAACATCCCCAAAAGACTATAGCAATACTTATCCCCAGTGCATGGAGAATGGCTTTTGCGGTGGATTATCTAGAAGCAAGGGGTATCCCCTATGAACAGCTTGATAACACCTCGGATGAAAAAAACAGGACTCTTAGAAAGATGGGAAGAGTTGTAGACTTTATAGCTACACCAGAAAAAAGAGGGAAACTTTGGGATATGATGTCCGAGTGTTTTTTAACGGATGTATATGACAAACCCACAAATGGCGATGAGGAAGATGGGAAAGAAAGAAAAGATCAAAGGGAACTCTTAAAATCTTTTCTAGAAAAATATCCTGTTGAAAAACTTTTATATCCCATGGGGGGAGAAATTGAAACGGGTGATATCCCCCAAAAATTGCTGGGATCAAAAATATGGGGTGATTTTCTAGAACACTTGGGAAAAGTAAAAGAACTTTTGGAATTTCCAGATATTATAGTAGAAAAACTGATTCTCTATATATCTGAAAAACTAAAGTTTTGTAGGGAGGAGCGGGCCATAGCACAAAAGGTAGCCGGGGATATAAGATTTCTTGCCAATGGTGCTTCCAAATGGAGACTTAGCGATCTTGCACTGGAGCTTCTAAGACCTAAAAATATGTTTAATTATTTTGCTGGGGTTGTGTGGGATCTAAAAGGTTATGAGCCCAAACCAGGGGTTATTACCTTGGCAACATACCACAAGTCCAAAGGGTTGGAATGGGATATAGTGTTTTTGACATGTATTAATAATTCTGATTTTCCCGTTATGTTATCGGATAAATTCATAGGAGAATATTGGTTCCTAAAGGAAAGCCACAAAAATCCCCAGGCCATATTCAAAAAAGAAATGGGGAAGATCCTAAAAAATGAAACCGTGGGGGATCTGGTCAAGGAAGCTAGGCTGGAGATTATCTCGGAAAGAGCCAGGCTTTTATATGTTGGGATTACAAGGGCGAAGGAATATTTATACTTATCTTCTTTTGAACAGAATAAGGGTAAAAGGAATGAAACCCTGCCCTCAAGATATATTCTAGAATTGAAAAAATACATAGAGGAGGTCGGATAAAGGTGTTAAAGGATTTACGCTTTGCTGATTATTTTTTATTCACCCAGCATTCCCTGGAGACCTTTGAAAAATGTCCTCTTAAGTTCAAAAAAAGATATTTGGAGGGATTGAGATGGGAAAGCATTCTTGATGAGTCTATAAAGGAGCGTTTAGAAATAGGGAATAGTTTTCACCTGCTTGCGTATAGATATTTTTTGGGCATTGAGCCAGGACTAGAACCAGGTGTAAAAGCATATGACAAGCTCAGTAAATGGCTAAATACTCTCCAAACCCATTTTAAAAAGGAGGATAATGCATTATATTTGCCTGAATACAAGCTGAGGACGGCAAAAGGGAATCTGAGACTAGAGGCAAATTTTGATCTTCTTATAGTTAGAGAAGGTAGTATAGAAATATGGGATTGGAAGACCCAAGGCGAAAGCACCGGGGACGCAGGGATAAATGAAAGGTTGAGGGAAAGGAGATTGAGGGAAAGTTTGCAGTCCAAGGTGTATTTATTTGTATTGAGAGAACAGCTTAAAAGGGTTATTCAAAAAGGGAACGAAAATCCTCAAATAAAAATGTGTTATTGGCAGCCCGAACCTGCAAAAACTATAACTGAGATCGAATATAGTCAAGAATTACATGAAAATTTTACCGAACTTTTAGAAAGCAGAATAAATACAATTCTAGAATACGATTATAACAGGTTTGATAAAGAAATGTATAAAAAAAGTTGTAGAAGTTGCGAATTTAATTGGTTTTGCAACAATACGAAAGTCGATTATAAATCCGTGGAAGGGGATATTGATTTTTTAGACGGTCTATGCTGGGACGACATTGATGAGATTATTTGAGGTGAATAGAGTTTGTTGTGGGTGTGTAGAAGGCAGGGGAAGCTTGGGAAAAGGGTGGTATAATGGAAGTCAAAATAAATATATTAAATAGGGGAATAAAGCTTTCAAAACAGATACTAGATGCCTGTGGAGGGGATCGATTAGCAGGAAGAATACTTTATAACAGAGGATTTAAAGATCCTAGGACAATAAGGCAGATGCTTTGTGAGGGATTTTATCAACCCACC
Organism: Clostridium sp.; assembly: GCA_012798835.1. Taxonomy (GTDB): domain Bacteria; phylum Bacillota; class Clostridia; order Acetivibrionales; family Acetivibrionaceae; genus Hungateiclostridium. The sequence goes on from JAAZML010000056.1 coordinate 14,016, forward strand.
AGACCTGAGGAATTTCCCGACATGGAAAAGGCAGTGCGAAGGATAAATAAAGCTATTGATAAGGGTGAGAAAATATGTGTTTATGGAGATTATGATGTGGATGGGGTTACCGGTGTTGTAACAATAGTGGAATGCCTAAATACTTTTACAGATTCAGTTATTTATCATGTCCCTGATCGTTTTACCGAAGGCTATGGTATGAATGAAAATGTTGTCAGGAAGCTTAAACAACGCAGGGTTTCACTCATAATTACCTGTGATTGCGGGATTTCAAATGTCAAAGAAATAACCATAGCCAAAGAACTTGGAATGGATGTAATCTTGACGGATCACCACAGCGTTCCGGACGAACTGCCTCCAGCGGATGTGATATTGAACCCGAAACTTTTAGACAAGGAACATAGGGCAAGGAATATATGCGGCTGTGCTATGGCGTATTTTCTTTGTATGGCGCTTTTAGAAAGTCGGGGGATCGGGGAACGGGCATTTGAGTTTTTGGATCTTGTGGCTTTATCGACGGTAGCCGATGTTGTTAGCCTAAGTGACGAGAACCGCCATCTTCTAAAAAAAGCACTTCCAGTCTTATTTAACACCGAAAGGCTGGGGCTTAGAATGTTGTTGGATTTAGTCGGGGGAAACGGAAAAGTCGATAACGAGGAGGATATCGCATTTGGGGTTGCGCCTAGAATAAATGCGGCTGGAAGGATGAAAACGGCATGTATTCCGGTGGAGCTTTTTTTATGCAAAGAAGAAAGCAAAGCCCGGGACATGGTGAAAGAAATCGATTTACTTAATATGGAAAGAAAAAAGGTACAGCAGGAAATTATAGAACAGGCCAATGAGTTGGTGGAGACACAAAAAAAGAACAAGACGGTACTGGTGCTTTTCGGTGAACATTGGCACCATGGAATAATAGGAATAGCCGCAGGGAGGATATGTGAAGTTTACAAAAAGCCAGCCATTCTCCTTTCTGCAAAGGGAGATGGAGATACCCTTGTAGGTTCTGCCCGTTCCATTGAAGAAATAGATATATACAAACTGCTTGACGAATGTAGTGATAAACTCGCAAAGTTCGGCGGACATCCGCAGGCAGCAGGGTTATCCCTAGACAGAAAAAACCTTGAAGATTTCACTTCTAAAATAGAAAGCATAGCAGAAAGCAGATATCATATAAAAGATATAATAACCGTAAATGTTGATATGGAGTTCCCCATATCTGATATAACCGATGATTTTTACGAAAGGATCCGAGCTTTAGGGCCATATGGGGAAGGTTTTGAAGCACCCTGTCTGTATGCAAGGGATGTGAGGGTAATAAGCGATAGAAGAACTGAAAAAGATCATCACATAATGGTCCTTGAGGATGCAGCTGGTGGAAGGATTTCTGCAGTAAAGTGGTTTGGACCGGCCAAATCCCTTGAGAAAAAGAATTTTGATATTGTTTATAAAGTTGGCAGAAACAAATACAACAAAGAAATGAACCTCCAGCTTATCATAGAGTATATGATTGAGGGCTCACAAAAACCAAAGAGAATGTTTGACGGGAATATAGTAGATGAGAGGGGAGCGGGTATTGGAAATATAGAAAAGAGGTATCCAGGGGCACAGCTATTTTATGAAGGCCCCAAATCCATGTGCAAATTAAATTCTACTGTAGATCGTTACTCTATAAAGGAATGTAGGGAGATTGTGTTTGTTTCGCCACCTGTTAATACGGCTATTTTCAGGGAAATAATTGCTCTTGCAAACCCCGTAACTATAGTATTGAATTTTTCGATTTTACCCGATTATGCTTTAGAAGGTTTTATTTTAAGCTTACTGGGAATAATAAAGCATGTAATAAAACACCAAGACGGCAGGGGTTCTATTAGGGAAATTTCCCTAAAACTTTGTGCAGAGGAGAGCATCGTAAGGGCGGCTCTAAAATTTTTAAAAGGCAGCGGTATGATAGACTATTCATTGAGCAAGGATGATCAAAGCTTATTTATATTCAAAGGAGAAGGCCCATCGGGTGAAAACCTTTTTGCTATCAAGCAGAATCTTTCTAATGCTCTTATGGAGAAAAAAGCTTATTTACAATTTATACTAGATGCGAAATTGGAAAGATTTATAGAATATCTAAAATGATCCTGCTTGTCAGGAAAGCGGGTGCCCTATAATCTGTACCCGGATTGGGTCAGGAGGTGCAGATATAAAGCTATAGCAGTCCTCCAATTTGGATGCCAACATCTCACAAAAAATGGCATTTTAAATCGGACGTTGCAATAAAAAACGGGTATTTATGTTGAAAAATTACGGGGTTTGTGTTATAATTTAAAAAAATTATACCAAAAGGCGATGACAGAAAGAGTAGATGATTTTAGCAGGTATAAGAGAGAGGGTGCCGCTGGCTGAGAGTATCCTCACAAAGGCAAATCATTGAAGTTCCTTCGAGAGCTGCATTTTTGAACACCTATTTGCGGTAATTAGAAAATGACGGTGGCAGACGTTACCTGCATAAAAGTGTCTATATACCAACATATATGGAAAAATGGGTGGTACCGCGCAGATTACCTTCGTCCCTTTGGCTTGGGAGGAGGTTTTTTTATTATTGGGATTTCCCTAGCCAAAATCAATTTTAACAATGATTATTTAGATTGTGATGACAGGATTATTTACTTACAATACGGATTTTTAAGGAGGAATATAGGGCATGAAAGAGCAGTTAGACAGTATTAGAATGCGGGCAGAGCAAGAGCTTTCTAATGTTGAAACTATCCCCGATCTGGAGGAAATAAGAGTTAGGTATTTAGGAAAGAAGGGGGAATTAACAACAGTATTAAGGGGCATGGGTGGATTAAATCCAGAGGAACGGCCAATAATAGGGCAGCTAGCAAACAAAGTGAGGACGTTTCTTGAATCCAAAATGGAGGATACCCGGGATAGGCTTTCAAGAAAGGAAAGAATGAATAGACTTGAAAAAGAAGTTATTGATGTCACGATGCCGGGTACGAGAAAAGAGATTGGGCGAAAACACCCTTTGAGCATTGTGCTCGATGAGATAAGTGAGGTCTTTATCGGTATGGGCTATGAGATTGCAGAGGGTCCGGAGATCGAATTAGATTATTATAATTTTGAGGCACTTAATATACCCAAGGATCACCCTGCAAGGGATGTGCAGGATACTTTTTATATAAACGAAAATATACTTTTGAGGACACAGACTTCGCCGGTCCAAATTAGGGTAATGGAAAATCAAAAGCCACCTATCAAAATAATTTGTCCCGGCAGGGTCTACCGTTCCGATAGTGTCGATGCTACCCATTCCCCCATTTTTCACCAGGTTGAAGGACTTGTTGTAGACAAGGGCATCACAATGGGGGATTTGATCGGGACACTTAAACTTTTTGCGAAGACGCTTTTTGGTGAAAATACGGATATCAGATTAAGACCCCATCATTTCCCATTCACCGAACCCAGTGCGGAGGTTGATGTTTCATGCTGGGCTTGTGGGGGTACTGGGTGCAAGGTATGTAAAAATGAGGGGTGGATAGAAATTTTAGGGGCGGGAATGGTTCATCCCAGGGTTCTTAAAATTTGTGGTATTGATCCTGATGTATATACTGGCTTTGCTTTTGGTCTGGGGGTTGAAAGGACAGCTATGGGTAGATTTAATATAGATGATATGAGGCTTTTATATGAAAATGATATTCGGTTTTTAAAGCAATTTTAGGATCCCAAATCAAAAATCGCCCTAAGATATTTATTGAAAAATATACAGATATAAAAGCAGATAATGGTATTGATTTGGGACTATTAGAGAACTCTCTTATATAAGTAAAGATATGGGAAGGAGAAGTGTTTAATATGAAAGTACCGATTGGATGGCTTGGGGATTATGTCGATATAAATTTGGATACTAAGGGGTTGGCAGATGCCATGACCTTATCCGGCTCCAAGGTTGAAGGAATAGAGTCCTTGGGGGAAGATATTAGCCAGGTGGTGGTAGGCAGAATTTTAAGCCTTGGAGGGCATCCGGATGCTGATAGGCTGCAGATCGCGAAGGTAGATGTGGGTGATGATGTAATACAGATAGTAACTGGTGCAAAAAACATTACTGTTGGGGATTGTGTACCCATAGCATTGGTAGGTGCCACTCTTTCAGGCGGAATAAAAATATCAAAAGGGAAATTAAGGGGTGTTGAATCTTTTGGAATGATGTGTTCAATAGAAGAATTGGGTCTTTGCAGGCACGATTTCCCTGATGCCCCTGAAGATGGCGTATATATTCTTAACAATACAGATCAACCAGGCATGGATATAAAAGGTATACTGGGAATGGACGAAGAAACCATAGAATTTGAAATTACTTCAAACAGACCCGATTGCCTTAGCGTAATAGGTCTTGCAAGAGAGGCGGCCGCTACTTTGGGGACTAGCTTTAAAAAACCCATTGTTAGCCTAAGGGAAGAAGCGGATGATGCTTCAAAGTATATTGCGGTTGAAATACAGGATAAAGATCTTTGTGAAAGATATACAGCCAGGGTTGTAAAAAATGTTCGAATTGCCCCTTCACCAAGGTGGATGAGGAACAGATTGAAAGCTTCGGGCATAAGGCCAATAAACAATATAGTGGATATAACAAACTATGTTATGCTAGAGTACGGACAGCCAATGCATGCTTACGATATCAGGGATATAAAGGATAATAAGATTGTTGTAAGAAGAGCAAAAGACGGCGAAATAATAAAAACACTTGACGATCAAGAGAGGATACTCGATCCGGCAACACTTGTGATTGCTGATGGAGAAAGAACGATTGGGGTAGCTGGTGTTATGGGTGGTGCTAATACAGAGGTTAGGGAGGACACAAATACGATAGTTTTCGAGTCGGCAAATTTCAACGGTTCCGCTATAAGACTTGCAGCAAAAAAGCTTGGAATGAGAACGGAGGCCTCGGGGCGCTTTGAAAAGGGATTGGATGTGGAAAACGTTCATACAGCAATTAACAGAGCAGCTGAGCTGGTGGAGCAGCTTGGTGTTGGTACTGTCTGTAAAGGTGTAATAGACTGTTATGAAAAGAGGAAGGGAAAAAGAAGCATAAAGCTAAGACCGAGCAAAATAAATGAGCTTTTGGGGACCAATATAAAAAAAGATAAAATGATTGATATATTAAATATGCTCGAATTTAGGGTGGAACGGGACGATATGCTTATTGATATACCATCTTTTAGGGATGATATAGAATTGGAAGCGGATATAGCAGAGGAAATAGCAAGATTTTATGGCTACAACAATATAGAGCCTACTCTTTTGTCTGGAAAGGCGGCAACCCTAGGAAGAAGGACACCGGAGCAGCGTATTGAAAATTTAATAAAAAATACAATGATATCCTGTGGTTTGTCGGAAATATATACTTATTCGTTTACCAGCCCCAAAGTATTTGAAAAGCTCAATTTAGAAAAAGATAACGGGTTCCGCAATGCTATATTTATCTCAAATCCGTTGGGTGAGGACTACAGCGTGATGAGAACCACAACCATCCCAAGCATGCTTAGTGTTATCAGCACTAATTACAACAGACGAACTGAAAGTGGAAGTTTTTTTGAAATATCCAATGTGTATATACCCAAAAAATTGCCACTGCATGAATTGCCTCATGAAAAACCTCAGCTTACCATTGGTATGTATGGTGAAACTGATTTTTATGTTTTAAAAGGGATAGTAGAGGAGTTATTATTAGGTATTGGGGTTGAAAACTATGATATTTTACCCGAAAGGAAAAATGTTATATTTCACCCCGGCAGGACGGCAATACTAAACATTAAAGACGAACCTGCTGGTATTATTGGTGAGATTCATCCGGAGGTAGCCGAAAAATTTGGTTGCCCACAAAGAACCTATATAGGAATACTAGAGGTCGAAAGCTTGATCAAAAACACTTCGTTAAAGCCTGAATATTATCCCCTTCCCAAATTTCCTGCAGTTACAAGGGATATGGCTCTTATCGTAAGGGATGATATATTAGTTAAACAAATCGAAGATATAATCAGGCAAAGGGCAGGGAAAATTCTTGAGGAAATAAGGCTATTTGATGTTTACAAGGGTAAACAAGTAGCTGAAGGCATGAAGAGTGTTGCATATTCCATAACTTTCCGGGCGGCTGATAAAACTTTAACCGATAAAGAGGTAAATAAGGCAATGGCCAAAATTCTTCATGGAATAAAAACAAATCTCGGCGCTGAGCTTAGGGAGTAAAAAGCTTTATTATTGGTGGTTTTAAAAGCTGCTATACGCAGATTTAATAATATAGAAATTGGAGGTTTCTTTATGAAAAGTATAAAATTTGACTATTCAAATGCATTTGGTTTTATAAAAGAGGATGAGGTTTCATGTCTTGAGGACTTTGTAAAATCTTCCCATGAGATGCTTCACAATAAAACCGGTGCGGGAAAAGAATTTTTGGGGTGGGTTGATCTTCCTATAAACTACGATAAAGAAGAGTTTTCCAGGATTAAGGAGGCGGCTCAAAAGATAAAATCCGATTCCCAAGCACTTGTGGTAATCGGTATTGGGGGCTCATATCTGGGTGCAAGGGCTGCAATAGATATGTTATCCCATTCTTTCCACAATGTTCTGCCGGATTCCAAAAGGGGGACGCCACAAATATTTTTTGTAGGTAATAATATTAGTTCTACATACATTGCAGACCTATTCGATGTGCTAGAAGATAAGGATATTTCGGTAAACATAATATCAAAATCAGGGACTACTACTGAACCTGCGATAGCATTTAGAATGTTTAGAGAATACATGGAGAATAAGTATGGTAAGGAAGGGGCAAAGGGTAGAATTTATGCAACTACCGATAAGGAAAAGGGTGCTTTAAAGAAACTGTCGACAGAAGAGGGATACGAAACTTTTGTTGTTCCTGATGATATCGGGGGAAGATTTTCAGTGTTAACTTCCGTAGGCCTGCTTCCCATAGCGGTAGCCGGTATAGATATTGATAGCATAATGAAGGGGGCAGCGGATGCGTACGGACTCTATAACGACCCATGCCTTGAAAAAAATGATTGTTATAAGTATGCAGCGGTAAGAAATGCTCTTTATAGAAAGAACAAAACTATAGAGGTAATGGTTAATTACGAGCCTTCGCTTCATTATTTTACGGAGTGGTGGAAACAGCTTTTTGGTGAAAGTGAGGGTAAGGATCAAAAGGGGATATTCCCAGCCGGAGTTGATTTTACAACAGATCTTCATTCCATGGGTCAGTACATTCAAGAAGGGCTGAGAAATATGTTTGAAACGGTGGTCAGGGTTGAAAATCCCACGAAGAATATTGTGATAAAGGAAGATAAGGATAACCTTGATGGACTTAATTTTATTGCCGGAAGAGATGTGGATTATGTTAACAAGAAAGCATTGGAAGGTACTATGTTGGCCCACACAGACGGGGGAGTTCCAAACCTTGTAGTATCCGTACCTAAACTGAATGCATATTACTTTGGTAGTATGGTATACTTCTTTGAAAAGGCATGCGGGTTGAGTGGATATATTCTCGGTGTAAATCCCTTCGATCAACCTGGGGTCGAGGCATATAAGAAAAACATGTTTGCACTTTTAGGTAAGCCTGGTTTTGAAGAGCAAAGGAAGATGCTTGAATCACGTCTTGGCTGATTATGGTTTACGGTGATATTCCGGCTTTATCGTAAAAAACGTATCGTATAATGTATTGTCGTGTATCTTAAAATTGGAGGCTCACAAGTGCCTTTTAGAAGCTACAGGGTTGAGAGATAACCTTGTAGCTTCCCAAATACCTTAATTGTGTTTTAAACATACAAAATGGCTATTTCGGGTGTAGATAGAAATCTTAAAGGAAAGCATACATTACCAAGACCACGGCTAATGTATAAGTTAATGCCTTTTACCTTATGTGCTCCCCGGGTAATACCCATTTTGCAAAGAACCTCATTTCTCAGGATTCTAAATTCCAGATTAAAGGGCATCCATATTTGTCCGCCATGGAAATGACCGCATAAAAGATAATCTACATATCCTTCAGGGATTTTAAACACAATATCCGGGTTGTGGGAAAACGCAATGTTGCAACCCATATTTTTATTACATGATTTAAGAGAACTTTCTATATTGTATCTTTTTGATCTAAGATCTTCTATTCCGATTATATTATATTTGCGTTTATCCTTCTCAAAACACCTCGAATCGTTAAGAAGAACGGTTGCACCACTTTTTTCTACCTTTTTTTTAAATTTACTTATTTTTATTTCATCGTTTTCCAGGGTATTATAATCGTGATTACCAAGGCATAAAAATATTTTATGATCACCCTTGATGGTTTCTATAAATTTTAAAAACATTGGCATATGCTTTATTTTAGTAATATAATCGCCTGTCAAAATAACGAGGTCAGGTTTTTCAGATTGCAGCACCCTGATTATTTTGCCCATGTTCACTCTTAGATAAGATAAATGCAGATCTGACATATGAACGATTTTTAAAGGGTCCTCATAATCAACATAACGAATATGGCTTGTCTTTAATTGTGTTGTCTCATAGCGCATGTACGCAAGGGTTAAAACAACTGCCATCGCAGCAATATACAAAAAAATCATAACATCCCCTTTATCTTTTAGAAAATAAGCTTATTCTATCAAATAATATATCAGGAATAATGGATTATATCAATGAATTTTTGTTCAACTGCCAGAGACACAGATACAGGGAAATTTGCAGGTATAAGTGTGGTGATATTATCCACTGGATTTTAGACTCTAATGGGCATTATAATTATATAAGGGGTGCTAAACAATGTTTTTTAATTCTAATGATGATCATAAGCTTATGCCGAGAACCTATTCCATTAGGGGATACAAGAGAAGGAAGCCTTCGGCAGCCAAGAAAATATTCAGATTTTTTCTTTACCTTATTGCATTAGCACTAGTGGCAGCAGTGGTGTTTTTGTTTATTATTTAATGGAAAATAGAAAAAATATTATTTTTCTATTGACAAGTGCCACAAATCTGTATATAATATCACTTGTCTTTAAAGTTTATATGCGGACGTGGCGGAATTGGCAGACGCGCTAGACTTAGGATCTAGTGTCTTTGACGTGGGGGTTCAAGTCCCTTCGTCCGCACCATGCCGAATGTTCATAAGGACACTGAACATTCCTTGACCGGGAGTAACCGAGAGGTTGCTCCCGGTTTCGTTATGCCACCTTGCGGGTGATGGACAACTATCTTTTCCACAAGCTCATTGAGGATTATCGGTGCAAGCTCTTGTATATCAGTGTACTTCTTCACGGTTCGCGGAAAGCAGACCGCACTGTGCTTGCGCCGTTCCTCCGCATCAATCTCTGTTTGTAAGGTATTTAACTTAAATTCGAATTGGATATTTGTCTCAAATACCTATAGATTTTTTCATATCATCAACAAGCCCGACAAGTATTTCTTTTTTATTGTGATCTGGGTTTTTGAGTACATAATTTAAAAGTTTATTTAAAATAAATCCGATTTCTTTCCCCTGTTTCATCCCCATGGAAAGTAAATCATGCCCATTTATAGCAAGATCCTTTATCGTCAGGCACTGTTTTTTGTTTTTTATATCGTAATATATTTTTTTTATTTCCCCTAGTACATTTAATCCTTTTTCTAGATACACGGGATTTTGACCCCTTTTATCTGCCTCCTGAACCTTTAAAAGATCTAAAAACAAGTCTATGCCTGTAATTCCCACCGCTTTGCGTACGGCTTTATAATTTGGATTAGTGGGTCTATCATGGTATTTTATAAGCCTTAGGATTCTATCTTTTGCAGCATTGCTGAAATGATACCTTTCTAGAATGTTTTTTGCCATACCGACACTCATAAATGAATGGCCATAAAAGTGATCAATGCCCTTACTATCAGTAGTTTTCGTGACAGATTTCCCTATATCGTGCAATAACATAGCCCATCTTAGTATTCTATCCTTATCGATATTTGCTGCCGCACACAGGGAATGTATCGCTACATTATGTATATGATAAGGATGATTTTGGGCTACATCAAAACATAAATCAAATTCCGGGATTATGTGGGCAAGAAGCCCTGTTTCCCTAAGTATAATAAACCTTTCAATTCTATCGGATATTAGTATTTTGGATATTTCATTTTCTATTCTCTCGGGGCTGATTCTTTTAATTAAGGTACAATTTTCTTTAATTGAGTTAAGGAGAAATGCATCAATTTCAAAACCCAATTCCGCACTAAATCGTATGGCGCGGAGCATCCTTAAAGGATCTTCATTTAGACGATGGAAGGGATCCCCAACAGTGCGAATAGTGGATTTTTTTATATCCTCCAAGCCCAAGAAGGGATCTAAAAGCCCTTTTTGAGGATGGTAGGCCATCGCATTCATTGTAAAATCTCTAAGTCCAAGATCGCTGGTAATACTGGATACATTTGTGGGAGATGATTTATAAGTAGAGATTTCATAATTGTTTTTATTAACAACTGCAATAATTGTTCCATGTTTTGTATTGGTTTTTATAGTTGTGGAAAACAAGTGTTTTATATCTTCCACCTTTGCGTTTGTTGTTATATCCCAATCATTGGGCAAAACACCCAAAAAAACATCCCTGATACAACCCCCAACTGCATAGGCTTCGTAACCGGAATTATTAAATTTATTAATTATATACATTACCTCTTCAGGGATATTAAAAAGGATCATGTTTTCCATACCGCATCTACTCCTGCAACACAGTAGCATTAAAGTATTTTGTACATATATAATGCCCCAAACGATATTGTACTACAATCCTAGATATTTTGTTAGTCATGTTATTATTGTATGAAACATATGGTAGTATGCACAGTAAGATAAAACTCACAATATTCGGAAAAGAGCCACAAATAAGGAAACATAATATTAATTGGGAGAAAAAAAGCCCCGCGCATTCCAATATAAGAAGGGAGAATGCAACGGGGTTTAGGGGAGTAACTTTTTTAAAATTACTATAACTAATATACTACATAAAACACAAAAATGAAAGTTAACGTCACGATCTCGCAAAATTCGACAAAATATTCGACAAAAAGCATCGGATTACACTAGCTATCTAAATATAACTTCGTGATTATGTGGAAAACTAAGTCACAATTATCTTAATAAGGTGTTAGGATAGGAATTATATCTTATTATCCTAGAGAGGGAAAAGGAATGCATGATAAAGAAAAATTAATAAAAAAAATCCTCATTTATTAATATGAGGAAATAAGAGTATTTCAAATCTCATATTTATTATATCATATATGCTAGAGAAGTGCCACACTTTTTTTCATTTACATTACAGGAGTATTAAGTTTGTGTTAAATAGATAAAAATAACGGGTATATCAACGGGTCTAAGTGGACTCTTGACCGTTTTATAAAAAGCTGGTATTGTAGTTTGGAGAGGGAGATAATTTCTCTATATAGCTAATGGGGGCGGGTATCCTATGAATTTTAAAATAAAAAATGATATGACGGATAGGTTATTTGAAGCCATTTTGCTCCTTGAAAATATAGGGGAATGTTATAGTTTTTTTGAAGACATCTGTACAGTTTCAGAGATAAAGGCTTTGGCACAGAGACTTGAGGTTGCAAAAATGCTAAAAGATAGAAAAACCTACTTGGAAATTACTGAAAAGACCGGTGTAAGCACTGCCACAATAAGCAGAATAAACAGGGCACTAAATTACGGTGCCGATGGATATAAAACTATTTTAGATAGGCTATGCAATAAACAAGAGGGCATTGATTAGTTAGACTCTTTTCACTATTGAATGTTTTTTTAAAATAAGATAATATTACATTGGGAAAAGAATTTGCCAGGGGATTATCCCTGTAATTGGGTTTTGTGAAGGAGATGGTGGTATGCTCTTTTTTATTGCTATATTACTGGCTTTCACATTGGCAACGCTGTACGGTATTATAACCGGAAAGAAATTTACATTGCTAAACACCAGACTTAAAGGAGTTTGGTTAGTGGGTGCTGCTTTTGTGTTTCAAACGGGTACGCGATTTCTTGGTATGCTCGGCATTAATTTGGTAGTTAAGTATACGTTGGCGATCCAAGCAGTGGTATTTGGCCTAGTATTTATGTGTTTTTGGCTTAACAGGCGGTATATTGGTCTTTGGATTGTGGGTGTTGGGGCATCTTTGAATGCCTTGGTTATGCTTTTAAACGGGGGAAGAATGCCAGTTAGCTTTAGAGCGATGCAAAGAGCGGGAATAGATAAAATAGGAAACATGATATTAGACGGTGCAGACAACAAACATATCATTATAAACAAATCCACCAAGCTGACGTTTTTGGCCGATGTCATATATTTACCGGGTTTTTTGGGTGAAGGAATAAGAGTTATGAGTGCTGGGGATGTGTTGGTGGCTTTTGGATTATTTATATTTGTTTTTGAATTATGTTCCTCGTCAATGGAGCCGGCAAAACGCATATAAGGTTGCAGCTGATATGGAATTATATTATAGACTCAGGTCTGTAGATCAGGCCACCAATAAATTATGGCTCAATATAAAGGATACCGACCTCGCAAAGGGCCATAAAAATCAACATATTATACTCGGAGGTTTTTATATGTTTAAGTTATTAGAGAAGATAATAGGAAGCTATAGCGATAGGGAACTAAAAAGAATCAATCCTATTGTTGATAAAATAGAAAACCTAGAAACACAAATGGAAGGACTCGATGACGAACAGCTCAAGGCCAAAACTCCTGAGTTTAAAAAACGAATCCGCGAAGGGGAAAGCCTAGATGATATTTTGCCAGAGGCCTTTGCGGTTGTGAGGGAGGCGTCAAAAAGGGTCCTAGGTATGAAGCATTTTAGGGTTCAGCTCATTGGTGGGATTGTGCTTCACCAAGGCAGGATAGCTGAAATGAAAACGGGGGAAGGAAAGACCTTGGTAGCTACGCTTCCTGTATACCTAAATGCACTTGAAGGGAAAGGAGTACATGTTGTTACCGTAAATGACTATCTTGCAAAGCGTGATAGCGAATGGATGGGGAAGATATACAATTTTTTAGGATTAAGCGTTGGTCTTATTGTGCACGGCCTCAATAATAGCGAAAGAAGGGAAGCCTACGACTGTGACATAACTTACGGGACCAATAATGAGTATGGATTTGACTACTTAAGGGATAATATGGTTATATATAAGCAGGATATGGTTCAAAGGGAGCTTAATTTTGCCATAGTGGATGAGGTGGATAGCATTCTAGTGGACGAAGCTAGGACTCCTCTTATTATATCTGGTGCAGGAGATAAATCCACCGACCTGTACACTAGGGTGGACGCTTTTGTTGGGAGGCTCAAGGTAAAAGTATTCAAGGAAACAGATGATAAGGAACTTGATGACAATGTTGAGGCGGATTATATTGTTGACGAAAAGGCAAATACCGCAGCCTTGACTGCCGACGGCATTAAAAAATCTGAAGATTATTTTGCTGTTGAAAACCTTTCGGATCCAGATAACCTTACATTATCACATCATATAAATCAAGCTTTAAGGGCTCGGGGTCTTATGAAGAGGGATAAGGATTATGTGATAAAGGATGGGCAAATAATTATTGTCGATGAATTTACGGGACGACTCATGTATGGCAGAAGATATAGCAATGGTTTACACCAAGCCATAGAGGCAAAAGAGGGCGTAAAAGTTGAAAGGGAAAGTAAAACCCTCGCAACCGTAACATTCCAAAATTATTTTAGAATGTATAAAAAGCTATCGGGGATGACAGGTACGGCTCAAACTGAAGAACAAGAATTCCAAAGCATTTACAGTTTGGATGTGGTGGTTATTCCCACAAATATGCCTATTATTAGAAAAGACAACAATGACAGTGTATATAAAAGTGAGGGAGGCAAGTTTAGGGCGGTAGCAAGGCAGGTTGAAGAATGCTACAAAAAGGGGCAACCGGTTTTAATCGGTACTATATCTATAGAAAAATCCGAACAGCTAAGTTCTATATTAAAAAAAAGTGGAGTGCCTCACCAGGTTTTAAATGCAAAATATCATGAGAGGGAAGCTGAAATAATTGCCCAGGCAGGAAAGCTTGGTGCTGTAACTATTGCTACCAATATGGCGGGACGCGGCACAGATATTGTTTTGGGCGGCAATGCGGAATACATGGCCAAGCAAGAAATGAGAAAAAAAGGCTATGATGAGGATCTTATAAACCAAGCTACTGGGTTTTATGATACCTTTGACGGGGATATACTAGATGCAAGAAAAACATTTCGTGAAATCCACGATCAATTTAAAAAGATCACAAATTTGGAGAGGGATAAGGTTATAGAGGCTGGAGGTCTTTTTATAATCGGTACAGAAAGGCATGAGTCAAGGCGTATAGACAATCAGCTACGGGGACGTTCAGGGCGTCAGGGGGATATAGGGGAATCCAGGTTTTACATCTCCCTTGAAGACGATTTAATGAGGCTTTTTGGTTCAGACAGGCTTATGGGTATGGTTGATGCGCTAGGTCTTGGTGAGGATGAACCCATTGAGCGCAGGATGCTCAGTAATGCCATTGAAGCAGCACAAAAAAGAGTAGAAGGCAAAAACTTTGCTATAAGAAAAAGTGTTCTAGAGTATGATGACGTCATGAATAAGCAAAGAGAGGTAATATATAGGCAAAGAAGAAAGGTGCTGGACGGTGAGAACCTCAAGGAAAACATAATAAAGATGATTGAGGGCATCGCTGGGAATATTGTAGAATTATATTGTATGGAGAGCCCGTACCCAGACGATTGGGATTGGGAGGGAATCAAAGCTTATGCGGAAAAATCCTTTGTAACCGAAGGTTTATTTGAATTTTCAAGAGATGAGATGGAGAGCTTATCAAAGGATTCGATGCAAGAAAAAATTCTAGAGAATATGATTAAAAGATACGAGGAGAAAGAATCTGAATTCGGTCCCGAATTTATGAGAGAACTTGAAAGGGTTGTACTTCTTAGAATAGTTGATCAAAAATGGATGAATCACATTGATGATATGGATCAGCTGCAGCAAGGTATTAGGCTCAGAGCATTTGGGCAAAGAGATCCTGTTATTGAATACAAATTCGAGGGATTTGAGATGTTTGAAGAAATGAATAGAAACATACAAACCGATGTAGTCAGGGTTATTTTAAATACCCAAATCGATCGTGAACGTATACCAAGGCGCGAGAAAGTGGCAGAACCAATGGTGGCATCCCATGGAAAGGATAGCGTTAAAAAACCAACCGTCAAAAAACAAAGGGTTGGAAGAAACGATCCTTGCCCATGCGGGAGTGGTAAGAAGTATAAGAAATGTTGCGGCGTGGATAACTAAACTAGGGGTACATTTTATGGATTATAATCAGGCAATCGAATATATACATGGGACACTAAAATTCGGCATGAAGCTTGGGTTAGAGAATATAAAGACTCTTTTAGAGGCCATGGGTAATCCCCACAAATCGCTAAAATATGTACACGTGGCAGGCACGAATGGGAAGGGGTCTACCTGCACTTTTATCGGTAGCATATTGCAAAATGCGGGCTATAAGGTAGGTATGTATACCTCGCCTTATATAGAGAATTTTACAGAACGAATTAAAATCAATACAAACGAAATCCCAAAACAAGACCTAGCAAAGATAACACAATTCGTAAGACAAAATGTTAAGGATATGCTTTTAAGGGGCTTCAATCATCCGACTGAGTTTGAGATAACAACGGCGATAGCATTCCAATATTTCCATGAAAATAATTGTGACATAGTCGTTCTGGAGGTTGGCCTAGGGGGGCTGTACGATTCGACCAACATTATAGACAGTGCATTAGTGTCGGTGGTAACGGCCATAGGTCATGATCATATGGATAGGCTGGGAGATTCTTTATCTCAAATTGCACAAGAAAAGGCAGGAATAATAAAACGGGAAACCAGCGTAATTCTATCTCCGCAGGTCCGGGAGGTGGAGGAAGTTTTTGAAATGGTTTGCACAAAAAAAGAGGTAAAACTTCATAAGGTGGATTCTAGTAGGATAAAAATAAACAAGGTATCTTTAGGGGGACAGAAGTTTGATTATGATGGTTTTAATGGGCTGAGTATAAGCCTATTAGGAGAGCATCAGGTGGTGAATGCAGCAACGGCTGTAGAGGCGGTTTTGGCTCTTAGACATGGGGGTTACCATATAAGTGAGGGTGCAATTAAAAAAGGTTTAGAAGTAGCCAAATGGCCTGGAAGACTTGAAATTTTAAGCAGAAAACCTTTTTTTATAATTGATGGAGCACACAATTTAGAAGGCTCGCAAGCATTATCAAGGTTTATAAACAGAAATTTTCCAAAAAGCAAAAAGGTATTTATTATGGGTATACTGAAGGATAAAGATTATATGGCTGTTATTCGGGAGATGGCTCCTTTGGCCCAATGCATTATTGCGGTAACACCCAAAAATGAGAGGGCACTGCCTGCAGCACAGTTGCTAGAAAATATTAAACTTTATTGTAATTGTGTGCTATTTAGTGATACAATTGAAGCGGCGGTAAAAAAAAGCTTTGAAATAGCTGATGATGATAGCCTAATTTGTGCTTTTGGGTCCTTATATTACATAGGGGAAGTCAGGGGTATGTTTTCCCCGGTATAGGAACGTTAAAATCTGGATAAGGAACAGAATTTTCAATGGAAGCCATAAAATCAGCGCTCAAGTCTTTAAGCGGTATGGTAAATCACAAGGTGGGGGGGGGTGTATATGTGATTGACTTAAAAGCTGAGCTTAAGAATTACCCTTTGGTTCAAATTGACGAATTAGAAAGAAATAACCCAGACATATCAAGCGATATGAGGGATTCTTTGATATTGTATAATAAGGCACTAGAAAAACTACATGCTGGTAGTGAAGATATTGCAATAATTGAGCTTAAAAAGGCCATTTCTCTAAACCCCGATTTTTATGAGGCGAACAATCTCTTAGGTATCGTATATGCACATACAAAGGATTTTAATAAAGCCGAGCATACCTTCAAAAAGGTTATAGATGCAGAAAAGAGTGGCGTAAGGGCTTTAAATTACTTAAGGGAAATCGGTTCTGATTACGAATTTTTTGTTAAACAAGGCTCTAAAGGGAGAAAGAAGGGCAAAGATACTGCTTCAAAAAAATATGAGGGACTAAAAAATGAAAGGGATTCTGCGCTTTTTCTCAATACTCCATTGGGGCAAGAGAGGCATAAGACCAAAACCATAGTTGGTATTTTATTAGGTTTCATTTTAGGTTCTTTGCTTGTCTTTGCACTTAGCTTTAAGTACTACGGTATGGCAGATAATGAAGAGATCCTTTGCTTATTAATCGAAGAGAAAACAAACGCTATTGAGCAAAGAGATAAAATAGAACTAGAAAACAAAGAACTGCTGCAAAGGTATAATGATCTTAATGAGCAATTTAATGAAGCGACAAAGCAGGCCGATTATTATTTGGGGGTAGCAAAGCTGCTAGATATCGAAAAGCTTGTTCTTGAAAATAAAATTACCAAAGCTGCAGATGAGCTTCTTCTTTTGGGCAACAATGTTTTCGAAGGTGCTGGGGAGGAAAAATACCGGGTGCTTCTCGATAAGGTAATGAACAAGGCAGCCCAAATAGAGTTTAATGAAGGCAAAAAAATATTTGATGCAGGCAACTACCGGGAGGCTCTTGGGAGGTTTGATAAGTCCCGTTCCTATAGTGAGGATTGGAGCTATGCGGTCAATAATCTTTATCATTGTGGGGTGTGCTACCAAGAGCTTAACAATACCACTATTGCAGTTAAAACCTTTGAAGAGCTTATTGAAAAATATCCCTCAAGCGCATTTGCTCAATATTCTAGAAACCGCATAAACCAAATTGAGAACACCCAATAATAAATATGACCCCTACAAAACTAAAAATACTATTTTAAAGATCCGTTTAATATATATAAAATAGTTATTATCTATTGCGGAGAGACGTGTAATGCTACAAAGTCATGGATTGACAAATCTTGTGCTTGGTGGGGGCGGAATAAGGGGCATAGCATATATAGGTATGCTTGAGGCAGCTAGGGCGAAGGGATTTGTGTTCAGAAATATCGCAGGTGTATCTGCTGGGGCTTTGGTTGGTGCTCTGACGGGTGCAGGATATGGACCTTGGGAATTAAAAAAGGTTCTTGGGGAAAGCAAATTAGACGGGATCAATATGAAGGATGCCTCCCGAAGAATGCCGATTGTGCGTCAGTTTCTTGAATATTGTACAAACAGTAGATATGTGGGTGTAGAGAGCTTCAAGGAGTTTTTGGGGGTTTCTTCAAGTTCGATGAGACACTACAAAAATGCTAATTCAGACGTACTAAAAGAGCAAAGAAATAATATCTTCAAAAACATAATCACCTACAGTAAGGAAGGAAGCCTTTTTAATGGTGATTACCTTGAAGAATGGGTATATAAAATACTTTTGAAAAAAGGGATCAAAACTTTTGCAGATTTGAGAACGGAAACGAGTGATAAGTTAAATCCGAAGGGTTACAAAGTAAGAATGACTGCGGTAGATGTAAGCCGTGGTAAAGTAATAATTTTACCGGATGACATTGCATTTTATGGTATAGAGCCGGGGCATCTTGAGGTTGCAAAAGCCATAAGAATGAGCACTAGTGTGCCCTTTGCATTTAAGCCAGTGCAAATCAACAAAGAATACAATGGCATAACAAAGACATTTTATTTGGTGGATGGGGGAATTTTGGACAATTTGCCTATTTGGCTTATATCTCCCTCCCAAACAACCCCACTAGTTGCGGGTGTGTTGAGGGGTAGAGCCAAATTTAGTGTTATGACTCCCCTCAACATATTAAAAACACTTATATCGGTTGTTCATGATTTTGGAATACCCGATACAAAACAGTACGAAAATTGCTCTATAGTAAAGATTAATACGGGAAGTATTTCTTTTTTGGATTTTGGTTTGACTGATAGAGAGAGAGAATATCTGATACAATCCGGAAAAAGGGCTGCATACCATGCCTTTGGGAGATTTCGTATGTAGATGGAGGGAGAACAATCTAGGGACGTTATACCAAAAATAATTTTGCGAGGAAATATTCTTTATTTTTATAAGAATTTATTATATTATTAAGAGCAGGGGTATTTTGTTTTTGCTAAAGAATAATCTTAGAAAAACCCCAAAACAAAGATTCTATAAACGCAGGACTTAATGATTCAGGAATATCGCTTTTGGACGCAATTAAGGTCAACCTCTTCAAAAGGTATTATGGTTGCCTCCTGGGATTTATTTCTGCGGCTTGTGGTATTAGGAGGACACAAAATGTATTATAAAAGTACTCGGGGAGGAACAGATCCATCCCTAGCAGCCGATGTTATAAAACAGGGGATGGCACCTGGAGGGGGCTTGTTTGTTCCGGAAAAGAAACCCAAATTCACTCTGGAACAAATTGGTGCTTTAATAGATTCCGATTATCGGGAGCGGGCAATAAAAATAATAAGCCCCTACCTTACAGACTATTCAGATAAGGATATAAAGGATTGTGTTTATAATGCCTACACCAAAGAGAAGTTTGGGCACTCGGACATAGCACCCCTTTACAAGCTTAACGATAATGTAAATATTTTAGAATTGTGGCATGGACCGACCTATGCTTTTAAGGACATGGCACTCCAGATTTTACCTCATTTTCTCGTAAAGGCCATAAAAAAAACCGGGGAAACTGATGAGGTAGTTATTTTAGTTGCAACGTCAGGGGATACGGGGAAGGCAGCCTTAGAGGGTTTCAAGGATGTTGATGGGACGAAAATAATTGTTTTCTACCCCGAAAACGGGGTCAGCCAGATTCAAAAAATGCAAATGGTTACGCAGCCGGGGACGAATGTATATTCAGTAGGTGTGGATGGTAATTTTGACGATACTCAAACTGGTGTAAAAGCGATTTTTTCCGATAAAATATTAGACAACAAAATGCAGCAGGCCAGTTATAGGTTTTCATCGGCCAACTCCATCAACTGGGGGCGTTTGCTACCGCAACTGGTATATTATTTTTCGGCGTATCTAGATATGGTTAAGAGGAATGAAATAAAGTTAGGGGATGCAATAAATGTAGCAGTTCCTACTGGGAATTTTGGTAATATCCTTGCTGCTTATTATGCTATAGAGATGGGGCTTCCGGTCAATCGGCTTATTTGCGCCTCAAATGAAAACAATGTTCTTACTGATTTTATAAACACCGGTATATACGACAGAAATAGGGAATTTAAAAAAACAATATCCCCCTCAATGGATATACTGATATCAAGCAATTTGGAAAGACTTTTGTTCGAAATTACTGGGGGGAAATCTGATCTTATCGGCCAGTGGATGAATCAGTTAAATACCAAGGGGTGGTATAAAATCGATCCCGTTTATAAAAAGAGAATATCAGATATCTTCTGGTCGGATTTTTCAAGGGAGGATGAGATATTAAACACTATAAAGGCAATCTACAATGAATACCGGTATGTGGTTGATACGCATACGGCTATTGCCATTGATGTATATGACAAATATGTGATTTCGACGGGTGATATGACCAAAACGATTATAGCATCCACCGCCAGTCCCTTCAAATTTAATACAAGTGTTGTAAAGGCAATTTTCGGGGAAAACATCCTAGACGGTCAGACGGAATTTGGACTTCTTGAGATATTATCCAACAAATGCAAAATCAATATTCCCAAAGGTTTACGGGAATTGGAAGGCCTGCCTATAAAACATAGGACAATCTGTAAAGTTGGTGAAATGAGAGCCCAAGTTGAAAACATTTTAGGTTTATAAAGCTGGGCATAAAAATACTACAAGGAAGCAGGGTGTAATTTGGCCCTTGCCCCCTTGTAGACTTATCTATAGTTTTTTGTGTATCAAACCATTCTATATAGGCTACAAAAAAGATTTACATATGCAAATACAGTTGGTGTATTTGCTTTTACAGGCTACAAGCTAACTCTTATCATAGCATTTGAATTAATGTATGTATTTTGTAATACCAAAAATATTGTAAAATACTTTTCGCAAAATACATAATAGATCATCTTTATTATAGGGTAGATACAATCTAATGCCGTAGAAGCAATATCGCAATCGTTCAAAGTTAAAAGAAGAAAAAATTATAATATTTATGAAATGGGAATTGGTTACCGATATATACTAAAAGGTATAAAAAAATTTTGAAACTATTAATTAATAACACAAATGAGATTTTATTAAAAACAGAAGGGATGGAGGTGTTTAAAGGTATGAAAGAGATGAAATTTCTGGTGGTGGATGACGCTTTTTTTATGAGAAAGCATATAGGTAACACACTAAATTCGCTAGGATACAGCAATGTAGAGTTTGCTGTGGATGGGTTGGAGGCCGTTGAAAAGGCACAGGAAATACAGCCACAGGTAATAACGTTAGATGTGTCTATGCCCGGCATGGATGGAATCGAAGCTATGGAGAAAATTCTTAAAGTTAGTTCAAAAAGCAAGATAATAATGATTTCTGCAGTGACTTCCGAGAAAGTTATTGGTTGTGCACTGCAAAATGGTGCAATAGATTACATATCTAAGCCCTTCAGTCGAAGAGATGTAGAAAGTAGCATAAAAAAATGCGTTTTTACAGACTAATAGAAAGACTAATGTTATTTAATTATGTAAACAGGTCGATATAATAATATAGGCTGTAGAAACCAATAACACCGATAAGGCAAATTGCTTCTAATTGCCCTAAATATAAAAAACTCTTTTGACAGTGCAATAATGGGTCAAACTCCAAGGGAGGATCTATTGTGCGAAAAATAAAATCGAGGATATCCTCAGGATATAAAATAATAGCAGTAGACGATGAAAGGGGAATACTAGATTCCTTATCCGTGCTAGTAAGAAGGTTGGGTTACAATTATACAGGAGTCGACAATCCCGTAGAGGCTATAAGGGCAATAAAGGAAGGCGACTTTGATTTGCTTATATTAGACTTTCTTATGGAGCCCCTGCAGGGCGATGAGGTGGTAAAACAGATAAGAAAGTTTAATAGGGATTTGTATATCCTACTCCTTACTGGCTATAAGGATATTGCGCCCCCCTTGAAGACGATAAAAACCCTTGACATACAGGGATACTGTGAGAAGGCGGACAATTTTGATCAGCTTATTCTCTTTATCGAATCCGCTGTAAAAACGATAGAACAAAGAAAAACCATAAAGTACTTTAAGGACGGGCTCAAACAAATACTTGATTCAACACCGCGAATATACCGATTACAGTCCATAGCCGAAATACTTGGAGATATTCTTTTGGAGGCAACGGATTTAGTCAAGTGTAAAAACGCATTTATTTTGGTAGATAACTTTATTTTTTGCAATAGCAAAGAAGAAAGTGTTTATAAGGGTGTTGGATATTTTGATGTGTCACCCGATGAATTTGCCAAAATGCTCACCCCAGGGTTTATGGAGAACATTGGTCTGGCTAGGGATGCAAAAAAATGCAAAAAAACCGAGGAGGGGGTTGTTATACCGATTAAAGGGGATATGGACAAAATCTTAGGCGTTATTTATCTTGAAACCGATGGGTTATCCAACGTGGCTAGCCTTTTGGAAGTGTTTGCAACCCAGGTTGCAACGTCCATAAATAATATACGCCTCCATTCCCTTGTAAGTATTAAGAATAATGAATTGGACAGGACATATAGAGAGCTTAAACAAAGGTATCTAGACGCCATACAGGTTCTGCGCTTAACCGTTGATGCAAAGGATGTATATACAAGGGGGCATTCCGATAGGGTGGCCTATTATGCAGTAGAGATAGGTAAAGGTTTTAATTTAGGAGAGAGTGACTTGGAAAAGCTGAAGGCTGCTGGCATTTTTCATGACATAGGTAAGATAGGTATTGCCGATGATATCTTATTTAAAACAGATAAACTTGTAGATAATGAGTATTCAAAGATAAAAGAGCACCCTTTAAAGGGTGCGCATATATTGTCTGCAATGTCTATGTTCAAAGATGTTGTTCCTATAGTGAAGTATCACCATGAAAGGGTAGACGGAAGGGGGTACCCCTGCGGATTAAAGGGGGAGGAAATACCCTTTTTGGCGAGGATTATATCTGTAGCGGATGCATTTGATGCTATGACATCGGACAGACAGTACAGGACCAAGCTAAAGCTAGCGGATGCAAAGGAGCAGCTTGCTGCTAATTCGGGGACACAATTCGATTCTGATGTGGTGGAGAAGTTTTTGGACATTTTAAAGAACTTTGACGAGATGCAAAAAGAAATTGAGTATACGTATTTTGTATACAAATAATACATTTAACCCTTGCAGGGTTGGTATTATACCCTAGGCACTGGGGTGTAATGCCTGAAAAGGAATGTCTCTATAGTGTTTAATACTAGTGATTTTTAAATTATGGAGAGCATTTTAAATATTATGCAGAAAGAGCCTAAAGATTAAAACCGAGAATCTTTAGGTTTTTTTGATTTAAATCTTGAATTTACTTTGAAAATATGCTACTATTCACAGTGTGGGCACATATGTGCACGACACGTGGACGGGGGGAGGGGTTATGGATCCTAGTACAAAATATTATCTAGTAGACTCTTCAGTACTTCCGGAGGTGTTTGTCAAGGTAGTGGAGGCAAAAAAACTTCTAGCTACAGGTACATTTAAAAACGTGAATGAGGCCGTCAAAAAAGTAGGTATTAGCCGAAGCGCATATTATAAATACAGAGATTTCATATCACCTTTTTATGAGACTACGCGGGGAAGGGTAGTGACCCTTTTCTTTACGGTAGAGGACTATTCAGGGATTTTATCGGCTATTATAAACAAGATTGCCAATTCAAAGGCAAATATAATAACTATAAATCAAAATATACCAATAAATGCTCTTGCAGATGTTACGGTTACTATAGAAACTGATTTAATGACAAAGGATATAAAGGATTTGATGTATGAAATAGGCAATGTAGAAGGTGTCAGGAGGTATCAGATTCTTGCCAGAGAATAGAGGGAGGTTCAAACGGATGGTAAATATTGCGATTTTGGGCTATGGTGTTGTTGGTTCAGGGGTGTTGGAAATTATAAAAAAGAATGGGGCCGGCATTTCCAAAAAGACAGGGAAAGAGGTCCGTGTTAAAAAGATATTGGATATCAGGGATCTTTCTGATAGCCCAGAACGGGGTATTATAACAAGTGATTCAATGGAGATTATGGAAGACCCCAAAATTGACTTAGTGGTAGAGACTATAGGGGGGATTGGTGCAGCATATCACCTAACTTCGGAGGCCCTGTCAAGGGGTAAGCATGTTGTTACATCAAATAAGGAGTTGGTCGCCACCCATGGGCCCGAACTTTTAGAACTTGCCAAGCAAAACGATGTAAACTATTTATTTGAAGCCAGTGTCGGGGGAGGGATCCCTGTGATACGTCCACTTAATCGATGTCTTGCCGCAAACGAAATTTATTCCATAACAGGGATACTTAATGGAACAACAAATTATATTTTAAGCCGTATGCAAAAAGAAGGCAGAGATTTTGCTGATGCTTTAAAAGAGGCGCAGGAGAAGGGATATGCAGAGGCAGACCCAACAGCGGATATTGAGGGTCACGATGCTTGTAGAAAGATAGCAATTCTTTCATCTATTGCCTTTGGTGAGTTTATTGATTACAATAATATTTACACCGAGGGTATATCAAAAATAAGTTCCTCGGATATTTTATATGCACAAAGTATGGGGGCAACCATAAAGCTTGTTGCTATTAGTAAGAAAACAGGGGGGCGTATCTGGGCAAGGGTAAGCCCTGCTATAGTTAAAAAAGGCAATCCGCTTTTTGGGGTTGAGGATGTATTTAATGCGGTTGTCATAGAGGGTGACGCCATCGGCGAGGTTATGTTTTACGGCCGTGGGGCAGGTAAGCTTCCCACCGCAAGTGCAGTTGTTGCGGATATGATTGATATCATAACCCACCATGGTAATTTTGGGGAATACAACTGGTGCACGAAGGAGCGGGATAGCATCGCCAGTTCTGACGGTGATAGAGTAAGATATTTTGTGAGACTAGAAGCTGAAAATAAGGTTGAAGTGCAAAAAACTGTGGGCGAGGTATTTGGCAGCATCAAGTGGCTGGAGTCTTCTAATGCTTGCACAAAAGGCGAACTGGCCTTTGTGACCGAAAAGGCGGAGGAAAAAGAACATACTAAATCTTTTGAGGCAATAAAAGAAAACCCCTATGTAAAACGATTGGCAAATACTATAAGGATACTGGATAAATAAAATCTAATAGACTAAATAGCTTTATTTGGATGTAACGCAAAAAAGCATAAATGATATGTATATTATAGTAGAAATAAGTATACTGTAAGGCATAAAACGGGAGGTAGACATATGAAAGTTGTTAAATTTGGGGGGTCATCACTGGCCGACTCTAGGCAAATAGAAAAGGCATGTGAGATAATTTTAGCCGACAAAGAAAGGCGGCTTGTGGTGGTTTCCGCACCTGGTAAGCGCACAAAAGGGGACACAAAAATGACAGATCTTTTAATTGAAATGGCTGAAAAACATTTTCGGGGAGAAAATGCGAAGAAAGAGTTGAATCTAATCATTGAAAGGTTTGACGGTATTATAAAAGGGCTTGGTTTATCTTCAGATGTAACTGATATGATAGTTAATGATCTCAACGGCAGGTTAGATATGAGCTTGGATAATAAGGAGAAGTTTTTCGATACGATAAAGGCCGCAGGTGAGGATAATAATGCAAAAATAGTGGCGGCGTACCTTGCCCAAAGGGGAGTGGATGCGGTATATGTAGATCCAAGGGAAGCTGGACTACTGCTCAATAACGAGTATGGAAATGCTCGATTGCTGCCGGAATCCTACGGAAGATTAAGATTACTAAAAAAGAAAAACGGTATAATGATTTTCCCGGGGTTTTTTGGTTATTCTAAGGAAGGGGATGTGGTTACGTTTTCGCGTGGGGGATCGGATATAACTGGTTCCATATTGGCGGCCGCTATAAAGGCGGATTTATATGAAAACTTTACTGATGTGGATTCTGTCTATGCAGCAGATCCTAGCATAGTGGAAAATCCCACACCAATTTCCGCCTTTACCTATAGAGAAATGAGGGAGTTATCCTATGCGGGTTTTTCCATATTGCATGAAGAAACTCTTGAACCAGTTTATAGGATGGGCATCCCTGTATGTATAAAAAATACCAATAATCCAGCTGCACCAGGCACGGTGATTGCACCTACAAGGGAGTTGAATAATGGGCCAGTTATTGGAATAGCAAGCGGCTTGGGGTTTTGCAGTATTTATGTGAGTAAATACATGATGAATAGGGAGGTAGGTTTTGGGCGAAAAATACTAGCTATTTTGGAGGATGAGGGTTTATCATACGAACACATACCCTCGGGGATCGATAATGTATCCATAATCCTAGGACAAAGGCAATTTGATGAGGGTAAGGAAAAGCGTGTTGTTGGGCGCATAAAAGAAGAGCTTGGGGTGGACGATATTTTGGTTGAGCGTGATAGAGCTCTTGTTATGATTGTAGGCGAGGGCATGATGAGTACAGTAGGCATTACGGCTAGGGCTGCAAAGGCATTATCACAGGCTAAAGTTAATATCGAAATGATAAACCAAGGTTCTTCAGAGGTAAGCATGATGTTTGGAATTAAGGAAAAGGATAACAGCACAGCGATAAAGGCGCTTTATAATGAGTTTTTTAGAAACTAAAAAAACATGACCTTGAAATACTTTGCAGGGAAATATATTTATAGCTGTATTTATTGTATGTGTTATTATGGGGATTATAGAATATTTAACTATAGACTGCATAATATTTGAGTAGATAAATATGATTATCCTGCAAGACTACCAATAAAAATCATTAATAAGTTGAAGTTATTAATAAAAACTGTATAATAAATATAGGCTAGATTTTATTCCAACATTTTTATCACCCTCGGAAAATATGCTCTAAGGTTGCCAACACAAAATAAAATTGCACGTTTTACAAACTTAGTTTCGTAAATCTATTCTATTTATATATTCGAGTTCACCGTTATACCAGTATTTTTGGGTTAAAGCAAGGATATAGGGGGCACTAATTCCACTATATTTTGTTGGATATATTAAGATGTATTGGAGGAGGAAGGTAATGTCTTTGTATCTATTACTTTTGTTGGATGTATTTATTGCTTATACTATTGAAGTGCTAATTGGTTACCCCCGCGGTTTGCCGCACCCAGAAAGGTTTATCCGGTGGCTGATTAGAAGCCTAGAGAGAGTTATGCGCTTTACCATAAGGGTTTCATCCGAAAAGAAGGTCAAGGCTTTAGGCGATGATGTGGTCCGAAACACCAGAAAAATTTATAGAAATGAAAAGATAGCTGGCGGCATCTTAGCGGTTTTGGTTATATCAATTGCGATATCCATTGTTTTTACAGCTCTAAAGTTGTGTATGTTCGTAAATCCAATACTGTTTCACGTTGTTAATATTGTATTTATCTATACATCCTTTGCCTCACGAAAGGTTTCCACCGATGCATTTAGTGTATTTGATGCACTAAAAGAAAGGGATGTATTCAATGCAAGAAAAATGCTTAACTCAATTGTTGGAAATGAGACGGATAACCTTGATGAAAAAGAAATAATAAAAGGGACAGTGGAAATAACAGCAAAAAACATAGCGGGTAGGGTTGTGGCACCCATTTTCTACGCACTGCTTGGAACGCTGATGGGTGTAGGGGCACCAATGGTATATGCGTATATAGCGATTGACGCATTGGATTCTATTTTAGGACATAAGGATCGCGAATATAAAAATATGGGATATATATCGGCTAAGCTAGATGATGTAGCCAATTTTATTCCGGCAAGACTTTCGGGTTTTATAGTTGTGCTCGGAGCAATGGTTTCGGGTAAGGATTTCAAAAGGGCTTATTCTGTAATGATGCGGGACAGAAAGAAACACAATAGTCCAAATTTCGGATATCCAGAGGCGGCGATGGCTGGGGCTTTGGGTATAAGGCTTGGTGGAGTTGGATTATATTTTGGTGATATTTTAGATAAACCAGTTATTGGTGATGACATCAATCCATTAGAAATAAGGGTCATTACCCAGTCAGTTACTATGATGTACATTGTATCGATTATTGCGATGATTATTTTATCTGCCCTAGCAATTTTAATATTTGTTTTGATGGGTTTTATTGTACAATATTATGTACCCTAAACTATTCTAGTTAAAATCCATTAACCTTTTTAGATACGGGGGGACCCCTGAAGATTCCATTAATGTGAATGGGATGAAATTGCGATATATGCCTTGAAATGTGCCTCAAATAGGTGTAAAGTTTATTATGTAAGGCAAATCAAAATATAAACTGTGAGGCGATGGGGGTTGTTTTTTTCAAGTCTTTTTTTTCTCTGTGTTTTCCTACCAATAAATTTATTTTTCTACTATTTAATAGACAACATAAGATACAAAAATATCATGCTTATTATTTCTTCCCTTGTTTTTTATGCTTGGGGCGAGCCTGTATGGATTCTAATTTTAGTTTCCAATGCCATATTTAACTATTTTATTGGGATATCGGCGGAAAAAAATCGCAAGGAGCGAAAGGGCAAGGCAATAGTCGTGTTTGGCATTATCGCAAATCTTTCTATACTTGTTTTTTTTAAATACCTGGGATTTTTTGTCGAAAGTTTTAATTTGATATTGGGTAGCAATATTCCAATTATAGACATTTCAGTTCCTATTGGCATATCCTTTTATACATTCAAAACAATATCCTATATACTGGATGTTTATAGGGGCGATGTAAAAGCGGAGGATTCTCCGATTAGGTTCTTGTTATATGTTTCCTTATTTCACCACATTGTCGCAGGTCCCATCGAAAGGTATAAGCATATTGGGATGCACATAAAGGAAAGAACTTTTAGCAAATCGGAGTTTAATGACGGTGTAGGCCGTTTTATTGTAGGTTTAGGAAAGAAAATTATAATAGCAAATCAGGCAAATGAATTTTCTAAGGCCTTTTTTGATATGGATTATTCAAGGTTACCCGTTTTGGGTGCATGGGTAGGAATTTTGCTGTTTGCGATCGAAATTTATTTTGATTTTTCAGGTTACTCTGATATGGCTATAGGTCTGGGTAAAATGTATGGTTTTAATTATAGGGAAAATTTTAATTACCCTTATGTGGCAAAATCCATTACTGAATTCTGGCGTAGATGGCATATATCCTTGACTACATTTTTTAGGGATTATGTATATATTCCCCTTGGGGGCAACAGAAGATATCATATAAGGAATATGTTGTTGGTGTGGCTGCTTACTGGCTTTTGGCATGGTGCCAGCTGGAATTTCATCGTTTGGGGGTTGTATTTTTTCATTTTGCTTGTATTTGAAAAATACTTTCTCGAAAAAGCTGGAAAAAGAATCCCCAGGATATTACACAGGTTTTATTTTATAACGGCGATATTGGTTGGTTGGGTGTTTTTCTATCATTCCAGCCTTACAGATGCATTCCGCTTTTTAGGGATTATGTTTGGGGTTGGAGTTTCATCATGGTCAAGTCCTGAGGTTGGTATTTTTGTAAACAATTATATATTATTTATAATTGTAGGACTAATCGGCTGCACTCCTATTATGAGGATTATTTCAAAAAGGTTAAAAGAAATTTTTAAGGATAAAAAGTTCGGCTCATATTCCGCCGAAGGGTTAATAAGATCCCTAGTAAATATTGCAATGCTTATAGTATCAATTATTATGCTTGTTGGTCAATCCTACAACCCGTTTCTCTACTTTAAGTTTTAGCTAAGATATAAAAAGTGATTCTAGTTATCTATGTCACAAGGTGTTTTTGAATTTTACTTATTTGAGTAAAAATAATATCTAATAGGAGGAAAAGACGTGAAAAGGCTGAAGTTGGATTCGATAGTATTTTTGTTTATAATTGCGATTTTGGGTGTTGCAAATTTTGCCAATGTAAATAAACCCGAAATTTCGGAAATGGAAAATAGAGCATTAAAACAGAGGCCAAAGCTTACTGTGTCTGCATTATTTAGCGGTGATTATTTTCGGGATTATAACGAATATTATAATGAGACATTTATTTTTAGAGATGCACTTCTTAAGGCCAGCAACAGGATAAGCAAAATGCTTCTGATAAAGGGTTCAGATGTAAAAATTATTGTTTCGGATAAGTCTGAAGAATACAATAACACGCAAAAGGAAGACAATGATATCTTCCCTACAGGTATGCCCAACGGAACACCACATGTGGAAACATCGAAGCCAGCGGCTACACCAACACCGACGCAAAAGCCCTATAATGAAAGAGATGGGGTAGGGTATTGGCTTGTTATCGATGGTAAGGCGGTGGAACTTTTTAAATTCAACAAGGATAACTTTGATTTTTATGCAAAGGTACTCAACGAGTATGATAATAAATTAGGGGGGAAAATGCCTATCTATTCACTAATTTCCCCAACAAACAGCGAGTTCATACAGCTTAGAAAGTACGAGGGAATAACTGATTCTCAAAACAACGCAATAGCATACCTCAATTCCAAATTTGGTGATGGCATAATTTCAGTTAATGCTTACGATATACTAAATCAACATAAGGATGAATACATCTATTTTAGAAGCGATCATCATTGGACAGCACTTGGTGCCTATTACGCTTACACCGCTTTTATGCAGACTAAAGGGGAGCAGCCAATACCCCTTGAGGAATATGAGACAGTTAAAATAGATAATTTTTTGGGCAGCACTTATGCCAAAACAAGAGACAAAAGCATTGAAGAGAATCCAGATACTATATATGCATATTTGCCATTTGTAGATTATAAATACGAAAAATATCGTTATTATGAGTGTAACCATGCCAACATAATTGATATGGATTATGCCGATACAAAGCTTGATAAATACTTAGTCTTTTTAAGTGCCGGCAATGGAACTTGGGCTAAAATCAGCACGGAAAATAAAAATGGCAAGAGGCTTTTAGTAATAAAAGATTCTTATGGCAATAGTTTCGTGCCTTTTCTCCTTCCGCATTATGAGGAGATATACGTTGTCGATCCAAGATTTTATGATTTCAATACGGCGGAGAGCAATCTTATAGATTTTATTGAGGCAAAAGGCGTAAATGAAGTCCTTTTTGTAAACTATATGGAGAATGTTAATTATAAAGAATTCATGCTAAGTTTGGAGGAGCTGGTGAGGCATTAAATAAGGCTTGATAGGATGCAGTAATCAATAAAAAGCCACAGAAGACATCTTTAAAGCTTTAGGTTAAAATGTTATAGGTAAGGTTGAATAAAGCAAAAGACCACATACAGGGTTTTCATCCCAATGTGGTCCTTATTTTTCTAACTGATTTTACTCTTTCTTATCTTCTATATGTGCTAATTTTCTTAGCTTGCTATCAAGCTCATCAACCAAACGCTCAAGATCTTTAGCCGATACATTCATAGAATCTATAGCCTTTAGCTCTTGCTCGGTGGTGGCGGCTACCTGTTCACTGGCGGCGGCAGTTTCTTGTGAAACTGAGGAAATGTTTTCTATAGCACTTGTAACCTCGAGTTTATCTGTTTGCATTTTCGTAACCGATTGGTTTACCTCGTTTATCTTACTTACGATATGGGTTATGGCATTGGCAATATTGTTAAACGCACTGTCTGTTTCGTTAACAGCAATATTTTGCTCTTGCGAAACCTTTTTCATTATTTCCATAGATTTTATGGAAAGTTGAGATTCTTCATGTATGCTCTGCATGAGCACATTAATCTCTTCTGTAGATTTTCTGCTTTGATCGGCGAGCTTTCTAACCTCTTCTGCAACAACGGCAAATCCTTTACCAGCTTCCCCAGCACGTGCAGCCTCAATAGCAGCATTTAGAGCTAAGAGATTTGTCTGCTCGGCTATATTTTCGATAGATTCGACAAATAGACCAATATCATTAATTGTATTTGTTAGTTTTTCCACCACGGAGAAAATTTTTTCTGCTGTATCATAATTCTCTTTTGATTTGTCCCGAAGGATGTTTACCGAACCAAGACCCACATTATTTAGTTCATTTATTTTTCTAGTTTCTTCGGTGATTCGGTTGTAGCTTTCGTAAACAAAGTTTATCTGTTCCGAAAGGTTATCAACCATCTCAACTCCTTGTTGTGCCTGTTCTGCTTGATCGGAGGCACCGTTTGCTATGTCATCCATGGTTTTCGATATATCTTCCATTGCAACGGAGGCCTGCTGTGCTGTAGAACTAACGGATTTTGTGGCATCAATTATGGAAGTAGAAAGATTGTGAAAGCTACCTATCAAAGCCTTAATATCCACTAATAGGTTATTTACAACAAAAGCACACGAGTGTAGAATCTTAAATTTTTCCGGAGCAATAGTTTTTGAAAAACCGCCCTGCTTAACCATGTTTACTTCCGTTTCAAATTCTTTCGATACTTTCTTAAAACTAGCATTTGAGATTATCAAAACCAAAGACAGTGTTATGGCATTAGATAAAACAACAAGAACACCCATCTGCCATTTACCAGATAATATTACTGCTATAGAACTTAATGCCGCTACCTCAATTAGAACAAACAATCCTAGCAAAGGCTTGTGGGTAAAAATGGATTTATTCATAACTTTCCCTCCAGCTTAGAATAAGAGAATCGAATTTTTAAGACATGCATATATAAATAATTTCGATATAAAACAAAGAAACCCTTCTTTTTTATATAAAATATTATTTATACTTAGAAAAGTTTTTGGATCTTGACAGGGAAAAGTTTATTTGATACCATTACATAAAAATAAGTTCAATAAATATTAAATGCCTAGATAAGGAGAAAGCACTATCCCATTGTGTTTTAGGAAGCTGTTGCATGCTGAAAAACAGTACACAGGGTAGTTTTTGCGAGGCTCGCCTTTGAGCATTCAGCTGAAAGCTTTTCGGATTTTGGATAGATAGCGAGTAGGTTTGGACGGTTTTTCCGCCGTTATCAAGGAAAAGCATCTATATATTACTGATGCTATAAAGTGGGTGTTTTATACCAAAAGGAGTGGCACCGCGGGAGCACAATGCTTTCGTCTCTAAAATTAGAGACGGAAGCTTTTTTATTAGGAGGTATAAAATTAAAGATCTGTTGTACTTTGGAATATAGTTTATATTACAATAAATATTTTAAACGGGTCTATAAAAATATATGAAATTTAGGAGGTCTATTATGAAAATTGCATTTTCAACACTAGGATGCCCTGATTTTAGCTGGAGCGACATATATTCTATGGCAAAAGATTGCGGGTTTGACGGCATTGAGATACGTGGGTTAGGGGACGAGATCTTTGCCGCAAAAGCAAAACCATTCATAGAATCCCAGCTTTCTCAGACAGCCAAAAAGCTCTCTGAGTTACGCCTTGAAATTCCATGCTTTTCCTCCGGTTGTTGTCTAAAATTTGAGGAGGATGCCCAAAAAAACCATGAGGAAATTGTGGAATATATCATACTTGCTTCAAAACTTAACACGCCATATGTCCGTATCCTTGCAGACCTAGAACCACATCCCTGTGGTGAAGTGGATGATGATGTTGTGTTAAAAGCACTCCAGCGTCTAATTCCTATAGCAGAAGAAAAGGGGGTAACGTTGCTCGTTGAGACCAACGGTGTCTATTCCGATACAACCCGCCTGTGCAAGCTTTTAGATAGTATTACAAGTGATGCGGTTGCTGCTTTATGGGATGTTCACCATCCGTATAGGTTTGCTGGGGAAATGCCCGGTGAGACAGTGAAAAATTTAGGTGCTTATATCAAATATGTTCATATAAAGGATTCGATCAACGAAAACGGCAAAATACTTTATCGCATGATGGGTGAAGGGGATATGCCAATTGATGATATAATGCTAGCCCTAAGATCCATAAATTATGAGGGATACATTTCCTTAGAATGGGTCAAGAGGTGGGCAGCAGATCTTGACGATGCGGGCGTGGTTTTCCCAAATTTTGCGAACTACATGGAGCGTTATACAAAAAAGAGCATGGTAAAGGGTCGATTGTTTGATAATGCTACCGGAACAGGAAAATATATATGGGAAAAAGATATGTTAATTGACCTAACATTTCCACAGGTTCTCGATCGGGTTGTAGATGAATTTCCGGATCAATATGCATTCCGCTATATTACAATGGATTACACAAGAACATATTCAGAATTTCGTGACGATGTGGATACCTTTGCGCGAAGTCTTATCGCGTTGGGTGTAAGGCCTGGGGATCATGTTGCTATTTGGGCCACCAATGTACCCCAATGGTTTATAACCTTTTGGGCTACAACAAAAATAGGGGCGGTCCTTGTTACTATAAATACAGCATATAAAGTTTACGAAGCTGAGTATTTGCTCCGGCAGTCTGATACACATACACTAGTTATGATTGATGGATATAAGGATTCGGATTATGTAAGCATAATAAAAGAACTTTGCCCAGAGCTCGAAACTGCCGAAGCAGGGTATCCCTTGCATCTGAAACGCTTACCTTTTTTAAGGAATATAATCACTGTCGACTCAAAGCAAAAGGGATGTCTTACATGGGACGAGGCGGTAGATATGTCTGAAAAAGTGCCTATTGAGGAAGTTTATCGACGGGCAATATCCATTAATAAGAATGATGTTTGTAATATGCAATACACATCCGGGACTACAGGATTCCCAAAAGGAGTTATGCTTACCCATTATAATGTAATAAACAACGGGAAATGCATAGGGGATTGTATGGATCTTTCAACTGCTGATCGTATGCTCATCCAGGTTCCAATGTTTCACTGTTTTGGGATGGTGTTGTCTATGACAGCATCTATGACACATGGAACGACAATGTCACCAATACCATATTTTTCACCAAGGATAGCACTGGAGTGTATAAACAGCGAAAAGATAACTTGTTTTAATGGTGTACCTACTATGTTTATAGCAATGATGGAACATGATAATTTCAAAAAAACAGATTTTTCATATGTAAGGACTGGCATAATGGCAGGGAGCCCATGCCCCACAAAGGTAATGCAAGATGTAGTAAGTAAAATGAATATGTCCCAGATTACTATTGTATATGGTCAAACTGAGTCTTCCCCTGGTTGTACTCAAAGTCGTGTAGATGATTCAATAGATGTGCGTGTAAATACAGTAGGGCGTGCATTGCCAGGTATAGAGTGTAAAATTGTTGATCCCGAAACAGGCGAAGATTTACCGGTAAATTCCGATGGTGAATTTGTTGCCCGGGGCTACAACATTATGAAGGGGTATTATAAGATGCCGGAGGCGACGGCTGCGGCTATAGATAAGGACGGGTGGCTCCATACTGGTGATATGGCTAGATGCGACGGGGAGGGGAATTATAAAATAACCGGGCGCATAAGGGATATGATAATCAGGGGCGGAGAAAACATATACCCCAAAGAAATTGAAGATTTTATTTATACACACCCCAAAGTGAGTGATGTGCAGGTTATTGGGGTTCCAGATAAACAATACGGTGAGGAAATAATGGCGTGTGTGATTTTAAAGGAAGGCGAGACAATGACTTCTGACGAGCTAAAAGATTTTGTGCGTTCCCATATGGCAAAACATAAAACACCTAAATATATTGATTTTGTTACCGAATTTCCAATGAATGCTGCAGGAAAGATTATGAAGTACAAAATGAGGGAGCAGGCGGTGGAAAAACTATCTCTTGATAAAGATGATTCCGTTGTTACTGTCTGATACACAAAAGCATATGTGCAAGGACACTTTTTCAAGCCGATAATATGATCTAAATAGTTTTTATTGATTAACCCTTAACAATTAGCCGATATTTTAGTATAATATTTGGAAGGGTGTCCTAGTAAATACGAATATTGATCTGCAGGTATTACTAATATTTCGATATGGGGGAGATTTAAGATGTATTATGATAACAAAATCTTGGCTGCAAAGGGAAATAGGGAAGTCTACCTTTTGCCGGAAATGGCAAATAGGCATGGTTTAATTGCGGGGGCGACCGGTACCGGTAAAACGATTACCCTGAAGGTACTTGCAGAATCCTTTAGCGATTGCGGTGTTCCTGTTTTTCTTGCGGACATAAAGGGTGATCTTGCAGGCCTTATTGAGGAAGGTGGAAATGAGCCTAAGATTTGCGAAAGAATAAAAACGCTAGGCCTAGAAGGATTCGAACACAAATCTTACCCTGTGCGTTTTTGGGATATATTTGGGGAAGGGGGACATCCGATACGCATAACAATTTCGGATATGGGTTCCATACTGCTTTCCAGACTTTTAGACCTAAACGATATCCAAACGGCTATAATGAATATTATATTTAGAATAGCTGACGATAGGGGTCTGCTGCTGATCGACTTGAAGGATTTAAGAGCTATGGCACAGTATGTAGGACAAAATGCTAAAGAATTTACCCTAGAATACGGAAGTATCTCCACCCAAAGCGTAGGTGCAATCCTACGAAAACTAATTACATTAGAGGATCAGGGGGGAGATTATTTTTTTGGTGAACCTAACCTAGATATTTTGGACTTCATCCAAACGACATCCGAGGGACGTGGTTATATCAATATTCTCCATAGTGTAAAACTATTTCAAAACCCAGTACTTTATTCAACTTTTTTGCTTTGGATGCTATCAGAACTATTTGAAAGTCTTCCCGAAATTGATGATGTTAAAAAGCCCAAAATTGTTTTCTTTTTCGATGAGGCCCATTTATTCTTTAAAGATGCTCCGAAGGTTTTACTACAAAAGGTCGAGCAGGTAGTCCGACTGATCCGCTCTAAAGGGGTAGGGGTTTATTTTGTCACTCAAAACCCTTGCGATTTACCAGATGGGGTGCTAGGACAGTTAGGAAACAGAATTTTACATGCACTCAGGGCATATACACCCAAGAATCAAAAAATGGTGCGTGCAGCGGCCCAGACCTTTCGTGCAAATCCCGAATTCGATACCGAAAAGGCTGTTTCAGAACTTGCCATAGGGGAAGCACTGGTATCATTTCTAGCTAAAGATGGCAGTCCTGAAATAACAGAAAGGGCATTTATTTTACCCCCCCAAAGTCGTTTAGGGACTATTAGCGAAGATGCTAGAAGAGAGGCAATTTCATCTTCCACTATATATGGGAAATACGATACCGCAGTTGATAACGAATCGGCCTATGAAATTTTGCAAACGGAAGAGAAGCAGGCAAAGGCCCGGGAAGAACAGGAGATGGCAAAGAAACAACGAAGTAGTCTTGCAAAAGCACCCCAAAAACAGGCTACCAGGGCAAAGACAACAAGGAAGCAAAGCAGTTACAAAAAGCCGTCCTTTGTCGAGAAAACATTCAACTCGGCCGCTACTTCCATGGGAAGGGAAATAGGCAGAAGTCTTGTAAGGGGAATTTTCGGTTCCCTCAAAAAAAAGGATTAGGATGTAATAGGGGTACTGTATTTATTTTTAATTAGGTGGTGTGTAATATATGCAAGGTAGGATAAGGTACAAGTTAATAGTTTTTCTTTTTGTTTTGGTTTTTAGTGGTTTTATTTCGAAACCAAATGTTGGGGCAATTTCAGAGCACATATATATAACTGTAAAGGTAAACGACAATTGTATAAAGATGGACGAAGAGCCATATATAAAAGACGGCAGAACTTTTGTTTCCATACGTTTTGTTGCAGAGGCCCTGAATGCAAAGGTGGGGTGGGTAGATGAAAAAAAGATGGTTACAATAGACGATGGGTATAATTATATTGAAATTTTTATTAATAATAAAGAGTATAGTGTTAACGCAGTCAAGCAGGTTATTGATGTGGCACCTGAAATTTGTAAGGGAAGAACAATGGTTCCTTTAAAATTAATCTCGGAGAGTCTTGGCTGCTCTATTGAATGGGATGGAGAAACATACACCGTTGCAGTAGAAAAGAGTGGTATAAAAGTCCCCGATACAAGTATACGCAATAGAGGGTATACTGATGAGGATTTGATATGGCTTTCAAGAATTGTTACGGTAGAAGCTAGGGGGGCATCTATTGAGGGCAAACTTGCTGTGGCTAATGTTGTATTGAATAGGGTAAAAAGCCCGGTTTTCCCCAACACTGTGTATGATGTTATTTTTCAAAGGGGTCAGTTTCCCCCCGCCCATAAAAATGGATTTAAAGAATTGCAGCCCCCAAGGGATTGTGTAATTGTGTCCAAAATGGCTTTAGAGGGCGTAAATAATATAGGCAAATGTCTTTATTTTAATAATGCAGAGTTCCCATCAAGAAGCGGTAGCTTTTATAAAAAAATTGGGGGAGAGTATTTTTATAATTAAGTCCCTAGGGACTTAATTATAAAAACCTCAAAAGCTGTTAAAGCAAATCAAAACTTTTTTCGTTTTATGAGCCTCATAGAATTTACAACAGCAAGCAAGGTAACACCAACATCTGCAAAAACTGCTTCCCACATGGTGGCAATTCCGCCGGCGCCGAGTAATAGCACCATTATTTTTACGCCGAAGGCCCAAATAATGTTTTGACGAATTATTCTTTTGGTTGCCCGCGAAATTTTTATTGCATCAATGAGCTTTGAAGGTTCATCGGTCATTAATACGATATCTGCGGCCTCCATAGCCGCATCGGATCCCAAACCACCCATAGATATACCGATATCGGCCATTGATAACACAGGGGCATCATTTATCCCATCGCCGACAAAAGCCATTTTATTTTTCTGTTTTTCAGAGGCAGCAATTTCCTCGATTTTTTCCACCTTCTGGTGGGGAAGAAGCTCTGCGTAAATATGATCGAATTGCAATTGACTTCCAACCCTTAAAGCTTCTTCTTTATTGTCTCCCGTTAACATAACTAGATTTTTAATCCCGATTCTTTTAAGACCCGATAGGGTTTTTTTTGCGTCATCTTTTATTTGATCTGATATAACAATATTACCCGCATAGTCTTTATCAATAGCAATATATACTGCTGTTCCTGGCATATTTACTTTCGGGATTTCAATGTCTGATTCTTGAAGCAATAATTTATTACCGGCAAGTATCTCCTCGTTCCCGTATCTAAGTTTAATCCCTCTTCCCGCTAGTTCCTTAAAATTCTCAATTTTGTTAACGTCTATTTCTTTGCCATAGGCTTTAGTTATCGAAATAGCTATAGGATGGTTTGAAAGGCTTTCGGCTATCGCAGCATATTTTAGCAAACTACCCTCGGAAAAACCATCAGTTGGATTTAATTTCGAAACTTTAAAAATACCTTTTGTAATAGTGCCGGTTTTATCGAAGACCACAGTATTTATATCGCTTAAAGCCTCTAAATAATTACTTCCCTTTAAAAGAATACCATATTTTGAGGCGGCCCCGATCCCACCAAAATAGCCAAGGGGTATTGAAATCACAAGGGCACATGGGCACGAGATTACAAGGAATACAAGTGATCTATAAAACCATTTGGAAAAGGTTTCGCCCGGAATAATAAATGGGGGCATAAAGGCTAGCAACACCGAAATAGATATTACAAGGGGTGTATAAAGCTTTGAAAACTTTGTAATAAAGTTCTCGGTTTCAGTTTTTTTATTGCTCGCATTTTGGACTAAATCAAGTATTTTGGAGACGGTAGATTCTGTATATTTTTTTGTTACCTCAATATACAAAAGACCTCCCCTGTTAATTGAACCTGATAAAACATCATTTTTCACCCCCACATCTTTTGGAGCAAACTCGCCGGTTAGCATAGACATATCCACTGTAGAATCTCCAAAGATTATTTTTCCATCTAAGGGTATTTTCTCGCCGGGCTTTACTACAATAACATCACCGACGTTAACTTGTTCAGGAGATACTTTTTTAATTCCCTCTCCTATTTTGATATTGGCATAATCGGGTTTTATGTTCATAAGATCGGCAATGGAGTTCCTTGAGCGGTTTACCGCAGCGTTTTCCAAAAACTTACCTATCCTATAAAAAATCATAACTGCTGCACCCTCTGGAAATTCACCAATAAAAAAGGCACCGACCGTGGCTACGGTCATTAAAAAGTTTTCATCCCAAAGTTGTCCTAGGGATATATTACGGGCAGCCCGTATTAGTACATTTTTACCTGCAAGCAGATAACTTACAAAAAACAACAAAAACTTTGTCCAGTATGGAAATGTAGGCACAAACGCAATAGAAAACAGAAGTATAGAAATACATGTACTCATTAGATCATTCTTATCAATAATATGTTTGTATTCTCCCTTGTCTTCGCCATGCTCAAGAATTACACCCATGTTTTCGGCGATGGAAGAAATAGAGGATATTACATCCCCTTTTTCTAAGTTTTCATTGCTTAGCTCAAATGCAAGTTTTTTGGTCACGAAGTTTATGGATACACTTTTTATCCCATTGATTTTTTTGATTTTTTCTTCTATTTTATTAGCACAGTCTTTACAATCAAGATTTTGAAGTATCATTTCATATTTTTTCATTTTGATCCCTGCCCTCCTGGGTCTACTTTTCCGTTATATGGACAAGCCCCTGATCGATTATTTGTTTTATATGTTGATCATTAAGAAAATAGTACACAATCCTTCCTGCCCTCTTGCATCTTACAAGCCGTGCCTGTTTTAGTACTCTCAACTGGTGTGAAACAGCAGATTGTGTCATGTTTATCAAGGAGGCAATATCACGAACGCACATTTTTGATGAGAATAATGCATATAGTATTTTTATCCGTGTTGTATCGCCAAAAACCTTGAAAAAGTCCGCAAGATCGTAAAGGAGCTCTTCTTTTGGCATATTTGTCCGCACCTTATCCACTATATCTTTATGGATTATATTGCAATCATGTTCAGCAAAAACGTTTTTTTTACTCATAATTCGTTTTCCCCCTTAAAATTGTACTATCGGTTTAATCAAAATGGCTGAGCACCGACATTCCGATATATGAATACATGAACATATATTCATATATCTATATAATATTATATAGATATTTTGCTTGATTTGTCAACACTTTATGTAAAAAAGTATTTTGGCATTTAAAAATATACTACACAGAACTAATATAATTTTATTATTATAAAGCTTTACTATTAATTTTAATTTTACCCCCCTCAAATAAAACATTACCTACGTATTTAAAATCAAAGGCTATAAAAATTTTTTAGGGAGGAATGTGAGGTATGAAGAAAGGTATAATTTTTTTGGTGGTTTCAAGTATTCTAATCAGTTTGTTGGCAAGCTTCAGTTTTGTGGCTGGTCAAAATTCTATTAAGTACGGGGACTTAAATGGTGACGGAAGTATTAACGCTATGGATTTGACTCTTATGAAAAGGTACATAATGGGGCAAATAGACAAATTCCCAGTAGAAGATATGCAGGGAGGAGATCCGGGGAATTTCGATGAGGTTTACCAGGCGGAAGATGCTACCCTTAGTAACGCTTTTACCGAAACCGTTAATGAGGGTTATTCAGGTGCAAGTTATGTTAATTATGAAGATGTTGTCGGCGGTTATATTGAGTGGAATGTTAATGTACCCGATACGGGTGCATACAGGCTTACTTTTAGGTACGCCAATGGCACAAACAACAATAGACCCATTGAAGTGAGTGTTAATTCGAATGTTATAATAGGAAATTTGGATTTTAACTCGACTTCAGCCTGGACTTCTTGGCAAGACCAAAGCATTTTGGCAAACCTAAATAAAGGGAATAATAGGATCAGAGCTACGGCGGTCGGGGTTGATGGCCCAAATATGGACTATCTAAAGGTAACAAAAACCGATGAAAGACCTACGCCAGTTCCAACCTTCAACCCAACTCCAGTCCCAACAAGTACCTCAGCTCCGGGACCGGGGGCAAGACAGATGGAGAGACTTGATAGGGGCTTGGTTGCAGTAAAGGTAAGCAATGGGGTATATTTAAGCTGGCGTATGTTTGGCACAGATCCCAGCAATGTTGCATTTAATCTATACCGCAATGGAAGCAAGGTTAACTCCTCACCGATAACCGATTCGACAAATTTTGTAGATTCTTCCGGGAGCACGGGATCTAAGTACACCGTACGCGCCGTTGTAAACGGGCAGGAGCAGGAACAATCAAAAGAGGTATCGGTATGGGATCGCAATTATCTGCAAATACCCATTCAGCCTCCTACTAGCTCCCATACGGCTAATGATTGTAGTGTCGGGGATTTGGATGGGGATGGACAATATGAAATTATATTAAAATGGGAGCCTACAAATGCAAAGGATAATGCCCACTCGGGTGTTACAGATAATGTATACCTAGATGCTTATAAGCTGGACGGTACACGTCTCTGGAGAATAAATCTTGGCAGGAATATCCGAGCAGGTGCCCATTATACGCAATTTATGGTATATGATCTCGATGGTGATGGCAAGGCCGAAGTTGCATGTAAGACAGCTGATGGTACGGTAGACGGCAGGGGAACTGTTATAGGAAATGCGAATGCGGATTATCGTAACTCAAGCGGTTATGTGTTGTCAGGACCTGAATATCTTACAGTATTCAATGGACAAACAGGTGCGGCGATGTCTACGGTAGACTACGATCCGCCAAGGGGAAATGTTTCTTCATGGGGAGACAACTATGGAAATAGGGTAGACCGTTTCTTGGCATGTATTGCCTATCTTGATGGACAACGTCCAAGCTTGGTAATGTGCCGCGGATATTATACAAGAAGCGTACTGGCTGCGTGGGATTTTAGAAATGGGAAACTCACAAAAAGATGGGTGTTCGATGGAAACAACTACAGCGGCTATAAAGGGCAAGGTAATCATAACCTAAGTGTTGCAGATGTTGACGGGGATGGTAAAGATGAAATTATTTACGGTGCATGCACTATAGATGATAATGGAAAAGGTCTTTACACCTCAAAATTAGGTCATGGGGATGCTATGCATGTGGGGGATTTGGATCCTAACAGACCGGGACTTGAAATATGGAGTTGTTTTGAAAGTACGGGTGGTGCGGCATTGCGCGATGCTCGTACCGGAGAAATAATATTTAGATGGAACCGCACAGGGGATACCGGAAGAGCATGTAGTGCAGATTTGATAGCCTCATCGCCAGGGGAGGAAATGTGGGCTTCTGGTTCACCGCTATTTAGTGCTACGGGCAAGGAATTGGGTTCGGCCCCCAAACAGTGCAATTTCGCCATATGGTGGGATGGGGATGAGCTCAGGGAGTTGCTTGACGGTACTACCATAACAAAATATGGTGGAGGGACGCTTCTAAGTGCTAGTGGTTGTGCTTCTAATAATGGGACCAAATCAACCCCATGCCTGCAGGCTGATATTCTTGGGGATTGGAGAGAGGAAGTAATTTGGAGAACGTCCGATAACAAATACTTGAGAATTTATACAACAACCGACGTAACAAAGAGAAGAATTTATACGCTAATGCATGATCCGGTTTACCGGTTGGGAATTGCTTGGCAAAATGTTGCATATAACCAGCCGCCACACACTAGTTTCTTCTTAGGTCATGGTATGAAGGAGCCACCAAAGCCCAATATTTACCTTGTACCTTAATCAACTTAGAGGTAGCAGCATATTAAATATGCTATAAATACCAACTTAAATAATGTAATTGTCAAAGTACATATGGGAAGCCCTAGGGCTTCCCATATGTGCTTTTAGGGGAGGTTATTTTGCAAACGAAAATATGTTATTATATATTTATAAATACTCCGCAGGATGGGGATGATTTTGTGAATAAAGATATAAAAATGCTAGAAGAAAGTCTATACACACCCGTAAAGGATTACTTTTCCAGGTGGGGGTATAAGGTAAAAGGTGAGGTGCATGATTGTGATGTTTCTGCGCTTAAGGGGGAGACTTTTCTAGTGGTTGAAATGAAAAAAACATTAAACCTTGAGGTCATTTTACAGGCAACCCTAAGGCAAAAGATTGCGGATGTTGTCTATATAGCTGTGCCTAAAAATGAAAGAATTCTTTTTACAAAACGCTGGAAAAATATCTGCCATCTTCTAGAGCGCCTTGAAATAGGATTGCTGCTTGTTTCTTTTAGGGGGGATATGTCTATTGTCGAGGAAGTTTTAAAGGCCGAACCCTTTAATCCCAAAAAAGATATGGCAGCATCAAACCGTAAAAGGGTTTCTGCTTTAAGGGAGTTCTCTCAAAGACGGGGTGATTACAATACCGGGGGAAGTACTAAGAAGAAGCTAGTTACAGCATACAGGGAAAAAGCTTTACATATTGCGGCTCTAATCAAAATAGCTGGTCCTTTGGGTATAAAACAGCTGAAAAAAATGGGGACAGATAGGGAAAAGACCCCAAGAATCTTACAAGACAACCATTATGGGTGGTTTGAAAGGATATCAAGGGGGGTTTACAATTTAAGTGATAGGGGTAAGATTGAAATTGAGGACTATAAAGAGCAT
This sequence comes from Clostridium sp., assembly GCA_012798835.1. Taxonomy (GTDB): domain Bacteria; phylum Bacillota; class Clostridia; order Acetivibrionales; family Acetivibrionaceae; genus Hungateiclostridium. The sequence continues at coordinate 58,479 of JAAZML010000056.1, forward strand.
TTAAAGTATTATGCAAGCAAAATGTGAGCCGAAAACTTAGTTATGTAAAGGCACGAAATTGGATTGGTGACATAATATATATTATAAAGTGTGCCGGCCAAAACATGGATACTTTGCACTTTAATATTATTTTATATGTTCTTAACCCCAAAGAATACCTGGATTTGGCGTCTCCACCGTTTTATTCTAGCCGGTATCCGGGTATAGGAATAAATACGTAAAAGGTCTGTACAGGTTTTATGCAAGAAAACAAAAAACCACACGATATAATTGTTGTAATATGAATAGAATATGGTATACTAAAAAATGAGTTTTTTTTTAAATAGAAATTTAGTTGTTTGAGGAGAGAAGTAATATGTCCAGCAGAGATGCTTTCAAATTTTGGTTAGAAAACGAGTATTTTGACAAAGAGACTAGGGATGAACTCAATAGCATAAAGGATGATCCAAAGGAAATCGAAGAAAGATTTTATAAAGACTTAGATTTTGGTACGGGTGGGCTAAGGGGTATTATTGGTGCCGGTACCAACAGAATGAACATTTATACAGTAAGAAAAGCCACCCAGGGTTTAGCTGATTATGTAAATACCTCCGGCATGTCTGGCCGTGGGGTGGTAATTGCTTACGATTCTCGACATAAATCCCCAGAATTCGCTCTTGAGGTTGCCAAGGTTTTCGCCGGTAACGGGATCAAGGTATTTCTTTTTGACGAGCTAAGACCCACACCAGAGCTTTCTTTTGCGGTAAGGTACTTGGGTGCTGCGGCGGGTGTGATGGTAACTGCAAGCCACAATCCTAAAGAATACAATGGCTATAAGGTGTATGGTGAGGATGGTGGACAACTTCCTATTGAGGCATCGGATAAGGTCCTATCCCATATAGGTAACATTCGAGATTTAACAAAAGTGGAGGTAATGGAAAAGGCTGAAGCTATGGAGAAAGGGCTGCTAAAAATGATCGGCAAAGAAGTTGATGATGAATATATACGCAGGCTCAAAACCCTTTCTGTAAATCCGGAGCTGACAGAGAAAATCGGAGAGAGATTTAAGATTGTATACACACCCTTGCATGGGGCAGGAAACAAATCAGTTAGAAGAGTGCTGAATGAGACGGGATTTAAAAACGTGCTTGTTGTCAAGGAACAGGAAGAACCAGATCCTAATTTTCCTACAGTGAAGGCTCCTAATCCGGAGGAAAAGGATACTTTTAAGCTGGCTATTGATTTGGCAAAACAGGAGGATGTGGATCTTATTATAGGAACTGATCCCGATGGAGATAGGGTTGGTGTTGTAGTCAGGAACAAGGAAGGGGATTATGTAATCTTAACAGGCAATCAGACGGGGTGTCTCCTTCTTGAGTATATGTTATCGCAGAAAAAGAGCAGGCGGGAATTGCCAAACAATGGGTTCGTTGTAAAGACTATCGTTACAACCGAACTTGCTAGGATTATAGCGAAAGCATACAATATAGAGCTTATAGAGGTTTTGACCGGATTTAAGTTTATCGGAGAAAAGATTAAGCAGCTTGATGAGTTCGGCGATAAAAAATATCTTTTTGGTTTTGAAGAAAGCTGCGGTTATTTGGCGGGGACTTTTGCAAGGGATAAGGATGCTGTTTTTGCATCTATGCTTATTGCTGAAATGGCGGCATACTACAAATCAAGGGATATGACACCCTACGAGGGCCTATTGGAAATTTTCGAGAATTATGGTCATACTCTTGAGGGAATAACCTATTTTACCCTTGAGGGGAAAGAAGGGGTAGAAAAGATTAAATCCGCACTAAGTAATTTAAGGGAAAATAAAACCGTAGTATTTGGAGACTACGTGGCAAGTGCCGTCAGGGATTATTTAAAAGGAGAGAGATACATAGTAAAAACTGGGGGAAAGGAAGAGTTGACTCTTCCTGAATCCGATGTACTGTATTATGAAATAAAGGATGGATGCTGGTTTTGCATAAGACCATCAGGAACCGAACCCAAAATAAAAATATATTATGGGGTTAGGGGAGTTACTATGGATGATGCAAAAAAAGAACTCGAATCTTTGCAAAATAGTGTGCTAACTATAATTAAAAAATTACTTTTCGATTAATATTTTAATTTTTATGTAACGATATTTTGCTAAACCCATATGTCAGGCCTTACTTCGATTCTTTGTTTCGTGTTATAATGTACTTGTATAGCAGTAAGGATATAAAAAAAAGGGTGATAAATTTGCAAAGATTTGTGCATCTTCATGTCCATACAGAATATAGTTTGCTAGATGGTGCAAATAGAATAAAAGACCTCATAAAGCGGGTCAAGGATCTTGGTATGGATAGTATAGCCATAACGGATCATGGTGTTATGTATGGGGTGGTTGATTTTTATAAGGAGGCCATCAAAAATGGCATAAAACCCATTTTGGGATGTGAAGTATATGTCGCCCCAGGTTCTAGGTTTGAAAAGAGGGCAGGCAGGGGCCTAGAACCTAGCCATATGGTATTATTGGCCAAGGACAACATGGGATATAAAAATCTTATGAAAATTGTATCTACAGGTTTTATTGAGGGCTTCTACTACAAACCCCGGGTTGATATGGAGATCCTTCAAAAATACAGCGAGGGGCTTATTGCTACAAGTGCCTGTCTTTCTGGTGAGATACCGAAGGCACTGTTAAATAGTGATTATAGAGGGGCAAAAAAGCTTGCCCTTGAATATAAAAATATTTTTGAAGAAGATAGTTTTTATCTTGAAATTCAAGCTAATGGTTTGGAAGAGCAACAAATTGTAAACCAACAAATCATAAAATTAGGGAATGAAACAAATATACCTATTGTTGCTACAAATGATGCCCATTACCTGCGCAAAGAGGATGCAAGGGCACACGAAATTCTTCTTTGTATCCAAACGGGCAAGACAATAAAAGACGATGATCGCATGAGGTTTTCTACCGATCATTTCTATGTTAAATCTCCCAGCGAGATGGAAGAATTATTTAGGGGTATACCCGAAGCATTATCTAACACTGTAAAGATTGCAGATATGTGCAATGTCGAATTAGAATTTGGTGAGCTACATCTCCCCGAATTTGACGTTCCCAAAGGACGGGAACCGAGTGATTATTTAAAAGAGCTATGTTATGAGGGGTTTGAAAGAAGATATAAAGAAGAGGAAAGGGATAAATATAAAAAAGAAAGGCTTGCATATGAACTTTCTATTATTGAAAGAATGGGATATGTAGATTATTTTCTCATTGTGGGGGATTTTACAAGGTATGCAAAAGAGAAAAATATTATGGTTGGACCTGGGCGTGGTTCGGCGGCGGGAAGTCTTGCGGCCTATTGCCTTGGCATTACCAATGTGGATCCAATAAAGTATAACCTTCTTTTTGAAAGATTCCTAAATCCCGAGAGAATAAGTATGCCTGATATTGACATAGATTTTTGTTTTGAAAGAAGAGCGGAAGTAATAGATTACGTAGTAAAAAAGTATGGAAAAGATCGGGTAGCACAAATAATTACTTTCGGTACCATGGCAGCAAGGGCAGCAATCCGAGATGTAGGAAGAGCACTTGATATGCCTTATGCAGATGTTGATGCAGTTGCAAAAATGATACCTTTCCAGATGGGAGTGAGCATTGATAAGGCCTTGAGCATAAACCCCGAATTGGGGCTTCAATACAATCAGGATGAAAGGATCAAGGAATTAATTGATACGGCTAGACTTTTGGAAGGTGTGCCGCGGCATGCGTCCACACATGCTGCGGGTGTAGTAATATCAAAGGATCCCCTCACGGAATATGTTCCGTTACAAAAAAATGATGACAGTGTTACGACCCAGTTTTCCATGGGGCTTTTAGAGGAGTTAGGTCTTCTTAAAATGGATTTTCTAGGGTTGAGGACTCTTACAGTAATAAGAGATGCTTTGAGCTTTATAAAGTCCAACTATGGTAAGGATATAGATATTAATGGGCTTATAATGGATGACCCCAAGGTGTTTAATTTTATAAGTGAAGGTAAGACTGCTGGTATATTCCAGTTAGAGAGCTCGGGGATGACCCAATTTATGAAGGAACTTGAGCCTTCCTCCCTAGAGGATATAATCGCTGGTATATCGCTGTATCGTCCCGGCCCTATGGATCAGATACCAAGATATATAAAAAACAAAAACAACCCTAATCAGATAAGCTACAAACACCCGCTTTTAGAGAATATTTTAGATGTAACTTACGGATGCATGATCTACCAGGAACAGGTTATGCAAGTTGTCAGAGAACTTGCAGGGTATTCTATGGGGAGATCGGATCTTGTAAGAAGGGCTATGTCCAAGAAAAAGATCGATATAATGGAGCAAGAAAGAAAAAACTTTATTAATGGAATAGATGATGAAGAGGGAAATATTATAGTAATGGGGGCAATTAGAAATGGCGTAGATAAGAAGATTGCAAATAAAATATTTGATGAAATGATGGATTTTGCCAGCTATGCTTTTAATAAATCGCATGCTGCCGCCTACGCTGTTATCGCATACCAGACTGCGTGGCTTAAATGCTACTACCCAACAGAATTTATGGCTGCACTATTAAATAGCTTTTTAGGAAGTAGTGATAAGATTTCTCTATATATTTACGAATGTAAGAGTCTTGGAATTGAGGTATTACCCCCGGATATAAACGAAAGTGACGTTCGATTCACCGTGGTAGATGGGAGAATAAGGTTTGGTATGGCTGCGATTAAGAATGTTGGGGAAAATGCTGTAAAATCAATTATTTGTGAAAGAAAGAGAGAAGACAATTTTAAGGGTTTTAAAGAGTTTCTTGAGAGAATGGATGGAGGAAACATCAACAAAAGGTGTGTGGAAAGCCTTATTAAAAGTGGAGCCTTCGATTCTTTTGGGGTGTTTAGATCCAGACTTATTGCTGTCTACGAAAAAATGATGGAAGGTATATCGCAGACAAGGAAGAGAAACATAAAAGGTCAGCTTTCACTATTTGATGCACCTCATATTACAGATAATAAGGAAAACTATGATATGATAAAATATATTTGCGATGAAGGTGGTATGTATCCTGATATTCCTGAATACCCAAGCAGGACGCTTTTGTCCATGGAAAAGGAAATACTAGGATTATACATATCGGGTCATCCCCTAGGCGAGTTTGAAAAGGAAATATCAAAGAGCGTGAATGCATATAGTTCAGACCTGAGTTATGGAAAGCCCGAGGAGGGGGAAGGTACTATTGTTGATAAACCTACAAAAATCTATGATGGTATGAATGTTGTTGTTGGGGGAATAATTACAACTAAGGAGACAAAAACTACAAAGAATGATAATCTAATGGCTTTTTTAACTTTAGAGGATTTGTACGGTATAATGGATATAATAGTTTTCCCCAATATATTAAAAAGATTTCAAAGGCTTATGGAGCCCGAAAGTATAGTCCTTGTAAAGGGAAGGGTAAGCATAAGGGAAGAAGAAAAACCCAAAATAATATGTGAAGAGGTAAGCCCCTTGAAAAAAATGGTTACTCATAAATTGCACCTAACATTAAAAAAAACCCATGATAAAGGACTAAGGGAGTCGTTAATTTGTATGCTAAAGTTTTTTTATGGGGATACCCCTGTATACCTGCACGAGGAAGTACAAAAAGATAAAGGGATTATGGAGGGGCATTATAGAGTGACCCTGAACAATACCATTTTAAATGAACTAAGGCAATTAGTAGGAGAAGAAAATGTAAAGATCATGTAGGATATACGAATTCCATGTTGATTTTTTTTAAAAATTAATATATAGTTATGTCGAGGTGGTTTTAGTTGGAATGGGAGACAGAAAAGATATTAGGAGATTTTATTTTAATTAGGGCCGAAGAAAACGGTGTAAATATTATTGGTCTTACCAGGGGAAGAGATACAAAGTTTCATCATACTGAGAAACTAGACAAAGGTGAGGTTCTTATAGCTCAGTTTACCGATAATACTTCTGCGATAAAAATAAGAGGCAAAGCCAGGATATTTAGTCGGCATGGGGAAGTTTATTCCGGTGAATAACTGAAAAGGGGCGTGTTTTATATGTGGACAGTGGTGTATATGGCTCAGAGCAAAGAGATCGCCACACAGATGCAGGGTTTCTTGGTGAATGAAGGCATCCTGGTAAAGCTAAGGCCTATAAGCAAAAAACATGAAAATAAAGACAACTATTACGAGGTGCTTGTCCCCGAAACGGAAGTAGAAGAAGCCCATAGCGTAATTATTGAAAAGGGATATTAAATTGATAGTTAAATATAGTTTTTGATTATCCCGTGTTTACACCCAATAACACGGGATAAATATTATGAGGAGGTCAGTTATGGGTAACGTCAGGACAATAGGTGTTTTAACCAGCGGTGGAGATGCACCGGGAATGAATGCCGCTATAAGGGCGGTGGTTCGGACGGGGCTTTATCACGGGTTCAAAGTAATGGGGATAAGGAAAGGATACGAAGGCCTCATTCATGGGGATGTACAGGAGATGACGGCAAGATCTGTCGGAGACATAATTCATAGAGGCGGTACTATTTTACAGACTGCACGTTCGCCCCAGTTCAACACCGAGGAGGGTTTAAAAAAGGCTATAGGTATGTCCAAGGTGTTTTCTATTGATGCAATTGTAACAATAGGCGGAGATGGCTCTTTTAGGGGTGCTAGGGATTTGAGCAAAATGGGGATGAACATTGTAGGAATACCGGGGACCATAGATAATGATATCGGTTGTACCGAACATACAATAGGTTATGACACCGCCATGAATACTGTCCAGGATGCAATAGACAAAATACGCGATACTGCTTATTCCCACGAAAGGTGTAGTGTCCTTGAGGTTATGGGAAGACATGCGGGATACATTGCTGTAAATGTTAGCATATCAGGGGGGGCTGAGGCTGTGGTTCTCCCAGAAAAAACCCTGGATGTGGATGCTGATGTAATAAAACCCATAATAGAAGGTAGGAATAGGGGCAAAAGACATTATCTTGTGATAGTCGCTGAGGGTGTAGAGGGAAAAGCAATTGAAATAGCAAAAGAAATAACCGAAAAGACAGGTATCGAAGCACGTGCAACCATATTAGGTCATATTCAACGCGGCGGGAGTCCTACGGTTCATGACAGGGTAATGGCAAGCGTAATGGGGGCTAGGGCTATCGAAATTCTTAAGGAAGATAGAGGTAATAGGGTTGTTGCGGTAAAAGATAATAAGGTCGTAGATCTGGACATATGCGAGGCTTTGGAAATGAAAAAAACTATATCCGAGGATTTAATTGGGCTCAGTAAAATTCTTTCACTTTAAAGTGTGAAGACTTACAGTTCCATTTGGATTGACATAGTAAATATTTCACAAAAAAGGGTAGCATGTGTTTTGTTAAACAATAAGAAATGCTTTATGCAGGATGGTGATGACAATTATATCGCAAACAAAGATTATTGTAAGATATGCAGAAACAGATAGAATGGGGATTGTACACCATTCAAATTACCCTATTTGGTTTGAGACAGCAAGAACGGATTTTATTAAAAAAACGGGGTTTTCCTATTCCCAGATGGAGGAACGAGGTTTTCTACTCCCTCTTATAGAATTAAATTGCCAATATAGGGCTTCCGCAGGATATGAAGATGAAATAATCATAAAAACAAAAATAACGGATATTTCATACACAAGGACGACTTTTTATTATGAGGTTTTTAGGGTGGATCTTGATAAGCCAATAACTGCAGGGAGAACTATGCATGTATGGACAGATAAAAAACTTAAACCTCTGAACATAAAAAAACACGCACCAGATATTTATAAGTTGATGTTAGAGGCTAGTAAGATGTAATGAGCTGCAAGTTGCAATATCAAAAATTATTGCAAAACATATAATACCATTAACAGGAGGTGATTTGATGAATATTCCCAACATACTTACTGCCATAAGATTTGCACTAATACCCTTCTTTGGATACTACCTTTTTAGCAAACAGTTCCTAATAGCAATTATATTGTTTGCTATTGCCGGAATAACCGATGTTTTGGATGGATTTATAGCAAGGAAGTTTAATATGATAACACCCTGGGGTAAAATAGCAGATCCCTTAGCAGACAAGCTAATGCAGTTAACTGCCCTAACGATTTTGACGATTCACCATATTATACCACTTCCGATTTTAATAATTGTACTGTCTAAAGAAATTTTTATGTTAATTGGGAGTATTCTTTTATACAAAAAAATCAAGCTAGTCGTTCAAGCCAACTGGTATGGAAAACTTGCCACAGTCATCTTTTTTATCGCAATAATTTTGACTATAGCGGTTAAGACGGGCAGATTTGGGAATATGAATACGGGTTTTCTGATTAATACCCTTGTGATAATAGCAGTTTTATCTACGCTTTTTGCTTTTTTCATGTATTCAATAGAATTTAAAAAATTTACATCAAAGTCCAAGTAGCGGATTTTGGTGATTATGCCTATTAAGAAAAACCCCCCTGTATAACATCAAATTGCATATCAATATTATTACAAATCGTTTGCAAGTGTTGACCTTTAAGCCCGATTTGTTATATAATAATATTGTGGTCACTGATATATCTATTTACATGCGGCCATTATTTCCCATCATTGGACTACTTATTTTCTTATCTATGAATGTACTTTTCTTATTGAGACAAAGTCTTTAAGCACTGTTTAGCTTCAATTTGCAGGAAATAAAATTAAAAATCGGAGGAGAATGACTATGCAAAGAAGAAAAATTCTTTTTTCATATGCATTGGTATTTTGCTTTTTATTCACACTCAATTTTTTAACGGATATTTCTTTTGCTACAAAGACTTCCCCGGATACTAAAAACAATATAAAGGTTCGCCTAAATGGTGAGGAATTGGAATTTGATGAGGAACCCTACATAAAGAATGGAAGGACCATGGTGCCTTTTAGAAAGATATTCGAATCCCTTGATGTGGAGGTAAGCTGGGACGAGATTAATCGTACGGTTTTGGCTTCAAATGAAACTACCCGGATATTTACAGGGATAGGCAATGATTATGCCCATGTAAACGGCTTCCGTATTGCTCTTGATGCACCATCGGAGATAGTTGGGGGAAGGACTTTTGTTCCCCTGAGGTTTGTTAGTGAAAATGCGGGTGCGGAGGTTTCGTGGGATAGTAATACAAGGACAGTTTACATCAATTATGTTGACAATAAATATATGATCGGAGATGTGGTATATTACAAAGATATTGAATTTACGGTAAATGGGATCGAAGAACATAAAAATGAAGGTCTTATAACTGTAACGGGTTGGTCAAACCTTCCCGACAGACATCTTATAATAGAGGTGTACAACGAGACAGGCAGACTATCCCGGGGTATTGCCGAGATTAGCCCCCAGAAGGGAGAGCTTTACCCTTATAAAGCAGATATCTATGCTAAATCTCCTTTTGAGCCCAAATTTATTATTATAAAGACTTTAAATAATTTAAAGAGCCAGGTTAAAATAGCCCAGTTTGATTTATAATTGCCAGCAAAATATTAAAGGAGGTAGGATTCTATGTTCAAAGGGGTACTCAATAAAATCAGTATACCATTCATTATCGCATTCATACTTCTTTTTCAGCTTGTATTTGGTGCAGGTGCCATAAATGTATATGCCCAATCACAGGATATAAGAATCGAATTTTATAATAGTGTAAAGGAAGAACGCAGTGATTCACTGAATTTATGTTTTAAAATTACCAATAAGGGAAATACTCAGATCGGGCTTTCAAAGATAAAGCTGCGATATTATTTTGATGACGATGGTGTATCACCCATCGGAATGAATCCGGATTATGCACATAACAACTATGCACATATACCCAATGATCGCATAATTTATTCTGCAAACGATATAATTTCACCCGATGCAAACAAATATATTGAAATAGGGTTTAATACTGCTGCCGGGATCCTTGCCCCGGATACCTCCGCAGGGATAAATTTAAGGGTATGGGATGGGGATTATAACCAAAAGTTTGATCAGACCAATGATTATTCCTTTTGTGCTAAAAATACTACCTATGCCCCATGGGATAAGATTGCATTGTATGTTGATGATACCTGTGTTTCGGGGATAGAGCCCGTTGTATCAGTGCCCAGCGTAACAAATACTCCGCCGCCGACTGTAAAACCAACCACGATCCAGACACCCCCACCCATGCCTTCTGCGACCGAACCTGCAACTCCTACCCCAACTCCAGTATCCAGCCCTGGGGTATCTCCAAGACCAAAGGTTACAATGCCACCCGAGCAGCTTCTTAAAAATGGAGATTTTGAAGATGGTATGAAGTATTGGAATTATAGCTCTAATAATACATCTGGAGCAGAGGCCAGCAATATAGTAGTATCGGATCCATTTGGGGATATGTGGTCAGTGACCGATATATCTAGGGTTGGTAGCGATTATTGGTCCATTCAACTAATGCAGGGGGATTTTGAGTTGGATGGATACAGCAAATACAAGATTACATTTGATGCAAGTTCTACGGTACCGCGGGATATCAGATTTGTGATAAGAAACCAAAAAAACTACACAGGATATTTTGCAAGCACTCAAAAAATTGATTCAAAAATGAAAACCTATAGTTATGAGTTTTTATTTAATCAACCCAGTGCACAGGAAGCACAGATAGTTTTTAGTATGGGTAGTTTTGAGAATATCACAGATAAGGATCATAAGATTCATCTAGACAATATAATATTAGAAAAGATTTCATCCATTACTGATCCGGAGGTGCCAACTGAACCGCCAAAGCCAGACGAGCATCCCGGCATAATATTTTCCAGGGAATGTGAGGATGAAATTGAGTTGGGAGACTCGGCAAATATAACGATATCGTCAGCGGGAGAGCTTTTAGTAGACGGATCATTAGACGATGAAAAGGAAATAATAATGGTAATTGACAATTCTGGGGCTTTAAACTCTTATATGGAGGAAACCCTAACCCCTTTAGATTTTGGAATATATTCAAATAACAACATATCAATGACGGGTGATTTCGGAGTAGTAAATGGGAGTGTACATGCAAACGGTGAATTTGGAACTTGGACTTCCCGTCTAAAAATAACTAACACATGCTCTGCAACGGATTTTTATATAAGTACCCCAGATTTGAATGTAGGGGAACTTGTTAATATTGACACTCCCATAGATATGCCCCGCTTTCATTCTGAACTTATCAGCGAAGCAACGGCAAGTTTAATGGTTTTTGATCCTAAGTATTTTCTGCATGGAATTCACTATCCTATGACAGGACAAAAAAATGTTAATATTAGCTTCAACTATTTCGAGAATCGGTTTGAGATAACGGGTGGGGGAGTTTTAAACATAGATTCGTCCGTGTATTTTAAATCAAACGTGCTTATATCCCTTAACGAAACAAAAAATATTAATGAGTCATTTATTGTGGCCGATGGTGACATAACCATAGAAGGACTTAACTTAAGCCCAAAGGGTCCCTATGATAGGCTATATTTATATTCAATACATGGGAACATAAAATTTGCCACTACAAATTCTGAAATAAATGGATTGATTTATGCCCCCGGCAACCCAAGTGACCCCAGTTCTGGAAACGTGGAATTTATTGGGAGTAAAAATATAATCAATGGAACGATTGTTGGAAACGATCTTTCCTTTACCGCTTCGGACCTAAAAGTTAATCATCTTGAAGGCCAGTTTACATCAGTCGAGGAAAAATATTTTGAAAATACTAGCTATTTGGCTTCAATACAGGAAGCGGCAAATAGCTTTATTGACAGGTTTGCAGGTTCAAAGACTAGGGTATCGGTTATTGAATACTCGGATTCTGCAAATAATAATGATTTTACCCTGTTCGATATGTCCTCTGGCAATGGGGTAAAAGCAGCCAAAAAAAGTGTAAACACTATAGTACCCGGGACATCAGGTCATAGCAATATGGGTGACGCATTGCGAAGGGCTTACCATATTTTAAATAATTCACCCAGAAAAAAAGCTAGAAAATATATAGTTGTCCTTGCAGGTTCAGTGCCCAATAGATGGACGGGTACAAGCAGTATGCCATTGGGTGCAAAATTTGATAATGGTAATGCCTTATTTATAAAGACGGATGGGGCTTCTTACGATTCATTAGATTATGCAAAGGACATTGGTGGACTGATTAGACAAAGTGATATAAAACCGGTATTTGTAAACTTTACACCGGTGAGTATAGAAGGTGCGCTTGGGGAAATTGCCGAAGTAGCAGGAGCACAGGAGGTGGGGAAGACTGGTAAGCATTTTTATGCTGCGGATGATTACCCAGGTCTTTTGGATATATTTGATTGTGTTTATGCCAAGATAACAAATGAAATCAAATTGGATGATGTATTGTATGAGGAAATTATACCCCTAGGGGTACGTATACTGGAGGTACCCGAATGGATGACTTTAGAGACATTCAAAGAAGGAGGCATAACAAGGTATAAGCTAAAAGCCACAATAAATAATATTCCCCTTTCTTTTAATGGTGCCGGATACGACTTTAGCATAGGAAGTTTTAAAATTAAAGCTGAATTCCTAAAACCCGGAGACATAATATTTAAGGAAGAGGATTCTAGGATACTCTTCAAGATTGATTATATTGACAGGGATGGTAAAAATAAAACTGAGATTATAGAAAAACACCCAGAAGCCATGAAGGTAAGGGTCACCATGGATATTGATATAACATAAAAATATATAGTGGTCACGGTTGCAATGTATTTTAATGGTACAAACACAAGGTGGAGCCAAGGAAACAAATCTGGCTTCACCTTATGTTTTAGAGGGGGTAGGTTCCAAAACGTTTACACCTGCATAATCTATTAGTAGGTTTTTTATGATGATGCGGGGGGAATGGTTTTGGTGAACAAGGATACTATGCCAGAGGAAAGGGTTAGAAGAATGTTCCTTGGTGGCAATACATTCCAGGGTTTTTTTAGTCATTATGATTATATACTCGGGCAGAAAGAGGCATCTAAAATTATATGTATCAAAGGTGGTCCGGGCACAGGGAAATCTACATTTATGAGAAAAATTGGGCTTAAGATGCTGGATTTGGGTTATAATGTTGAATTTATGCATTGCTCGAGTGATAGCAGCAGCCTTGACGGTATTGTTATACCAAAAATAAAAGTAGCATTGGTGGATGGTACGTATCCACATATTGTTGATCCCAAGAATCCGGGAGCCGTAGACGAAATAATTAATCTAGGGGATTTTTGGGATGAAAAAGGAATAAGAAAGAATAAAACAGAGATATTAAAAATAAATAAAAAAACAAAAAAAGCATTTGAAAGCGCTTATAGATACATAAAAGCGGCCCATATTATATATCAAGACAATGAAGATATAATAAAAAATTTCTGCTGTAATAGGGGTAAAATCAACAGGATTGCGGCGGAAGTTGAAAGGGAGATGTTCTTTGGTCAAAATATCGCAACGCATGAGGGAGGGGTAAGGCGCCTTTTTGCTGGGGCTATTACTCCCGAGGGATATGTAAATCACCTGGATACACTAATCCGGACCGATAAAGTATATGCCTTTAATGGGGTGCCCGAGATACAAATACAGCATATGTTAGAAGGCTTTAAAACCCGGGCAGTACAAAGGGGGTTTGATGTAGAAGCCTTTTATTGTGCTTTAAACCCCAATAAACTAGAGCACCTGATAATACCCGGATTAGGTACTTCATTTACAACGTCAAACGAATTCCATAGCCGAAAGGCAGAAGGCACACAGGATATTAATATCAATGATTGTTTGGATACGGGAGATTATCTAGGCATAATTGAGCGTAATAGAATAAGTTATAGGCAGCTTTTGGCTACTGCTATAGATCATCTTTCCCTAGCAAAGGGACTACATGAAAGTCTAGAGTCCTTGTATATACCTTATATGGATTTTAATGCAGTACAGGAGTGTTATGAGAGTACCTTAAAGAAGATATCCAGGATAAGTTCTAAGGATTGAAATTTACTAATAAAAGAGGTAAACAAATGGAGGCCTTGCACCCCATGCATCCATAGGATCTTTGCAATAAACCCGGAGTTGGAAAAACCATATTTGGAGAAAATAACACTTTACAGGATACAATATCCAATGTATAATATGGGAGGTTGTACACCAATTTCTAACTTTAGGGGGAATTATCATGTTCAGATTCAAGAAAATCGTGGCAGTAATTTTATTAGTTTCGTTTATTATCTCATCTTTTAATTTGGGGGTAATGGCAAGCGAGTTACAAAGCACAACCGATATACAAGTCAGAGCACAAAGGGAACCGGCACCCAGCAACAATACCAGAGGCGATACCGTATTAAACGGAAGTATAACCATTGATGCGGGCAGGGATATGTATTACAGCAAAAATGTAATATTAAACGGCGATCTTACAATAAAAGAGGGTGCAAGGCTTGAGATCAACGGGGATCTCACCATTCAAGGGGAAGGAAATATTACTATAAGTGAAAATAATGTTGCATTAATTGTGAAAGGGAGCCTATCAGTTTTGGGAAGCAGAACCACCAACTTTTCGGGGGAGTGCAGCATTGAGATAGAAAAAGATATTATACAAAAAGGGCAAAACAACAATATACACTTTGGGGGAAACAGCACGGTAATTTTGACAGGGGATACTCAACAGACCATGGATTTTGAAAACCCCATAGGGTGCAGAATGTTTAATTTGGTAAACCAAAATACATCTGCGAATCCCCTGGTGTTTAAAAATAGTCTTAACTTTGATAAATATGTTGATAACGGCCAGGGTATTACAGGATTTATCGGCAATGAGAGGGCTGTTTCCATAGACAGCAGAATAAACTTTTTTAGATATTCGGGGGAGGAAGCATGGCAGAATAAAGAGCTTGCCATACATGGGAATTTATATATTAAAAATTCTGTGGATGTGAATATTACCGAAACCGAAAGCGATAGGGTAACCCTTAGGATTAAGGGTAATTATGTGCAGGAGAAGGGGCGCTTTCAAACCTACGGGCAAAAAATGATCGTCGAGGGAGATTTTATCCAGCAGAGCGGCGAATTTATTTTAATGGGCAATGAAACTGTTCTCGAAGTAAAAGGCAATATGGAAATTTTGGGCGATTCGATTTTTAGGATGCATTATGTATCCAGCAAAGCCATTATAGACGGTAATTTTACAATGAGAAGCACCAAAAATCATGGCGGACAGCTTCTTGCAGGCACAATGGAGATAAAAGGGGATTTTTTGCAGGATTGCGAAGAAGAGGTTGCCGGCGATCCGGGGAGCAGCTTTAGCAGTTTGGCACCGCAGGCTCTAAATTTTTGTGTAATAGATAAAGACTATGAATTGCACGAAAATGAAATATTCCCGCACAGGGTAATTCTAAATGGCGAAGGCAAGCAAAGTGTTACTTTTAAGACACCGACGAAGATAAACAATGATAAAAGCCTTAACCTTAGAATGTCCCAGTTCTCTGTTCTTGTAATTACAAAACCCTTTAATTCATACAATTTTACCAATGATTTGAGTAGGGAAAGGATTTATGAAAAACTAGAGGATCTTTCGTTTGAGAAAGTCGATGAAGAACTTCCGTACAAACTTAGGAGAAATCTTGATACACCAAAATCAAGATTGGGACTTGTAAATTCCAACGGAAACATATATGCAATAGGCGGCACCAACGGAAGTACTGTGTACGATACGGTGCAGATGTACGATGCGGAAATGGATGAATGGTTTAATGTAGGGCGGATGACCGATAAAAGAATGGAGCTTGCCGCAACAGCGGTCAATAATGATATATATGTTTTTGGCGGCTATAACGGCAATGAAATAGTAAGTACCATAGAAAGAATTCAACCGGATGGAACTATTGAAATCATTGAGCCGGCAGACGGTGAGCTTATACCAAGGAGAGGACATACTGCACTGCATTATAACGGAAAAGTATATATAATGGGCGGAATGGATGAAAGGGGAAATACTTTAAATATCCTTGAGATATTTGATGTCGTAGAAAAGAGCGTGACCTTGGCGCAGCCAATGAACGAGGCCAGGAAGGATTTTGGCGGTGCATTGGCACTTGTGGATGATAAGATTTGCATTGCGGTGGCCGGTGGGGATAACGGCTCCTCGGTTACTGATGGTGTGGAATTATACGATTTTGAAAAAGACAAATGGGACAGCGCAAGCCCGTTAAAGACGGCAAGGAAAGGTTTGGGGTTGGAATTTGTTTTAGGCAAGCTTTTTGCTTTTGGCGGGATTTCAAGCGACGGAAATTATTTGGACAGCGTTGAGGCATTTGATGAGGACAGCAAGACTTTTTCTTTGATAGATAAAAACATTTATACAAAAAGAGCATACTTTGGCTCGGCAACCGCATTCAATTCCATATTTATCGCGGGCGGGGAAAGGCCCGAGGTACTAAATATTTTCGAGCAATTCATGCCCGTATCAATACCGGGGGTTAGGTTTCAGGGAAATACCCGGGGGCTAAACGGCGATTTTACTCAGGAGGAGACGGATCTTGCTTTTAATTCTTCACCTGTGGATTTTGACCTAAAACGCATATACAACAGCCAGTTTAAAGATGAAGAAGGAGATTTTTTAGGGTTTGGATGGAAATTTAATATTGAAAGTACGTTGAAGGCCATAGACGAAAATGCGGGTACAATAACGGCTTCATATCTTTATGTCCGAGAATATCCCTGGGGCCCAATAGTCGGGGGTATTGAAAAGGGTACGATTGTTTCTTTTGACAGCTCTCAATCCTTAACAGACCCTTACGATTCGAGCAAAAAATGGCACAAGATCTTAGATAAATATTATATAGCCGCATGGTATGTAAAAAACCTCTCCGGCAGCGGGGTCGAGGTATCCTATCCTTCGGGTGTGAAAGGATACTTTACGGAGGGCGAAAAAACAGGAAGCAAAACAGAATACAAAGCAAGCTTTGGAACATATGAAAAGCTGTACTTTGATGAAAACACCAACAGCTACGAATTTGTGACAAAGGAACAAAGCAGGTATACCTATACCTATGATTCCAATGATAAAATATACAGAAACACAAATATAAAAGATAGATATGGAAATAGCGTTGATATAGAGCTCGTTTTGGGTAACGGCACAAAGACCCTTACAGCCAGAAGTAACAGCGGAAAGGTGATAAGCCTTGTAAAGGATGCTGCCGTAAATGGTGTATCAAGGGTTAGTGCAACAGACGGAGAAGGGAGAAAGGTTGTATATACTATAAAAAACGGGCGGCTGGAAAAGGTTGTTGATACCTTAGGCCTCGAGTCGGTTTATAATTATAATTCTGACAACAGTATAAGTAAAATTGAAAAAGACGGGAAACCCTTTGCGCTTATTTCCTACGATAAGACCGGAAGGATTGCAACATATACCGATGAAATGGGCAATAAGAGCCGAAACTATTATGAGGATGTTTTCATGGACGAGAGCGGTGACAGCCTTAAAATATCCGGGAAGCTAAAGCGTTGTGTGGCGGATTCTTTAGGCAATGAATCGGTTACAACATATAATCTTGTTGAGAAAAGCCCCGTATCCTCGATTGACGCCGAAAAGGGTGTTACTAAATACAAATACGAAATATGGTTTGACGATAAATACATAGATATTACCGGGCTTAGGGATACCGATAAATTTTACAAGGATCATTACATAAATGAGATAATTGACGGACAGTGGAAAACGAGGGAGACTGTTACCGATGTAAACGGGCAGGTTACCGCTGTCGAAAAGGACGAAAGGGGTAATGTGGTAAAGATTGCAAAACCCGACGGCAGCATTGACAAGTATGAATATGACAGCCTCAATAATATTTTAAAAGAGAGCACGGATGCAAATGGACATAACATAACAAGAGTGTACGAGTATGAAGCGCTTGACAGGCCCGAAAAGGTGTATCTAAAGAGCAGCGGTTTTGAAGACGGAGGCCGAAGGGATAACATAGTTTATGAATATTATCTTGATAAAAATGTCCATGGTTTAATAAAAAGCAAATCTACATTAAGAAACAAAAACACCAACGAAAGGGTTATAGAGGAATACGACTACAATAGTGCGTGAGAACTGGTAAGAGGCGGGGGACAGAATTACCTGTTGGATCCACAGATATGGAAGTTTCAATGAGGATTTAAACCTTGATATAGACGGTATAAACGTAAACGTTGAAGCGCCGCAAAACATTTATGAAAAAGGGGTGTTCTATCTAAACGTTTGCAAAGAACCTGCCGGAAATATTGAAATCACCCAATATGATCAAAATCTTAATCCAATTAAGATAACCAGAAAAGATCCAAGCGGCAGGGAAAAGAGCACGACCCTTAGAGTGTACGATAAAAAAGGCAGGAAGATAAGGGAAGTATCCCCTAATGTATATGCAAATAATCCGTCAATGGCGCATAACTTAAAACAAAATTGCGATGTCTATACATACTACGATAATGGCCTTTTAAAAGAATACAAGGATCCGGAAAACAACAGATACAGCTATGTTTATGATGCTAATGGGAACATTATAAGGGAGACAACCCCTGATAATGCAGAATACATCCGTGAATATGACGGGCTCGGGAGGATTACAAGGGTTAAATTTAAGGATCCCCTGCAGGGGCAGGATGAAATTTTGCAGGAAGAATACTTTTACGAGAGAGGCGAAAATATTGACGGTTATAACTGGAACAGGGCATCTAAAAGCATAAATACAAAATACATTGATGAAGACACATCGCTACGGACAGATGTTTACTACAACTATAACGGACAGGAATCCGTGATAGAAAACCCCTACAAAAAGGTATGTAAAGATTATTATGGGGATGGAAATTTAAAAGAGGAGAGTGTTTTTAGCAAAAGCATACAGTACAACACAACCTTCCAAACTTTGGCATCGAGAACGGTCTACTACTACAATAACAGGGGCCTTTTGGATGTAGAAGTAACATCCCATAAGGAAGAAAACCATAGAACAAAATATTTCATAAAAAAGTATGGATATACAGAAGACGGGCTTTTGGATTATGAAATCAATTGGCTTGATGCTTATGAGATATCGAATATAAGCGATAAGACACCTCTTCCAAAGGATAAAAGGGGTAAGGTAACAAGGTATTCATACAATCAATATGGGGAGAACACAGATGAGTGGGAATTTATTGGCGAGGTGCCCCAAATGTCAACGGGTGAGCCTTTGCTTACGGGACTAATTTATGCCAATAAAAGCATAAAAGATTATGATGACGCAGGAAATCTGAGGCTTGAAAAATCCGGAAACCGTGAGATGCGATACAGCTACAACTATCTTTTATTGCCCGAGAGGATCGAGACTGTTGTAAGAAAAGACGAGGTTGTAGCAGAGGGTACCGACAATTTTAATGTTTTAGAGAATGACAGCGAATCCATAGCTTTGATAACAAGGTACGAGTACGATAAAAACGGCAATATGAAGGTACAGGTAGATCCTTCAAACAATAGGGCGGAATACGAAAGCGATCACATGGGAAGGCTGAAAAACACTGTCTATTACGGAGTCCAAGACGAATATGGCAATAATCTGGCACGCCTGGAAGACAAAATAGAATATGACTGGGC
Organism: Clostridium sp.; assembly: GCA_012798835.1. Classification (GTDB taxonomy): domain Bacteria; phylum Bacillota; class Clostridia; order Acetivibrionales; family Acetivibrionaceae; genus Hungateiclostridium. The sequence continues at coordinate 78,111 of JAAZML010000056.1, forward strand.
GGGAAATGTTACGGGGACGAAAACAAAAGCCGTTTACCCCAACGGCGAAGAAAAAATATATTCGCCAAAGGAATACTATTACAACGGAAAAGGTGAGCTTTTGGTATCCGTCGACAAAATTTACGAGGATGGAATCCAAAAGGATGCGGTAAACGCCTATGCCTACGATAATGCAGGCAGAATGATAGCACAGGCAAGCCCCGAAAGCTTTAGCCATATAGCCCCGGGGAACCAAAACCCTGTTGAAAAGTATTGTATAGACAATGCAAGGAGCAGGATTGGGTATACTTATGATTTGATGGGGAGGTTAAAGACAAAAGAATTCTTTGGTCAGACCTACAAATACGACATGCAGCTTGGCCAAATGCAACAGGCAGAGGATAGTTTTGTGATAGAGGCATATGCCTATGATGCTAACGATAATATCGTAAAAGAAGTGGACGGCACAGAATATAAAAAAGCATCAAAAGACGGCAGAAGCGTCGACGATATTATTAAAAATGCGATAGGCACAACCTATACATATACGCTCTCAAACAAGCTTGAAACGGTTAAATATCCAAAAGAAGCATCCGGCGGCAAGGAATTTAGCCAATGGTATGAATAT
>JAAZML010000064.1 GCA_012798835.1 Clostridium sp.
AGTAGGATTGGTATGTGATTTAAGATTGTTTATTTTCCCTTGTAATTATAGCTTATTGACAATATGGGGTTAGTGGTCTATAATTATAAAAAATGAATTGTATTATTTGTTATTTCATACTGGATTTCATATTTTTCACAAGGGGGATAGAATCTAAAGCATAGCCTGCCTGGCTGTGCATAACAGCAATGCGGACGCTAGTTTACAGCGGTATTATCCATGTTTTGAAAATACAAATCTAGAATAATTAAGAAAGAAATGCATATATTATCAACACGAAATTTTAAGTAAAGGAGAGGCTTCAAATGCTAAATAAGGAAGTTGTTCTAACATATGAGGGATTGAAAAAGTTAGAACAAGAGCTAGAACAGTTGAAGACTGTAAAAAGAAGAGAGATTGCAGAAAGAATCAAGCAGGCGCTTTCGTTTGGGGATATATCAGAAAATTCTGAATATGATGAAGCAAAAAATGAGCAAGCATATATTGAAGGTAAGATAATCCAATTAGAAAATATGTTAAAAAATGCAAAGGTTATAGATGAAGACGATGTCAAGACAGATATGGTAAGCATAGGATCTAAGGTTAGGATATTGGACAAGGAATTTGACGAAGAGGTAGAATACCATATCGTTGGTTCTACCGAGGCGGATCCTAGCAAATACAAGATATCATATCAATCACCTGTTGGTAAGGCACTTATAGGAAAGAAAAAAGGTGCCACTGTAGAGGTTATAGTGCCGGATGGTACCATCGAGTTTAAGGTTTTGGAAATCAATAAATAGTTACGAGACCTTGTAATTGTGGTTCAGTTTAATATATAATGTTGGAAATAACAGTTTACATCGAATGTAAGCTGTTATTTTATGGTTGGGGACTGTACTAAGAACCCAAACACCTATTTATATTATATTCGGGAGGATTGCAATGTCAGAAAATAATGTTTTAGAGACTGAAGGCATAAAAGAACAAGAAGGGGAAAGCCTAAACGAAATTCTCAGGGTTAGAAGAGAGAAACTGCACGAACTTCAAAAGAATGAAAAAGATCCCTTCAAGGTTGTAAAATATGATGTCGATTACTCACCTGATCATATAGTGGACAATTTCGAAGAACTAGAGGGTAAGCATGTCTCAGTGGCTGGTAGAATTATGTCAAAAAGGGGCATGGGCAAGGTAGGGTTTTGCGATATCCACGGAAGGGATGGAAAGATCCAGATCTATGTCAGGATAGATGCGATTGGTGAAGAGGAATACGGGGAATTTAGAAAATTTGATATAGGCGATATCGTTGGAGTTAAGGGCGAGGTTTTCAAAACCCATAAGGGAGAAATTTCGATTAAGGTCAGCGAGATAACATTATTATCAAAGTCCTTGCGTCCACTTCCAGAGAAATGGCATGGATTAAAAGATGTTGATTTAAGATATAGGCAAAGATACGTTGATTTAATTGTAAATACCGATGTAAGAAAAACTTTTATTAAAAGAAGTAAAATCATTAAGGCTATAAGAGAATTTTTGGATGGCAGGGGCTTTTTAGAGGTTGACACCCCAATTTTAAACATTATTCCGGGGGGGGCTACTGCTAGACCCTTCACAACGCATCACAATACTTTGGATATTGATTTATATTTGAGAATTGCACCCGAACTTTACCTAAAACGTCTTATTGTGGGTGGGCTTGAAAGAGTGTATGAGATGGGCAGAATGTTTAGGAACGAAGGCATGTCTGTTAAACATAATCCCGAATTTACTCTAATGGAAGTTTATGAAGCATATAATGATTACAAAGGAATGATGGAGCTTACGGAGGATCTTTTTATACAGGTCGCCCAAGAGGTTTTGGGAACCACGCAGATAACTTATCAAGGAAGGGAAATTGATCTTACCTCCCCTTGGCTTAGAATAACGATGACGGATGCGGTTACAAAATATACAGGAATAGACTTTTCAAAAATCGAAACCAATGAAGAGGCAAGGGAGATTGCCAAGGAAAAGAAGCTCAATATAAAAGAAGATTCCACCAAGGGAGAGATACTAAGCCTTATGTTTGAGGAATTCGTCGAGGAACATTTGATCCAACCCACATTTATAATGGATTATCCTGTAGAGATTTCGCCTCTTACAAAGAGGAAGCCTGATGATCCTTCCCTGACCGAAAGATTTGAATTATTTATAACGGGTAGGGAGATGGCTAATGCGTACTCGGAGCTCAATGATCCCATTGATCAAAAAGGGCGTTTTATTGATCAGGTTAAAAAGAGGGAAGCCGGTGATGAGGAGGCCAATATGATGGATGAAGATTATGTTTTGTCCCTAGAATACGGAATGCCTCCAACGGGAGGACTGGGTATAGGGATTGATAGACTTATTATGCTTTTTACTGATTCTAGTTCTATAAGGGATGTATTATTGTTTCCGACTATGAAACCGAAGGATTAATATACGAGCAGTTTATGAATGGGGAAGACAAAGAATAGTTGGTCAAATATTAGTAGGCAAGGGGGGATATTATGTCAAAGGATCTAAGGTTTACCCGAGAAGAGAATAATGGTTCGGTGAGGCTAAAACTCTTTGGAGAATTGGATATATATACATCGCAGGAGCTTAAAAAAGATCTTTATGGTATTGCTGATGCTAATGGAACTGATCTAGTTATAGATTGTGAAGGCCTAAATTATATTGACAGCACGGGGCTTGGTATTTTTGTGGGGGCTCTTAAAAAGGCGAAAAAACGTGATAAAAGGATGGTGGTAACCGGTCTGAAAGATAATATCAAAAAATTGTTTATTATCACGGGTTTAGACAAGGTGTTCATAATTGAATAAAGGGGTGAAATTGTGCACAACAATTTTGACAGAATAAGGTTGACTCTTCCGTTTAAGGCTGAGTATGTTAGCATCGCTAGGCTAACTGCCTTCGGAGTTTGCAGCAGAGTAGGATTTGATATAGAGACTGTAGAGGATATAAAGGTTGCAATATCGGAGGTTTGTAGCAAAATAGTAAGCGTTGGCAGCAAGACTGCGGATAGCTATACTATAATGTATGAGGTTGCTGAAAATGTTTTGGATATTCGATACTTTTGCGACGATCCCACCATAAAATGTATATTCAGTGCCCAAGAAGATGGTTTGGCAATACATATAATTAACGCTTTGATGGATAATGTAATATTATGCGATGAAGCGGATTATATAGTGGCTATGTCGAAAACGCTTGAGGTGGATGTATAGGCATGGTGCAAAATATTAGGGAAACACATAATAATATAAAAAATCATGAAGATTTATTTAAGGTCTACGCAGAAACCAAAGATATCGAAATAAGAAATGAGATAGTATCCAATTTTCTTTATATCTCAGAAATTATTTCAAAGAAATTTTTAAATCGGGGAATAGATTACGAAGATATTTATCAGGTTGCTTCCCTAGCACTGATTAAGGCGGTGGAAAGGTTTGATCCTGAAAGGGGTATTAAGTTTACCAGTTTTGCGACCCCCACGATTGTGGGTGAAATAAAAAGGTTTTTTAGGGATAAGGCATCGGTAATAAGGATACCAAGAAGGATCTACGAACTTTATCAAAAAGTCAATCATGCAAGGGAACATCTGGCCCAAAATCTCCAAAGGCCCCCCCGTATAGACGAAGTGGCCGAACATTTAGGTATCAGTGAGGAGAGGGTAATTGAGATAATTGAATCGAGCAATATCCATAAGGCCCAATCCCTTGATAAAAATGCGTTCGCAGATGATGGGTCACTGCTCCATGAAACCGTTGGACAGGAGGATAAGACCTTTGAAGAGATAGAAAACAAAGATTTCTTGCGGAAAAGTATCGATAGATTTAACGATGCGGAAAAAGATTTTATACATATGAGATATTTCGAGAACAAAACGCAAAAAGATATAGCATTGCAATTTGGGGTATCCCAGATGTATGTTTCGAGACTAGAAAAAAAAGTTCTTAAGAAATTCAGAACAATGCTTCCCCAGTAGAGTGCACTTTGCCCAGTACATACCAACCGGAATATGGACTTAAAATGATGTTTATACTAGGACAATTGGGGGTAAAGAATACTATGGCTAAATACTATAAAGGGGAAGTGTAAGTTGGGAATTAAAAAATTCTTTTCCACGAAGACAACGGGAGATACAAATATTTGCAGCCTAGTTAACAATATAATCCAGAGTTTATGTGATTGCGAAGATTGCATAAGCATGGAAACTATTTTCGATATAAGGGTTGCATTAAGCGAATTGATACAAAATGCATTAAGGCATGGCAATAAAGGAGATAAAAACAAATATATTAAAGTGAATGCTGGTATAACGTCTGACGGGTATGCGTTCTTTGTTGTGGAGGACGAAGGGGAGGGTTTTGATTACAGGGATCTGGTAAGAGAGACTGATGATCTAATGCAACTAAAGGAAAGCGGCAGGGGTGTCATAATAGTGGAGGGGCTTTGCGATAAACTAAAGTTTAATGAAAAGGGCAACAAAGCAGTCATATTGAAGAAACTAACTTAAACATACAAAGTGCCGGCATCTGTTAAGGATGTTGGGCTGACTTAAAAGCCGGTGGAAGAACCTATATAGAAGCAGTCGCAAGATTTATGGGTATTATAACAATCATAAATTGAAAGTCGTTTATTATGAAGATAAAGAGAAGTTAAGAGAGATAACCCGATAAACATTATGTAAATTTATAAAAATGCGCAGTTGAGGGGACCCGGAGACTATTGACTTTGTTTTGTTTATGATGTTATAATCAAAAAGCTGTTGTTTGCGGTATGTTGACTCGAAGAGGAAAAAACAAAACTTTTAAAAAAGATGTTGACAAAGCAAAAATAGCGTGGTAATA
>JAAZML010000136.1 GCA_012798835.1 Clostridium sp.
AAAATAAAATTGATTTTTTAAGCAATTAATTATATTGAAGGGGGTTAAAAATGGCTGCTAAAAGGAGTGAAAAAGATTTCGAGAGTTCACTCAAGGAACTTGAATGCATAGTAAAGCAACTTGAAAAAGGTGAACTTTCGTTGGATGACTCAATAAAGGCCTTCCAAGAGGGTATGCTTTTATCGAAGGAGTTAGGGGAAATATTAGATGGTATGGAAAAGAAGATTTCTATTTTATTAGAAAACGAAGAGGGTATAATAGAGGAAGAAAATTTTATTGAAATAGGTGACGAAAAAGGTGAGTTTTAAAGAAAAGTTAGAGGGATATGCCAATTTAATCTGTGATCATCTTGCTGAATATGTCACGGAAAAGGCGTTGCCTGAAGGCGTAATTTATGATGCAATGAGGTACAGTCTTATGGCGGGGGGCAAGAGATTAAGGCCGGTTTTGGCATTAGGGGTTTGTGATATGCTGGGCGGAAATCAAAAAGAAGTGCTACCCTTTGCTTGCGCAATTGAGATGATTCATACCTATTCCCTCATACATGATGATCTTCCAGCAATGGACAATGATGATTTTAGGAGGGGCAAACCCACCAATCACAAGATATATGGTGAAGCTATGGCTATACTTGCAGGTGATGCTCTCTTAAATTTAGCCTTTGAGGTACTCCTTGGGGAAATAGCAAAGGCTGACCATAACCAGAAATTAAAAATCAGAGCAGCCGGCGAGATTGCCAAAGCGTCAGGAATAAACGGTATGGTAGCGGGTCAAGTAATTGATCTAAAATATGAGGGCAAAGGTATATGTGCCGATACTTTAAAAAGGATGCATAAATATAAGACCGGTGCACTTATAAAGACCCCAGTTATTTCCACGGCAATCTTATGCAAGTCCAAGGAAGCAAGCCTTTTAAAAATAGAGTCCTTTGCTGATAATCTAGGTATAGCTTTTCAGATAAAAGATGATATATTGGATGTGGAGGGCAGTACCGAAAAGCTAGGCAAGATGGTTGGGAGCGATGCCGAGAATAAAAAATCCACATATGTAAGTCTATATGGGTTAAAAAAATCAAAAGAATTACTTGCAGAGACTACAAATAAGGCAATTGAAAACCTTGAAGAATTCGGAACAAAAGCGAAGTTTCTTACAGAACTTGCAAAGTATTTGCTAAACAGGGAATACTAGTATACTGCATGTAGTCTTGGAGGTGCGCTATTGGAGATAGTAAAAGTCATGTTGGCTAACAAGGTTATAGTTGTACCTGTTATTGCATGGTTTGTAGCACAGACATTAAAGGTAATCAATGTTATACTATTTGAAAAAAAGTTGGATTTTACAAGGTTTATAGGCTCGGGCGGTATGCCAAGTTCCCATTCTTCCTACATAGTATCTCTTGCTACAGCGGTTGGCAAAATACAAGGGGTCGGCTCCGTAGAATTTGGAATATCACTGGCGGTGGCATTTATTGTTATGTATGATGCCGCTGGCATAAGAAGGGCGGCAGGTAAGCAAGCAAAAGTTTTAAATAAACTTGTGTTTTCTCAGGAAGGCAGAGAAAATTTCGATGAAAACCTAAAGGAACTTCTGGGTCATTCCCCTTTTGAAGTCTTTATGGGGGCGATTTTGGGTTTTTTGTTGGCGCTTTGTTTTGCATAAGCGAGATTTAATAAAGTAAACAATGCTAAGCATATATAAATTCGCTAATTTCTTTAGCAACCATCTTTATCGCCTTCTTTTATGTGTATAAGCTCTTTAAACATTTGTATTTATATGATATAATCTAAACCCTATAAAGTGGTTTATGATAATATGCTAAACCCTAAAATAGGGTTTTAAGTTGGAGAACACAAATTAAATCAGAGCACTTTGTATTCGGTATTATAGTGTTAAAAAGCAGGGTGGTGCAGTATTCTAGTCGATACTACCGGTTCTCAAGACGGGCCTAAAAATCCGTTGAAGGGCACATCGATGAAGTTCCTTGTGCTGGCTTGTTACGCCCAGTAGTGGGCTGGTGCTGGGAGTTAAGGTTTTGGGGCGATCAGCAATGGCATGCGGGCGTTGACCCCTTTACCGTGGAGACCTTGTCTTGTGGGGGAAAGATCGAAGCGAGCAAAAGCTTTGCTACGGCATATATCCCTACGAACAAGGAGTAAACCTGTTATGCGGTGTCTTTACGATGCTGTGGGCAGAGTAGCCTGCCTTGAGTGGGATTGGTGGATAATGGTCAGGTGTAGACGTATTGGCCGATACATATACACTATTGCAGTTTGAAACCAATTTTGCAAAAGAGGCTAGGGATCGGTTTGGATCGCTGGGGAAAACCCCTAGACTGTTCGAAAGAGTTATGCTGGGGATTGAAGTGTGGACTAAGTGGTAATCAGGCCCCATTGTTTTTACAATGGCTGGGAGTTTAAAGGGAAACCGCCGTTATGGCGACACTACGGTACCCCTAGTGGAAATCATGCCTGACCTAAGCCGCAAAATTTACCCAGTGTATATCCACCCTGTATTTACATATTTAGGAAGCTAATACCTTAAAAACGAGGAGGATTGTATGGCTTGTGGTTCTTATTCGTTTGGGAGGCTAATCAGTGGAAGATAACTTTAAACAATCCATCAACGGAAGGAAAATAAAATTCCGACGAAATATTATGGGCAATAAAAAAGAAAATCCTCGGTGGATTGTGATTATCATATTGCTGACTTTTTTTTTATCCTCAAGTCTTTCAGTGGCATCATCTATATTACTTAAGGATATTAATCTGTTCATATCAATTTTATTAGTCATTCTAATTGTCCTTATTGGTATTGTGTTCGATGTTATAGGAATAGCGGTAACGGCGGCGGATGAGGCTCCCTTTCATGCCATGGCATCTAGAAAGCTATATGGTGCCAAACAATCAATTAAACTTATTAGAAACGCAAATAAGGTTTCCAGCGTGTGCAACGATGTTGTTGGGGATATATGCGGTGTTATAAGTGGCACCTCTAGTGCTCTTATAGTTGTTAAGATAGCTAGAACCACTGACGGGTTTTTGCCCACCGTTATAGGCTTATGCTTTACCGGTTTTATTGCTTCCCTTACCATAGGGGGGAAAGCAGTGGGGAAAACTCTTGCTATTAAGAACAGCAGCCATATTGTTTACAAGGTCGGGATAGTCTTAGAATTAATATTTGGGAATTTACAAGGATGGCGAAGCAAAACGAACAAGAGATAAAAAGAGGGGAGTAAACAGGTTAATGTGTATACTAAACAGTATAAATTTACCCGGCGATATAAAAAAACTTGATACGGAGCAAATAAAAAAGCTGTGTGTAGAAATACGCAATTTTCTCATAGAAAAAGTATCAAAAACAGGGGGACATTTAGCCTCGAATTTAGGAGTAGTAGAGCTAACACTAGCTCTCCACAGGGTTTTTAACACTCCGGAAGATAAAATTGTATGGGATGTCGGTCACCAATCCTATGTGCATAAAATGCTTACGGGCAGAAGGGATAAATTTGACACAATAAGAAAACTTGGAGGGCTTTCTGGTTTCCCTAAGATAAGTGAAAGTGAATATGATGCTTTTAATACGGGTCATAGTAGTACATCAATTTCGGCGGCTTTAGGGATAGCAAAGGCAAGGGATATTCTAAAAGAAAAATATTCTGTTATTTCTGTTATAGGTGATGGGGCTCTCACAGGCGGGATGGCCTTTGAAGCACTAAACGATGCGGGTAGATCCCCCAATAATTTGATTGTAATATTAAACGATAATGAGATGTCAATTTCAAGGAATGTGGGGGGACTTTCTAGTTATTTAAGTAAAATCAGGACAGGGCCTTTTTATTTCAAAGTTAAGGAAGATATAGATATACTCCTAAACAAACTCCCCGCCATTGGTAAAAGCGCTGCTAAGGCTCTAGGAAGAGTAAAAGGGACTATAAAATATATGATAATGCCAGGCATAATATTCGAGGAATTGGGATTTAAGTATTTAGGGCCAATTGACGGACATAATATAACTGAACTGGAGGATGTTCTTAAAAGGGCGAGAACAGCAAAGGGGCCCGTGTTGGTACATGTGTGCACCCAAAAGGGTAAGGGGTACACTCATGCGGAGGAAAACCCTGCAGTGTTCCATGGTGTTTCTCCCTTTGAAATCGAGACGGGTGAAGTTATTACACATAGTAAACCCGGGTACTCCGATGTTTTTGGCAATGAGCTTATTAATCTTGCAGAAGAAAATAAAAAAATTGTTGCCATTACCGCCGCCATGCCACATGGTACGGGGCTTGGCAAATTTTCAAAAAAGTTCACTGATAGGTTTTTTGATGTAGGTATAGCCGAACAACATGCCGTAACATTTGCGGCAGGACTTGCAACAAGGGGGATTGTCCCTGTTGTTGCACTTTACTCCACGTTTTTACAACGGGCATATGACCAGGTGCTCCATGATGTTGCCCTTCAAAACCTACATGTGGTTTTTGCCATCGATAGGGCTGGGGTAGTCGGTGAAGATGGTGAGACCCACCAGGGTATTTACGATATTTCATTTTTAAGTCATATACCCAATATGACTTTACTTGCCCCCTGCGATTATGGTGAACTTAGAAAAATGCTCCGATATGCAGCCACAGAATTCAACGGACCTATCGCAATAAGATATCCTAGGGGACGGGGCAGGGAAAAATTGTTTGACACCCCACCCATAAAAATGGGTCAATCGCTGCTCATTGAAAAAGGCAGAGATATTACCATTGCAGCTATAGGAAATAAATTGGAGATAGCATTGGAAGTATCAAAAAAATTAAAAAAATTAAACTATTCGGCAGATGTAATATATTCAAGATTTATAAAGCCACTGGATTCAAATACAATAATTACCTCGGTGCAAAAAACAGGGGCGATTATAACTATAGAGGATAATGCCGCAGAAGGTGGTTATGGTAGTAGGGTCCTAGATATGTTAAACGCCGCAGAAACAAATGCCAAGGTAAACATAATGGGGTTTCCAGACAATTTTATACCCCACGGAACCCAAAATGAGCTTCATCATTTTTATAGGTTGGATGAAAGTTCAATTTTAAACAATGTCCTAAAATTAATAAGCAAAAAAGGAACTGGGGTGGGGGGCATTTGAAAAAGGAAAGATTAGATGTGCTTCTAGTAGAAAGAGGGTTGTCAGAAAGCAGAGAAAAGGCAAAGGCCTCCATAATGGCCGGCGTAGTGTTTGTTAACAATAACAGGGAGGACAAGCCCGGAACTAGATTTGATGTCAATTCGGCAATTAAGATAAAAAAGGACATACACCCCTATGTTAGCAGGGGCGGTCTAAAGCTTGAAAAGGCAATAAAGGTTTTCGGCATTAATCTTGAGAACAGGGTGACTTTGGATATAGGTGCTTCCACTGGTGGCTTTACTGACTGTATGTTAAAGAATGGGGC
>JAAZML010000116.1 GCA_012798835.1 Clostridium sp.
GCCTCATGGATATTGCGCTTATAGGAATGAAAGAGCTAAGGAAAAATGGGGAGCTTACGGATCTTGATATATCTGATGAGATAAACGCATGCAGTATAGTTATTAATGTGGATGTAAACGGAAAAAGTGAAGAGTGGTTGCTTATGTTTAAAAATGAAACACATAACCATCCCACCGAGATGGAGCCTTTTGGCGGGGCAGCAACCTGTTTGGGGGGAGCAATAAGGGATCCGTTATCGGGTAGATCCTATGTTTACCAGGCGATGAGGATCACGGGTAGTGGGGACCCTCGGACTAGGGTCGAGGATACCATTCAAGGTAAGCTTCCCCAAAGAAAAATAACAACTGTAGCTGCTCAGGGTTATAGCTCATACGGAAATCAAATAGGGCTTGCAGCGGGACAGGTGGAAGAAGTTTATGATCCCGGATTTATCGCCAAAAGAATGGAGCTGGGGGCGGTTATTGCGGCAGCCCCTAAAAAGAATGTAAAAAGAGAAAAACCCCAGCCGGGTGATGTAGTAATACTTTTAGGTGGTAGGACAGGACGAGACGGCTGTGGCGGGGCGACAGGTTCATCTAAAGAGCATACCGAAGAATCCCTTCTTCAATCCGGTGCCCAGGTGCAAAAAGGCAACCCATCGGAGGAAAGGAAGATACAGCGCTTATTTAGAAAGCCGGATGTTAGTCTTATGATCAAAAAGTGCAACGATTTTGGAGCTGGTGGAGTTTCGGTTGCTATAGGTGAATTGGCCGATGGACTCAAGATTAATTTGGATACAGTACCACAAAAATACGAGGGTCTTGACGGTACGGAGCTTGCCATTTCGGAATCCCAGGAAAGAATGGCTGTTGTGATATCAAAGGATAATGTCGATGCTTTTATCAGGGCTTCGAGGAAAGAAAACCTAGAGGCTACACCGGTGGCACAAGTTACGGGAGATGGAAAACTTGTAATGTGCTGGAGGGGCAAAACCATAGTAGATATCAAAAGGGAATTTTTAGATACCAATGGCGCAAGTCAGACTGCAAAGGTAAAGGTCGTAGCACCTATTGAGGACAACTATTATTTTGGAAGGATTCCTACCTACAGCTCCCATGATTTGGGGAATATGTGGGTTGAAAATTTGCAAAGGCTGAATGTATGTAGCCAAAAGGGGCTTGTAGAGGGTTTTGATAGTACAGCCGGGGCGGCAACAGTGCTTATGCCCCTCGGAGGGAGATACCAAATGACCCCGGCAGAGGGTATGGTTGCCAAGATACCAGTTTTAGAGGGAGACACAAAAACTGGTACACTCATGACTTTTGGATATAATCCCCTAATTGGAAAGTGGAGCCCATTCCATGGAGCGATGTTTGCAGTGATAGAATCGGTTGCTAAGATTGTAGCTTTAGGGGGGAATTACAAGAAGATTCGGCTAACCTTTCAAGAATATTTCGAAAGGCTTGGGGAGGATCCCAAAGCCTGGGGAAAACCCTTTAGTGCATTGCTAGGTGCTTATCATGCTCAGGCAAAGCTTGGGATTCCTGCCATAGGAGGAAAGGACAGTATGTCCGGAACCTTCGAAGATATGCATGTGCCGCCGACTCTTGTTTCTTTTGCTGTAGCTTGTGTGGATGTGGATTCTGTTATTTCGTCAGAATTCAAAAAAACATCAAGCAAGGTTATCCTTATTCCCCTTGAAATATCCGAGGATGGTATGCCAGATTTTGTCCAACTCAGGGCAAACTATGATGTTATTCATGATGCAATCGCCCAGGGAAAAATTTTATCCTCTCGTACGATAAGAGCAGGCGGGGTTGCCGGGGCAGTAAGTAAAATGTCTTTTGGTAATATGATAGGTTTTAAATTTGCAGCACATATCAATAAGGATGAACTCTTTTTGCCAAAGTATGGCTCAATACTACTTGAAATAGGGGAAAAAGATGATCCCAAGGAATTGTTTAAAAACCTAAAATACAGCATCCTTGGTACTACACAGGATAAGCAGTCTATAGATATTAACGGCACTTGTCTTGAACTTAATGAACTTAGTTGCAGGTGGCAGGAACCCCTTGAAGGTGTTTTCCCAACGGGTCAAGGGATAACAACGGATGGGAAGGCAAGAGAATATGAATACAAAGCAAGAAATAGTAAAGGACCTAGTATATCAAATACAAAGCCAAGGATATTTATTCCGGTATCTCCAGAAATCAACGGTGAATATGAGGTAATAAAAGCCTTTGAAAAAGCTGGAGGACAGGTGGATACACTGATATTCAAAAATTTGTCACAGGAGGAGTTAAATGCATCCTTCGATGAAATGGAAAAGAAAATTGATAAGTGCCAAATTATTGCCGTACCCGGCGGCGGAAACGGCACTGATCTGTTGAGTGGCTCGGGGCAATTTTTATTGGCGGCATTTAAATATCCTAGGATTAAAGAGGCGATTACGAAACTTTTAAAACAAAGGGACGGCCTTATGCTGGGTATATCCGAGGGGTTCAAAACGCTTGTGAGGTTAGGGTTAGTGCCCTATGGCGAAATAAAGGATTTTGGTAGAGATGATGTGGCACTTTCGCTCAATACCATTGGGCGCCATGTTTCTTGCATGGTTAGTACGAAGGTGACATCAGTTCTATCGCCATGGTTTAGCAATGTAAATGTTGGGGATATCCATACGATTGCAGTATCCCATACGGAGGGAAGATTTACTGCGAACAGGGAAATATTAGATAGTTTGAACAAGAATGGCCAAATTGCAGCCCAATATGTTAATCATGACAAAAGGCCTACCTACGATATAAGGTTCAATCCAAATGGCTCAATTGATGCTATCGAATGCTTAACCAGTCCCGATGGAAGGGTAATGGGCAAGATGGGATATCCAGAAAGAATAGGAAACAATATTGCAAAAAACATCCCCGGACAAAAGGATCAAAAAATATTTGAGGCGGGTATAAATTACTTTAGATAAGCCCCTTGCGATAGCTGGGTTTTTAATATGGCTTGCTAATTATTTAATCTGTTCTTTTGGGTATAAGTAATTATTTCGGAATTGGGGGGGAAGCGTCGAATTTAGGAATTGTACCGAACAGTAAAAAAGTTCACAGTTTTGACATAATTGAGACAGTTTAAAATGATATAATATGCTTCATGAAAATAATTTATTAAAGGATGAATAGAGATGAAAAAATACAAAGGTGTCATTTTGGTTATGAGTGCTGTATTATTGTTAGTTGCTGGGCTTGCAACGGGAACCTATTATCTTCTAAAACCGAGGTTTTCCCTATCCCAGAAGGATGCTTTGCTTTTTGATGGACCTGCAAAGATTTCCAAGAAGTTGGCTAAAGAGGTGGTTGCGGAGGTTAATGGTCAACCGATCCTTTACAAAGATTTTTTTAATCAGCTTTACCCATATTTTCAGCAGCAATTTGCAACCGGCATAAACAAGGAAAATATTAAGGAAGAAGCTAACCAAAAGCTTATACAAGAGTTGAAAGAGGATATATTAAAGGGAGTAATTCAGCAGGAGATTGCATTACAAAAGGCAGCAGATGCGGGATATGTTTTAACGGATGAATACATTAGTGAATCAACCGAAAAAATGATTGAACAAGTTGTGCAAGAAATTAGCCTAAGCGGTCTTGTTACCGAAGGTGGGGATGCTCGAGAGGAGGCACTAGATTTTATTCGGGCTGAAATAGCGGTATATGGAATGAAGGAAGATGAGTATTACAAGGAGTTTTCCAGGTATTTACTGGTCACGGATTTTCTAAATAAAATAACAGAGGATATTGAGCCTACAGATGAGGATGTAGAAGAATACTATAATGAAAATCTAGAGGCGCAAAAAAATGATCCTGATGAAGTTTATTATGCTCCTGTGCCCTTAATAAAGTTGGCAGGGGCAAGAGTAAAGCATATACTTGTATCCTTGCCGGAGGATCAGCAGGATGAGTATAGAAGGCTAATGAACCAGGCAAAAGAAGATGAGGCTGAGGAATATCTAAAGGAAAAACTTGAAGAAATAAAGCCCAAAGCACAAAAAGTTTTGGACAAGCTCAACGATGGTGCGGATTTTGAAGAACTTTTAGAAGAGTATGGCGAGGATCCGGGTATGAAAAGTGAAGAATATAAAGATGGCTATGTAGTCAATGAAGGCAGTGGTTCTATTACCTCTTTTGAGGAAGCTTCGCTTTCACTTGCGGAGGGGGAAATATCGGATCTTGTGGAAGGACCCTATGGGTATCACATTATAAAGGCATACGAGGTAATGTCAGAGGATACAATATATACCCTAAAAGAGAAGAAAGAAGAAATAAAAAATGCCATAAGAGATGTGGTAAAATTCAATTATATGGAGAAAAAGATGGGGGAATGGGAAAGCGTCTCTGACATTAAGGAATACATTGAAAGATTATAATCCCTAACCAAGGACGGTTGAGGATACCAAAAAAATATAAGATTAAAGAATCAGCATATTCTATATTCTTGTAAATTATTGCTGCCGGTTTTCATTATAATTATTGAAGCCGGCAGTAATTCTAGATAGAAATATCGACCTAAAAGGCGAGTGCGGATCCATATTAATTTTATAAGGTGAAAGGATAAGTCCTCCGGCATTTTGATAGTGGTGATATTAGTAGGATAAAGTTATATTAAGAATATATATACAGTAGTTTAAATATTATAGTATAGGATTTCATTACGGAGATGAAAAAATAAAATGAAATTTTATACTTTTAGGATTAATTTATTATCAAAATGGATACTTTCGTCGGCTGCAATCATTACTATTATTGCTATTGTTTATTTTTCTAGCGGCGGAGCGATTGCTGTTATCTCCCACCAGAGAAGGGAGCTTCCCATATACTGTGTAGAAAACTCGGAAAATAAGATAGCATTGACTTTTGACTGTGCATGGGGGAGTGAAGATATACCGGATATACTAAACACCTTAAAACAAAGCGATGTTAGGGCAACCTTTTTTTTTGTTGGGCTTTGGGCTAAAAAAAATCCCGAAGCTGTTAAAATGATCGCAGAACAAGGACACGATATAGCAAACCATTCATATTCTCATTTTAGGATGGGAAGCATAAGCAACGAAAAGATAAGAACAGAAATACTGGAGTGCGATAGGATTCTGGAGGGAATAACCGGGAAAAAGGTGGATTTATTTAGAGCTCCTTATGGTGATTACAATAATTCCATTATAAGAATTGCAAGGGAGCTAAACCATTACACTATACAGTGGGATGTAGACTCCTTGGACTGGAAACCGGGGATAAGTGCCGACGAAATAAAAAATCGAATACTAAGGAATGTAAAAAGCGGTTCAATTCTTCTATTTCATAATGACACGCCACATACGGCCAATATACTCCCCGATATAATTGATATGTTAAAAAATAAGGGATATGATTTCATACCGGTATCGGAAATCATAATAAGGGATAATTATGAAATAGATCATGAAGGAAGGCAGAAGAGGAAGAAGTGAAAAAGTCCTCACCTATTTGCCCAATTTATCGTACATCTACATAAAATTTAAAAAAAGGTACATTATAAAACTACAGTTATCAAAAGAAATGGGGTTGAATAAGTGCTAATAGCCGGTATAATTGGAAAACATGACAAGGAAAGAACTGCAAGCTTAATTAATTCTATAGCACAAAATTCCCACAAAAAGATTAGCACTCTTAACTCAAAAGATTTAACTTGTCTAGATGTAGAAACGTTGAAAGATTACCTTTTACAGCTGGAAAGAAATAATATAGATATCTTTATTTTAAAGCTGGATTTGCCGGATATATCAGAGGATATATACGATTATTTAAGATTTGATATTATTGTTTTTACCGATAAAGCCGATGAAATAAATGGAGATGGTACCAAGGTTCATGTTGAGCTAATGCGAAAGGCGTTTTCATTGCTAAATGAAAACGGAATAGCAATTATAAATGCCGATGATAATGATCTTACCGAGTTTTTTCGCGGAATAAAACATTATACGGTTACTTATGGGTTCAATCTAAAAGCCAGCGTAACTACCTCAAGCATAGGAGATCCCATGTCAAATGACAACATATTATGTTGTTTGCAAAGAAGGATACATACAAGGAATGGTTCTATAATTGAACCTCAGGAATTTAGGGTCAAAACTATATTTGAAGATACTGATCCAAATAATATTTTGGCCGCTGCTGTGTTTGCCCTCATAAACGAAATTGATTTGGAATGATTAGGGCATGGAAAAACTGATATCGAATGCCTTGCTTATTCTGGGGATTTTCAATCCGGAAATTCTATACTATAATGTTATTAAGAAATATACCAAATATTTTGTGGGATAGCTTTTTACGGAATTAATGATATATTTATATAAAACATAGTGTTTCTTATAAAATACTCTGATGTATTAATAAAATCATTCTAAAAAGCAGCTTCTTTGAATAAACATTACACTAGATAAATTTTTAGATACACGTAAGAAGCCTAAGGAAGGAGAGTGGGGGTCGGATGGTCCAAAACATCTCTGAGAACAACGTGGTGACCATTTCTGGTAAAATAGTATCGGAAGTAGAATTCAGTCATGAAGTATACGGTGAGGGTTTTTATACTTTTATGTTAGAGGTTTTCAGGCTAAGTAAAAGTTCCGATAAGATTTCCGTTACTATTTCAGAAAGGCTGGTTCCAAAGGAAAGACTTGAAATAGGAACTTTTGTTGACGTGGAGGGTCAATTTCGTTCGTATAATAATTATAATAGCGATTCGGGAAACAAACTTGTACTTACTGTGTTTGCTAGGGAAATAAATTTTTGCATAGACAAAGAAAGAACTAAAAACCCAAATCAGATTTTTTTAAACGGGTTTATATGCAAAAAACCAATATACAGGACCACCCCTTTTGGCAGGGAAATTACTGATATACTGTTGGCAGTCAACAGACCTTACAACAAGTCTGATTATATACCTTGCATTTGCTGGGGAAGGAACGCAAGATTTTCATCGGGTCTTGAAGTGGGTGAAAACATAAGAATATGGGGACGAATACAAAGCCGTGAATATCAAAAGAGACTGGAAGATGGTGACACTATTACCAAAGTGGCATATGAGGTATCCATCTCAAAGATGGATATATGCCAGCCAAGGGAGGATGTCAGTTCTGAGGATAAAGATGAGGAACAGAATATCTAAAGTTGCATTAAGTAATTTGTAAAATAGAATACATACAAAGACTCAAGGACAATGGGGTTCTTGAGTTTTTACTTAAGATTGGGTAAAATCTAAAAGGACGGGTTATAGTTTTGTAAAAAAGATATGAAATTAGGAAGTATAAGAATTTAATTTTCTGTTTTTTTAAGGGTATAACAAGACGTTAGGAGATGGTGATTTCATGGCGAAAAAATGGTTAATTTTATTTATGGGCATATTGTTTCTGCCTTTGCTTTCCTCGTGTTTTCATCCCGAAACGTTGTCCTTTCAAACATACGATTATGCAATGGGCACTTTAGTTACCCAGATGATATACCACAAAGAGGCGGAGGATATCAGTGGGGCGGTTAACGACAGAATTGCGGATATTGAAGCTAAAATGACCATTAACAAGCCTGGAGGCGAAATAAATGCCTTAAACGATGCAGCGGGGGAGGAATATATAAAACTTGATTGCGAGACCATTTATGTACTCGAAAGCGCAAAGTACTTTTCGGAAATAAGCAGTGGAGCTTTTGATATTACCGTGGGTCCTCTTGTAAAGCTGTGGGGAATATGGACGGATAATCCACAGGTACCCAATAAAAATGAAATAAATGATCTTTTAGACAAGATAAATTACAAAGATATTTTGATAGAACAGAACCCCCCCCGGGCTATGCTAAAAAGGAAGGGACAGGCTGTGGATTTGGGTGGAATCGCAAAGGGCTATGCAGCCGATGAGGCCATAAAGATATATAGAGAAAAAGGGGTAGAATCCGCTCTTATTAGCCTAGGCGGCAATATAGCTGTGTTAGGGGGAAAGCCTGACAAAACCCCATGGAAAATCGGCATAAGAAACCCAAAAGGGGAGGCGGGCTCACATATCGGTGTTATTAGTATCAAAGACGCATCGGTGGTCAGCTCGGGCGGGTACGAACGTTTTTTTGAGCAGGGCGATTTTATATACCATCATATACTCGATCCTAAGACGGGCTATCCGGCAGAAACGGATCTGATAAGTGTGACAATTGTTGCGGATGTATCTATGAATGCGGATGCCCTTTCGACGGCGGTTTTTATCCTGGGATTTGAAAGGGGCAGGGCTCTTGTTGAGGGCATAGAGGGCGTAGAATCGATTTTTATAACAAAGGATAACAATATATATATAACCAGCGGTTTAAAGGGTAATTTCGAATTTAAGGGCGAAAATGAGGGGTATCTGTATGTTGAAGAAGGGTGATTATTTTATTATCGGGATTATTATAATGATTGCAGCGGCTTTTTTTCTTGGAACACGGGTTTTTAAAAATCATTATACTGACATGCCCATGGTCGCAATAATTATGCAGGATGGTAAAAAGATAGAGAACATTATTTTAGATGCTGTTGATGAGCCAAGGGAAATTATATTAGATGGGAAATACAGCAATACAATACTCGTAGAAAAAGGTCGGATTAGATTCAAAGAATCCAATTGTCCGGACAAGATATGTGTGAATGCCGGTTGGCTTTCCAAAAGAGGAGATACGGCGGTATGCATGCCCAATAAAGCGGTAATTGTTATTGAGGGTGGCAGGGGGGATGATACCGTCGACATAGTGACAAATTAAGGACATTCAAAGAACATAGAGGTGTAAAATGAATACTGCTAAAAGGGTGGCTTTGCTAGGTGTATTAACTTCGCAAGCATTGGTCTTATCAATAGTTGAATCGTTAATACCGATACCAGTAGCGATACCGGGGATAAAGCTTGGTCTTGCAAACATTGTAACCGTCTTGGTAATCATTTTTTTTGGAGGTGGGGAGGCTTTAACCGTTACACTTATAAGGTGTATTTTGTCATCTGTTTTTAGCGGTGGCGGATTGATGATTTTTTTATTCAGTATTAGCGGGGGAATGCTAAGTACCCTTTTTATGGTGTTGATATATAAAATAGGAGGAAACAAATTCAGCATAATTGGCGTAAGCATCGTTGGAGCAACAGCCCATAATATAGGGCAGCTTTTAATGGCCATCCTTTTTATGGGGACTCTTTTTGTTGTTAACCTCCTTCCAATTCTTTTAATTTCGGGGTGTGTAATGGGATTTATCACAGGTATTACAAGCAATTTGCTGGTGAAGATTCTTAAAAAGACAAAAATATTATAATATCCTAAATGGGTTCTTGTAATATAATAGATACGCATATACTTGAATTAGTTATGTATTATGGATGAATATTATTAAAAGTGGCTTGAAAACATCGGTGATTTATATTATCGTATAGTTATAGAGTATAAATAAGAAGGGATAGATGCCGGTGTGATTAAGGTGATATGTGGCAAAAAGGGTGTGGGCAAAACAAGGGCCCTTGTAGAGTCTGCAAATGATATTGTTAATTCATCTTTGGGCGACATTGTATTTATTAGTGGTAGAAGGCGTTTGATGTATGATCTGAATAATAGGATTAGGTTGACGAATTTGTTTGAGTTTCCAGTCGATTTTAGTAGTTCTAGTACTTTTCTTGGTTTTGTCTGCGGTATTATTTCAGCCAACTATGATATTAAAGCAGTATATATTGATGATTTAGCATGTATTATTGATGATGTTACCGATGGATTGGATGAAATATTCGATGGCATAAATAAGATTTCCTCAAAATTTAATATTGATTTTTATATTTCCGTTGAGGGGGATCCTAATTCAATGCCCGATTATGTTAGAGCATATTATTAGACATACAAATACAAGAGCATTTTGGAGCTTATGGGCAAGGACACTTTTTTAAAAAGGGGAAGTAGTGTTCAAAAGGCTAGTGCCATCAAAGATGAATTATAGAGGACTGGGTAAATGTGGGTGAGTTTATCCAGCCTTTTGAAAAACCCAGATCAAACAGGCGGGCATAGAGATATAAACACCTACCGCTTTTCTGTGGATATAAAACCTGCCCTTTATAATGGGTTGGTTTTTCTATGCTTATATTAATCATTTTCGCAAAATTTTAAATAATAATTTTATGGCTTATTTTGTAAAGCCGGGGAAGGTTGGTAGAGGGATATGGGCAACGTTGTATCCGTTGCAATAAAAAACGCAACCAGAAAATATGATAAAGAATATAATTATAAAATCCCTGAACACTATAATAAAAGGCTAGTTCCCGGAATGAGGGTTATTGTACCTTTTGGCCGCTCAAACAGATCCGTGGAAGCTTATATCCTTGATGTCGGTGTTACTACTACAAAAATGGAGCTAAAAGAAATAGAAAAAGTGCTTGATAAAAAACCAGTTTTGGACGAAAAAATGTTAAAACTTGTGCACTGGATGAAAAATAGGTATATTTGCTCCTATTCAGATGCGATTAAATGTATGCTTCCGCCGGGGATAGGTGTGGAGGCCACTAGGATTATAAATCTAAAAAGCATGGGTGGCAATTTAACTGGAGACAAAAAAAAGATAATTGATTGTCTTGGTAAAAAAAGGGGGGGCATGGAATACAAGGAATTAGAGAAAATAATCGGCGGGGAAAATTTTGAGGATAACATAAGGCATTTGATTAAAGGTGGTAATGTCGAAATTGAGGAGAAGTTTTCCCAAAGAATTAGCAAAAAAAAGATGAAAGCAGCCTATTTGGCAAAATCAAAAGAAGAAATAATTTACGATATTGAAAACAATAAAATTAAAAATATAAAGCATATAAGAATACTCGAAATGCTTATAGAAAACGAATACGTGATGGTAAACGAGTTGGTCCGTTTTGTGGGTGTTTATCGTGGTATGTTAGAAACACTTAGAAAACGTATGTATATTGATTTTAAAGATATAGATATAATTAGGGATCCTACAAAGAATAAAGTCTTTGAAAAAACCCTCCCACCTAGGCTGACATCAGAGCAGGGGGATGTTGTTAGTGAATTGAAAAAGGCGCTGGATAGGGGAAAATTCGATGAGGTTTTACTCCATGGTATCACAGGAAGTGGTAAAACGGAGGTTTATCTCAGGAGTATAGAACATTGCATAAACTTGGATAAAAATGCTATAGTTATGGTTCCTGAAATTTCGCTTACCCCCCAGATGATTGAAAGATTTAAAGGTAGGTTCGGTGAGAAGGTAGCTGTGATTCATAGCAGGCTTTCACTTGGCGAAAGGTATGATCAATGGAGACTCATTAAGAATAAAAAGATAAGGGTTGTGGTAGGAGCAAGATCGGCCGTATTTGCACCCCTGGAGAATATAGGGATTATTATTATCGATGAAGAGCACGAGAGTTCCTATAAGTCAGAAACCATACCCAAATATCATGCCGCCGATATATCAAGGCAGCGTTGTATTTTTGAAAAAGCAATATTGCTTTATGGTTCGGCCACCCCTTCGATTGAAACTTATTATCGAGCAAAGGCAAATAAAATTAAACTTCTAGAAATGACAAAAAGAGCAAACAAGATGCTTCTTCCGAAGGTAGAGATTATTGACATGCGATCGGAGTTGGAAAAAGGCAATAGGTCCGTGTTTAGCGAAAAACTAAGCTTTGAAATATCTGAAAATCTCAAAAATGGTCAACAGACGATAGTTTTTCTAAATCGCAGAGGATATGCATCCTTTGTGCTATGCAGGAGTTGCGGGTTTGTTTTAATGTGTCCTTATTGTAATATTTCGCTCACTTATCATTCCCATGAAGATAGGGTTATCTGCCATTATTGTGGTTTTACAGTCAAAAACCCCAAAAAGTGTCCCAAGTGTCAAAGTAATCATATTAGAAATTTTGGAAGCGGAACCCAAAAAATTGAGGAAGAGATAAAAAGGCAGTTCAGGGGTTGTACCGTCATTAGAATGGATGCAGACACGACGATGGGGAAAAATTCCCATGAGGAAATTTTAGATAAATTTCGCAAAGAAAACATAAACATAATGGTTGGTACCCAGATGATAGCCAAAGGGCATGATTTCCCGAATGTCACGCTGGTAGGAGTTCTTGCGGCGGATAGTATCTTAAACACTGGGGATTATAAAGCAACTGAAAGGACATTCCAATTAATTACTCAAGTTGCCGGAAGGGCGGGCAGAGGAAAATGCCCGGGAAGGGTTATGGTGCAGACGTATAATACCGAAAGCTACAGTATCATATGCGCTTGCAAGCAGGACTATAATAGTTTTTTTAATAAAGAGATTCTTATAAGGCGGAAGCTGGGGTACCCGCCTTTTGTCGACCTTGCATTGGTGGTATTAAGCGGTGGGGATGACTCAAGTGTAGAAAAAACTGCAATATCTATTGGGAATTTAATTAATAGTTATGCCACCAAAAAATCTATTAGGATGCAGATGTTAGGCCCAGGAAGAGCGCCCCTTTCAAAGATCAGGGGAAGGTATAGATGGAGAATAATAATTAAATGTGCAAAAGAAGATGAGCTTTTGGGGTTACTTACAAATATAACGGAACAGCATCGCTCGGGAAGCGGAAAAAAATCCGTTATTCTGAGTGTAGATATAAACCCTTTTAATATGTTATAATACGCTTATACTTTTAAAAGAATTTAGGAGGATGTAGCTGTGGCTATAAGACAGATAAGGGAACATGGGGATGAAATTTTAACAAAAACATCAAAAAAGGTCGATGTGGTAAATGATAGAATAAGGCTTCTGTTAGATGATATGGCAGAGACAATGTATACCGCCAGCGGTGTTGGGCTCGCGGCGCCACAGATCGGTGTTTTAAGAAGAGTGATTATTATAGATATTGGGGAAGGATTGCAAGAACTTATAAACCCCGTAATCATTGAGGAAGAGGGGGAACAGATAGAGATTGAGGGATGTCTGAGCCTCCCGGGGATTGCAGGAGAGGTTAAAAGGCCTGCAAAAGTGCTTGTAAAGGCACTGAACGCAAAAAGTGAAGAAATTACGGTGGAAGGTGAGGGCCTTTTGGCAAGAGCTCTATGCCATGAAATAGATCACCTTGATGGTATACTTTTTAATCAAAAGGCGATTAAACTATTTGAAACAGGAAATAATTCTGAATAGGGAAACAATACATTATAGCAGGGGAGTGACAAATTTGAAAATAGTATTTATGGGGACCCCGGGTTTTGCGCTTCCAAGTCTTGGGATGTTAAAAAATGAAGGATATAATATTCTGGCGGTAGTAACACAACCTGATAAGCCCAAAGGAAGGGGTAAAAGGATCTCAATGCCGCCTGTAAAGGAATATGCAATTAAAAATGATATTGCAGTTTTGCAGCCTAAATCAGTAAGGGCACCGGAGTTTATAAATTGCATGAAAGATTTAAATCCAGACTTAATGGTTACGGCGGCTTATGGAAAAATATTGCCCGCATCTGTGCTGGATATCCCTATTTATGGATGTATAAATGTTCATGCCTCTTTATTGCCAAAGTATAGGGGAGCAGCGCCGGTGCATTGGGCAATAATAAATGGTGAAAAGATTAGTGGTGTTACAACCATGTATACTGATATAGGCATGGATACGGGAGATATACTCTTGAGCGAAAAGGTGTCGATTTCAGAAGGGATGACGGCTGGGGAACTTCATGATCATTTGGCCCTACTCGGTGCAAAGGTTTTGAAAAAAACTTTGCTGGAAGTAAAGGCGGGTACGGTAAAGAGAGTACCCCAAAAAGAAGATGAGGCAACCTACGCACCTATGATGGATAAGGATGTGGGTTGCGTTGACTGGTCAAAATCTTCAGTGCAGATTCATAACCTTATAAGGGGAACGAACCCATGGCCCTGTGCGTTTTCTAAACATAAAGGAAAGAAAATGAAGCTGTGGGTATCCAAGGTATTTAATTGTGATAAACATAATTACGTACCTGGTACGATTTGCCAAATGGATAAAGAGAAAATAATCGTAGCATGCGGCTTGGGGATGATTGAGCTAAAAGAGGTTCAGTATGAGTCTTGCAAAAGAATGCCGATAGAAGATTTTATTTGCGGCTGCAGAATGGATGAAGGTGAAATATTTGGTTAATCCAATTAAAAAATTCACTTCCCTAGTGGGGGGCATATTTGTATTATTATTATTAGTTTTAATATCGTTGGGTTTTGTGTTTAACTATTCGACTTTGCGGGTATACAAATTTATGTTATTAATCTTAATTGCATTGATAACAATAATGCTGCTGTATTATTTTATTACAGTAATAGCAATTTTGCATATTTATAAACACAAAAAATCTTCTAAAGTATTTTTGTTTATGGCCAAAACGGGGTTTGGTATGTTGTTTCCCCTAGTTTTTTTTATTACGAAAATTTGGGGCAACAATAAAGACAGTATAAGAGCGTTTTACATTGAACTTAATAATATATTAGTAGATTTGGAAAGAACACGATTTGAATCCCATAGGATTCTTGTGCTTCTGCCTCATTGTTTGCAAAATGCAGCATGTATGTATAAAATTACAAACGATATCAACAATTGCAAAAAATGTGGACGATGTTCCATTGGGAAGATTATAGAAATTGCTCATGAAAAAGGGGTAGCAGTGCATGTGGTTACGGGTGGAACTGCCGCAAGGAATATAGTATCAAAATTGAATCCTAGCATTATACTTGCGGTAGCGTGCGAAAGGGATCTAACAAGCGGAATTGAAGATGTAGGGAAAATTCCTGTGATTGGGATAATTAATGACAGACCCAACGGACCATGCTATAATACAAATATAGATATCGCTAAATTTAAAAAAAGACTTGACGAAATAATAGCCTTGCCGGAATGAAAGAAAGATACCGTGACATATATTATGGGGAGCCAAATCGTAGTGGATCACTAGGTGTTAAATCCCATTTATAGATGTAATAATTCTAATACTATATCGGGAAAACTGATATTGGTAAGGAGCGGGGGTTTATTGTCAGGTTTTTAACATAGCACATTAAATATCTTTAAAGGAGGTTTTATACATGTTTTATTTAGATTCATATTATTTGTTGCTTGTGGTGCCAGCTCTTTTATTTTCTTTATTTGCACAGTTTAAGGTCAAGAATTCTTTTAATAAATACAGTCGTATCCGTAACACAAAGGGTATGACTGGGGCGGATGTAGCAAAATCCATCCTTGAAAGAAGCGGATTATACGATGTAAGGATCGAGAGAGTTGCTGGGGAACTTACAGATCATTACGATCCAAGGACAAAGGTGGTAAGACTTTCCCAATCAGTTTATGGAAGTGATTCCATTGCGGCTATAGGTGTGGCAGCTCACGAAACCGGTCACGCTATACAGCACAGTGTCGGTTATGGGCCACTGGCGCTAAGGAGTACACTTGTCCCTGTTGCAAGAATAGGCTCAAACCTGGGTTTTCCATTTGCTTTTATCGGATTGCTTTTGAGATTACCTTTTTTGGTTAATGTCGGGATTGTATTGTTTTCAATGGCCGTTGCATTCACTTTGATTACCCTTCCGGTGGAATTTAACGCCAGCAAGAGGGCGATCCGTACTCTAGAAGATACGGGGCTTTTGGATTATAGTGAGGTAGATCCCGCAAAAAAGGTATTAAATGCTGCGGCTATGACTTATGTAGCTTCGACTGCCGTTGCGGTAGCAAACTTACTGCGTTTAATGTTATTATCATCAAGAAGAAGGCGTTAATTCTATGAAAGTGGATAAACCCCGTAAGACAGCCCTAGAAATACTCTATGATATAGACAAAAAGGGTGCATATTCTAACATCTCTTTAAATAGAATTTTAAGCACTAGGGAATTAAGGGATATAGATCGTGCTTTTATAACCGATATAGTTTATGGCACATTGAATAAAAGGCTGACCATTGACTATCTTATAGAGCAATATTCCCGGATAAAAATAAAAAGACTATCACCTTGGGTGTTAAATATACTCAGGATGGGTATTTACCAATTGGTTTTTATGGATAAAGTACCCGCCTCGGCTGCTTGTAATGAGAGTGTAAAGCTGGCAAAAAAGTTTGGACATTCGGCAAGCAGCCGTTATGTCAACGCTGTATTAAGAAATATAGCAAGGAATATTGCGGATTTGCCATATCCCACTAAGGAGGGGGATATAACCAAATATTTATCAATAATGCATTCCTACCCCGAATGGATGGTGCAAAGGTGGTTAAAACGTTTTGGCGAAAAGTTTACCGAGGAATTTTTAAAAGCCGGGAACGAAGTGCCTCCCTTTACTATTAGGGTTAATACACTAAAAGTATCGAAAGGGGATCTTGCCGTTCTTTTGGCTGATAATGGGTTTAGGGTCAAGGACGGGAATTATATTAATGAAGCCTTAATAATAGAAAACCCGACAGCAATAAAAGATATTAATGGTTTTTCAAAAGGCTATTTTCAAGTCCAGGATGAAAGCTCAATGCTAGTATCAAGGGTGCTGGATCCAAAGCCTGGGCAGCTTGTTATTGATGTTTGCGGTGCCCCGGGAGGGAAGTCTACCCATATAGCACAGCTTATGAACAATGAGGGTCTTGTAGTGTCAAGAGATATATATGAACATAAAACCGAGCTAATCGATAAGGCATGCTCAAGGTTGGGGATTAATATAATAAAAACTGAGATTTTCGATGCAGCAATCTCTGATGAGGCACTTACTGGGAAGGCCGACAGGGTTTTGGTGGACGCTCCTTGTACGGGTTTTGGTATAATAAGAAGAAAACCAGATATTAAATGGACTAGAAAATCGGACGATAAAGAAAAGTTGGCTGGGATTCAAAACAAAATTCTCTATGCAGCTTCAAAATATGTAAGAAACGGTGGCGTGCTTGTTTACAGTACTTGCACCGTTGAGCCGGAAGAAAATGAAGGGATAGTTAAAAAATTTATTCACAACAACGAAGACTTCCATTTGGAGGATGTTTCTTCATATATTTCAGAAGGATTTAAAAATTATAACCCTGATAGCGGTTGTATGCAGTTATATCCAAATGTGCATGGCACAGATGGTTTTTTTATTGCGAAAATGGTACGGAAGGATTAATTTATATGGAAAATAAAGTGGATCTTCTTTGCTTAACACCCACCGAACTTGAATTTTTTTTTCTTAATATGGGAGAGAAGAAATTTCGTTCAGAACAGGTTTTTCGATGGGTAAGCAGGGGAGTAAAAGATATAGAACAAATGTCTGATCTTTCAAAGGAGCTGAGAAGTCAGCTAAGTGAGAGGGCATATATAAACAAACTTCGAATTATCAGAAAGCTTGTATCCGATATTGATGGAACCCAAAAGTATCTTTTAGGGCTTTTGGATGGCAATGCAATTGAAAGCGTCTTAATGGAATATTTGCATGGCCGTAGCATATGTATATCTTCGCAGGCGGGTTGCAAGATGGGTTGTAAATTTTGTGCTTCTACCCATGCAGGTTTTGTAAGAAATCTCACCGCAGGTGAAATGCTTGATCAGGTAATAACTATACAAACAGATACAGGTAAAAAGATTAATAATGTAGTAATCATGGGAATAGGGGAGCCCTTGGATAATTACGATAATCTAATAAAGTTTTTAAGGCTTGTAAACCATAAAGATGGTCTGAACATAGGAGCAAGGCATATTACAATTTCGACTTGTGGCCTTGTGCCGCAAATCATAAAATTATCGAGGGAAGATATCCAAGTTACATTGTCTATATCCCTTCACGCACCAAATGACAATATAAGGAATAAAATTATGCCTGTAAATAGTAGATATTCTATTGACAAATTAATTGGAGCATGTAAGATATATACTAAGACCACTAAACGAAGGATTACCTTCGAATATGCTATGATTGGCACAGTGAATGACTCCCATGCCAATGCTGTTGAATTGGCTGACCTCATAGGAGATATGCTTTGTCATGTAAACCTTATACCTATAAACGATGTTCCGGGGACGGGGTTTAAAAAAAGTTCAAGAGAAAAAGTGCTTAAATTTAAAGAGGTACTTAATAAACATGGTATAGAAACCACAATAAGGCGGGAGCTTGGAAGTGATATAAACGCTGCATGCGGACAATTACGGAGGGTTCTTAATAAATAGATATTGCTGGTTTTAAATAAAACATTATATTTAGCTGTTCTTAGGGAGTGGGGATATGGTGAAATATGCAGCGAAAAGCGATAAAGGGAAAGTAAGGGAGACAAATGAAGACAGTTACAAGATAATAATGAATCATCCCAATATACCCAATACCTTTATTATTGCCGACGGGATGGGTGGGCATAGCTCGGGGGAACTTGCAAGTAGTATGGCCGTTGAATTTGCAGAAGAATACATATTAAAGAACCCTGATATATTTTCCCAGGAGGAAGACGTGTTATCGGGCATAGATGTGCTTGTAAAAGAAGCAAATAATGCGATATTTTCGAGGGGTCTTGAATCACAATCGGATTTTGGAATGGGTACGACCTTTATTGTAGTTATTATGCTTAAAAAGAATATATATATTGGCCATGTTGGCGATAGTAGAGTATACTTAATAAGGGATAATACCATACAAAAACTTACGACAGATCACTCCTATATTGAGGAGCTTTTAAAAAATGGATCATTAACCCGAGAAGAGGCTGAAAATCACCCCAAAAGAAATATTATAACCAGGGCTTTGGGGTGTGAAAAAAAAGTTCTTGCAGATCTTATTTCCTTTGAAATCAGGGATGGGGATACTTTGATTTTATGCACCGATGGGTTGACAAACATGTTAACTGATGAAGAAATTTTGGATACAATAACAAAGGAAGCCGACCCCGAAAGCTCTTGTGATAAGCTTATCCATTGGGCAAATGAAAGGGGTGGGGTCGATAATGTAACTGTTATAGTAATAAAAAACAATTGAGGCCAGAAGTGAAAAGAGGGAGTAAAACGTAGAATGTTAATGCAATAAGAAGCAGAGGTGCTGGTATGATAGGTCAAATTTTAGGAAATAGATATGAATTGATTGAAAAAATCGGTGGGGGCGGTATGGCCCACGTATATAAGGCTAAATGTAGATTGCTAAATAGGTTCGTAGCCATAAAAATCTTAAAATCAGATTTTATAGACGACGAAGAATTTCTCAAAAGATTTAGGGTTGAAGCACAGGCAGCGGCAAGCCTTTCACATCCCAATATCGTATCTATATATGATGTCGGGCAAGAAAGTGATATCCATTATATTGTAATGGAATATGTAAATGGCATGACCCTTAAAAATTATTTAGACGAAAAGGGTGTTCTTGATTGGGAAGAGGCAGTAGATATAACAATTAAGATAGCATTGGCGATTGAGCATGCGCATAAAAATCATATTATTCACCGAGATATAAAACCGCATAATATCCTTTTTACTAAAGATGGCATGGTTAAAGTAACTGATTTTGGGATAGCAAGGGCTGTTAGCTCATCCACTATTACCATGGCTGGAAACACCATAGGCTCTGTACACTATTTTTCTCCCGAGCAGGCAAGGGGGGGATTTACAGATGAGAGATCGGATCTATACTCAGTAGGTATTGTATTATTCGAACTTTTAACGGGGAAGCTTCCCTTCGAAGGAGAATCGCCCGTTGCTGTTGCGCTAAAGCATTTACAAGAACAACCGCCAAAAGTTGTGGAATTTAACCCCAATGTACCAAATGGGGTAAATAGTATTGTAATGCGGGCTATCCAAAAAGAACAGAGTATAAGATATCAATCTGCTTCCGAATTGCTAAATGATTTGGGTGGGATTTTGAAGGAACCAAATACCCAATTTGTAAAGCCTAAAATTACAGAAGATAGCCCAACAGTCAGAATGCCTTCCATAGGTAAGAGCCAACTGGGTAATTTTAAAAATGCCGATGAAGGCATATCAAAAAAAACAGGTGATAAAAACGTGAGTAAGAAAAAAGAAAAAACAACAACAGTTTTAGCGGTAGCCACATCCCTTCTGATTATTGGCATTATCATTGTATTTATCGTAAAAGGCCTTAGCCCGATTGTACATTCTTTGTTTGGTAAATCAGAAGATTTTATTGTTCAGGATTACACAAACCAAAATTATTTTGAGGTTAAAGGCAAGTTATCCGAATACGAAATTCTTGTTGAGGAAGTAAGAAAAAATGATGATTCAATACCAAAGGATGTAATTATTGAGCAGGACAGGGCGGAGGGAGAAAGAATAAAACCCGGTGGATATGCCAGAATAAAGTTTATTGTAAGCGATGGACCAATGCTCCTAAAGATGAAGGATTATAGAAGGCAGGAGTATAGAAAAGTGGTAACCGAACTTGAACAGTTAGGCCTAAGGCCAAGTGTAGTTGATGAGCATAATGAAGGTGTTGCAAAAGGATATGTTATAAAGACGGAACCGGATATTAATGAAGAAACAAAACCCGATTCCATAGTAAAGGTGTATAGAAGTCTTGGACCTGAGATTTTCACCAAAAAAGTTCCCAATCTTTTGGGCAAAAATAAAAGCGAGGCATTGGCATTACTAACAGGTGCAAATTTAAGTATCGGGAATATTTATCCCAAGGATACCACTTATGTTATGGATAAAATAATTAAACAGGATCCTAAGGCTGGAACGGAGGTTGAAGAGGGTACCCCAGTAAACATATTTTTAGAAGATTACAATCCAGATCAAAGGGATGTTGACACCCTTATAACACTAGATAACCCTTCCGAATATGGTGATGATATAAATGTATTGGTAAACGCTACAAGATCCGATACCAACAGGATGGAGACGGTGTATAGTGCAACTAGAAAGAAAAGTGAATTCCCCATTGTTATTCCGATAACTATACCAAATGGCGGAAGTGCCCAAGTGCATGTATATCTAGACAACAGTCTCTACAAGGAATATACTGAAAATTTTTAAGGAGGTAGAAAGTTTGACATCAGGTACAATAATTAAGGGCATCGGAGGATTTTACTATGTGAAAACCCAGGGCGGAATATACGAATGCAAGGCCAAAGGCATTTTTCGAAAGGATTCTATGACCCCTTTACCTGGTGATAATGTTTATATATCAATTTTAGATCAGCAAAAAAAAATTGGTTACCTTGAAGAAATTTGTCCAAGAAAATCTCAGCTTATGAGGCCTGCTGTGGCAAATATTAATCAAATTGCATTGGTAGTATCGGTGAGATCACCGCTGCCTGATTATTATCTAATGGATAAGATTTTAATTACCGCAATGAGAAAGGAAATATCTGCGATTATATGTATAAATAAGATTGATCTTGACGAGGGAAATAAAGATACAATAATTAGGGATTATAAAAATACAGGCCTTAAAATTATATTTTTAAGTTCGGTTTTGGATATCGGATTTAACGGACTAAAAGAAGTTCTAAAAGATAAAATTACCGTATTTGCGGGACAATCGGGGGTTGGTAAGTCAACAATTCTAAACAGAATCCTAGATTCCAAGGTAATGGAAACGGGGGAAGTAAGCAGTCGGATTGATAGGGGGCGACATACAACAAGACATGCCGAATTAATAGAATTGCAATCGGGAGGTCTTGTGGTGGATACCCCAGGGTTTAGCTCGTTTGAGCTTGAAGATTTGGAGCCCGACACTCTACAACTGTGTTATCCGGAGTTTTTGGATTCAATAGGCAAATGTAAATTTGTTGGCTGTAGCCATATCACGGAACCCGAATGCAAAGTAAAGCACGCTCTTGAGAAGGGATTAATACCGGACAATAGGTATAATAGATACAAGGAGTTCTATGGTGAACTAATGGCCAAACAGCGCAATAAATATTCCTGAAAACGTATATGTTTGCATTTATAAGCAGAGAGCTGGCCATTTTCGCAACATTTGAATCAACATGTATCTTTTGAAGTATCAAAAAATATTTAATTTAATAGAAGGAAGGTGTTTTGTATTGATAAAAATAGCCCCGTCTATTTTATCGGCTGATTTTACAAGGTTAGGCGAGGAGATTCAACGCATAGAAAGAGCGGGCGCTGATCTTGTACATATAGATGTAATGGATGGACATTTTGTACCCAACATAACAATTGGTCCGCCCGTTATTAAAATGCTCCGGGGGCATACAGGGCTGCTGTTTGATGTTCATCTCATGATTGAAAACCCTGATGACTTTATTGAGGCCTTTGCAGATGCGGGGGCTGATATTATTTCTGTGCACGCAGAAGCTTGTCCGCACCTTCATAGGACTCTGCAGGGGATAAAACGGCTTGGTAAAACAGCGGCTGTAGCACTTAATCCAGCCACTCCCCTAAGTTCCATAGAATGGGTGCTGGGGGATATAGATATGGTTTTGCTTATGTCTGTTAACCCAGGTTTTGGGGGCCAGGAATATATTGAAAGGATTACGAGAAAAATCAGGGATCTTAGGATTTTAGCCAATGATATGGATCTAGATATTGACATAGAAGTGGATGGGGGAATAAATATAAAAAACATGTATGATGTTACAAAAGCCGGGGCAAACGTTATAGTATCCGGGACTACAATATTTAAGGCCAAAGATGCCTCGGGGGTGATCACGGCACTTAAAGATAATGCATATAAAGATTAAGAAGGTGTGGGTTTAATGTTTGCTGTCGTTGTTTTTAATGGAGAGATTTCGGATTATGAATACTGTAAAGGCTTTTTAGATGCGGCAGATCTTATAATTTGTGCTGATGGGGGTGCGGCACACTTAAGAAAACTTGGAATTTCCCCCAATATTCTTCTGGGGGATTTTGATTCTATAGATCCGGGAGATTTAAGATATTTTTCCGGTAAGGAGGTAGAAATAATAAACTTTCCTCCTAAAAAGGATATGACCGATGCCGAGCTTGCCATAGATACAGCCGTCAAAAGAGGATATAGGGATATTGTTATTATGGGCGGTTTGGGTGCAAGGATTGATCATACCTTATCAAATATCTTTTTATTAAAAAATCTTTTGGACAGGGGCATTAGAGCAGGAATAATAGACAAACAAAACGAAATATTTCTTACCGCCGATAATATAAGCATTAGAGCCCAGGATGGTTACGGTCTTACGTTATTGCCTTTGAGCGAAAGGGTTGATGGAATAAGGACTGAGGGACTGTATTACAAACTAGCCGGGGAGACTATTCACATGGGAAGCAGTAGGGGAGTGAGCAATGCTTTTGTTTGTGATATCGCAAAAATATCAATAACATCAGGGTTGCTTCTGGTTATAAAATCCAAACTCTAAAATATAGATATACACATATTCAATGATAGAAAAAACCCCTTACCGCACTTAGAGTGCAGCAGGGGTTCTTTATGGTTTTAGTTGTTTAGTATAAGACGCTTTAAAAGTACAACATCTATAGTATCTATATAGCCATCTGAGTTAACATCAGCTGCAATTATGCTTTTATCGGGATCCGCTGAAGGAAAAGCATCAAAGGTTTTTATGACATATCTTTTTAAAAGCATGAGATCCATCGAATCCACAGATCCATCAAGGTTAACATCCCCGAATATTATTGTTTGTTCGGGTGTGGTAGGGGTCGGCACCGGCATAGTCGGCGATGGTGTGCTAGGCGAGGTAGGGGTTGGTGTACCCGGAACAGAACCATCGGGTTCTTCGCCAAATATTAAAACACCATCATCATAAACTGGTATTTTTGGAACAATACTGCTGTTATCAACAATTCCCTGATATGAAAAATCATTATCGTTATCCCAAGGTGCACCGCCCGGGGGTTGTATATTAAACTGGATCTCCTTTTTGTGATCCATATCACTTCCTGGGAATACTTTAGTGCCCAAAAGAGAAATTTCACAATAATAAATATTTTTTGCCGCATCATACACTTTTGGCGCCGAAATGGTTGTCGTCGGTGATGAACTATAGACAATGGAGGTATTTATACTTGCTGGGTCATAACCTGCAGATATGTATTCTGAAAGATCCATGAAATATTTAAACGACAGTTTATCGCATACTCTTGCGGGCCACCCGGATTTATTGTAAAGGAAAGATTTTATAGATAGATCGTTTGATAAGCCTGCAGAGGCCTCTACATATATTTCTGCATTGGTTATTTCTTCTATGGCTTTAAAGCCCGGTATCGGTTGACCGCCGTGTAAATCGTACATTTTTGCAAGAAGGCCGACAAAACCAGCATTATAATCACAGGCTACTTCGTTGGTTACATAATTTCCTATATCATCGGTATATTTATCATTGGCATCGGGTCCCCCGACAAGTGCACCGTAGAGTATATGTCTATGATCATCAGGAGTCTCTTGGGTATCACGCCATGAACTATGGGCGGTCCTATGGTGTGGACGCTCCGGAGGATTTGTACCAAAACCCACTACATAGCTTCTTCCAGCACTTCCTAGGGCATAATCCGCCTGACTTTTAGCGAAATCCATGTATATTTTTGATTTTTCGCTGGAACATCCTTTCCAATCGGCATAAACACAGGCCAAAAAGGCTGTAGTTGTTGCATGTCTTAAAACACCCCAGCTTGTTAGGTGGGCGAGCCCCTTTGGGGTATAGGTAATCCTATGTCCATTTACCCCAGTGGTCCAGTAGTCAAAATGTCTTTCTATAGTTTCCTTATAAAAAGGATTATTGGTGATTTTTGCAAGCAGAACAGCGGCACCATAATGAACATCATCCCAGCAATGCCCCCATGTATAGGCTATGTATTGTGTTTGGGATTCAAGACCCCATTCATAGACGTATTCTTCTGCTTTATCTAGGTATTTTTTGTCGCCATCGGCTAGATATATCCATGCTCCTGCCCATGATAGCTCATCGTACCAACCGCTGTTGGAGGTATAAAAGTTTAATGCCGCGATATAACCCTTATCACTTTGGGTTGCATCCGCAAAATCAAAAAGCTCTTTGGCATGTCTTACACACTCGGCAGCATAGGCAGGATCGGAATCTTTAAATACTACCGCTGCAGCCGCAAGAGCCGCCGCAGTACCTGCGCATACGGTTGACCCTGGACTTGACATATCAACTTTAAAAGATGGTCTTGGTGCTTGTATATCTATACATTCGGCTGGAACCCACCATCTATGATCCCCATTACCGTCCCCCACCTGATAATAGTACACATTTTTTTCGGGATGGCATTTTATAAAATAATCTGCAGCCCATCTTATTTGTTGCAGCATATAATCAAGCTGTCCGCTTTCTTCGAGGGCATCCCGGTATTCGTAGACTGTCCATGCCAGCATTGAGGCGGTATATGCCATAGGCAGATTAAACTTGACATGGTCTCCGGCATCAAACCATCCCCCAGTAAGGTCAAGGCCTACATCATCCCCATCATTAAGACATGAATCTCCGCGCCAGTTGTTGCGGATGTTGTCGGGTAGCTTACCAGACATTTGAAATTCGTAAAACATAATTGCTTTTTGTAATGCTTCGCCGTAATTAAAGCTTTCCGCACGAACAGACAGCTGCGGTATCGTTAGGATAACGGCGAGGAGGGCTATAGCTACAACCGAGCTGATAAGTTTTTTCATTATGCATCTTCCTTTCGTAAAATATATTTTTTTACAGGAATATGCAGACTGTTTATAAACTATCTGCATACTCAGCTGTATAGTAACAATGTTTTTTAAGTATCCAGGCTACAAGAGGGCTTTTCATAAACAAATGCAGTCTTGCAATATATACTACAATTATATCACAATCCCATCTGTTAGTGTGTTTGTTATATATTTATTTTGAGTTTATAATCTTTAGCCAGTGAAGCAAAGGCACCAAAGGAATTTTCAATTGTTTCAATGTTTACACAATACGAAATCCTAAAGTGGCCGGGTAGCCCAAATCCCGTACCGGGGACAAGTAGCAGATTATACTTTAGGGCATCGTTGACGAATTTTATATCATCTTTTATGGGTGATTGGGGAAAGAAATAAAATGCACCCATGGGTTTAAAGCATGTAAAACCGAGATTTGTGAGGTTATTATACATCATATTGCGTCTTGTCTCGTAGGTGCCAATATCTATATCTTCATCTAAAGATTCGGATATTACCTTTTGAAATGTAGCGGGGGCATTAACATACCCGAGGGTACGGTTACAAAACACTAGGCTTTCTATTGCTGGCTCTATATCTGGAATGTTCGGATTTACAGCTATATAGCCAATTCTTTCACCTGGAAGAGCGAGAGATTTGCTAAACGAATTAATGATAAAAGAATTTTTAAATATGTTTAAAATGCTAGGGAGCTCTATTCCATCGTAAACCAGTTCATTATAAGGTTCGTCAGACAGTATACATATACTGGTGCCATACTGTTTTTCCTTCTGGGAAAGAATTTGCGAAATATCCATTAGTGTTTTTTTACTGTAAACATAACCCGATGGGTTGTTGGGGGAATTCAAAATGACGGCCTTGGTGTTTTGGTTAATACTTTCTTCAAATATTTTGAGATTGGGTTCAAACCCTCCTGTGGTGGGTGGCACGATAATGGGTTTACCACCATGGTTACCCACATAAAAAATATATTCTGGAAAGAAAGGTGCAAGGATTATTACTTCTTCGCCGGGATTTAAAATTGATTTAAGTACAACGTTAAGACCCCCCGCAGCTCCACAGGTCATTATTATATGTTTGCCTTGGAGATTAGTGTTGTTTTTATTGTTTATATGATCGGCTACCTTTTGCCTTACATCTGCATAACCCGCATTGTTCATGTAACGGTGTATTCCGGGTTTGTCACCTAATACGATTTCTTTTAGGGAATCTTTTACGGATTTTGGGGGTTCGTGATCTGGATTACCTAAGGTGAAGTCAAATACCTTATCATCGCCATGTAGGCCACGCAGCCTTTCACCTTCTTCGAACATTGCCCTAATCCAGGACGCATTTTTAAGATTTTTTAAAACGTTTTCTGATAACATCTAATACACTCCTTATATATTGTTTTTTAAATTATTAACTAATTCCTCATCGGGGGTAACAACAATGGTTTTATGATTGTCGTAGATTACCATCCCGGGTTTTGCACCCCTTGGTTTTTTTACATTTTTGACTTGGGTATAGTCCACCTCAACGTTTGACGAATACTTACCTTTGCTATGATATGCTGCTAGTAACGCAGCCTCAAGAAGGGTTCTGTCGGGCATATCTTTTTTGGTTTTTTTAATAATAACATGGGAGCCCGGTAAATCTTTTGTATGGAGCCAAATATCCTTTGATGAAGAAAGCCGCAGGGTCAAAGTATCATTTTGGATATTATTTTTTCCTACATAAATGTAGAAACCATCGGTGGATTTATACATATAGGGTTTTGAGGATTTCGGGTCTTTTCTTTTATATGTTTTTTTCCTTGACTTGAGATAGCCACTATCTGTAAGCTCTAGCCTTATTTCCTCGATATCACTAGGGGAATCTGCACTTTCAAGTGAATGCAGAACACTTTCAAGATACTTTAGCTCGGAGTATGTGCTTTCAAGTTGTTTTTGACTGAAAGCAGAAGCTGTTCTTGCCTTTGCATATTTTTTGAAGTATCTTTGGGCGTTATCCTGAGGGGTAAGGTTTTTATTAAGAGGTATATCAATATACTCGTTATCCTTGGTGTAATAGTTTACTAGTGCGACTTTTTCTACATTTTTAGGTATTTGATATATGTTTGCGGTTACGAGTTCGCCGTAGAGCCTGAATTTATCCCTATTAGCAGTTTCTCTTAGTATATCCTGGTGAAGCGAAATTTTTTTATGGCACCGTGTAACATCATTATTTAAAATTTTTAAAATTGAAGCTTTCTTTTGATTCAGTCTTTTGGCATTATCGCTAAGCATATAAAATGAGTCAAGAGCTGCGCTCATGGATATGAATGTATCAAGCTTTTGATACTGGGTTATTTTCATGCTATGATAATCGGTGGGGCTGTCTTTTCTTATTCCATCCCATATAATGCAGGGGGTAAATTCGGAATAATTAATTTTAGATAAAATATCTGTAAGGGAAAGTCTAAGTTTTTGGAGCTCTTCTTCCGAAAGGTTTGAAACAGGGGTATCACTGTCAACCTCTGCACGAAAACACACCTCCTTACACAAAAGAGGACTAAATCCTTTTATGTTCTCAAGAAGGTATCTCGAAACCCTAGAGTTGGGCTGTTCTTTGGCTTTTTCGAAAAGCAATGATACATCAAGTGATTTTGGACTTGTTTTATCCTGTGAGGGAGGAAAAGTGTAGGGTCTTGCGGGCATTATCTCTCTTAGACGGCTCATTTCAAAATCGACATGTTTTATGCTATCAATTATTTTTCCCCCATCATCTACAAGTATAATATTACTATGTTTACCCATTATTTCGATTACTAATTTTTTGGATGCTTCATCACCAAGTTCATTTATACTTTTAATATGTATGCTGATTATCCTTTCAAAATCATGAAATTCCACCCCGCTTATTTTACCGCCTGAAAGGTGCTTTCTTAAAATCATACAGAACATAGGAGGATTTTGGGGGTTCTCTTTAGTGCTTTTTGTTAAATGAATTCTTGGGTAGCTTGCATTAGCACAAAGAAGCAGCTTTAAATTTTGACCTTTGGCCCTCATGTTAATTATTATTTCATCACGCTCTGGTTGGTAAATTTTATCTATGCGTCCGCCAGTGATTGTATCTGAGAGCTCTTTAGCTATACACTTTACTACTATTCCATCAAAAGGCAAATTTTACACCTCGTTTTTAAGACTTTTTTAGGCAGGTTTTACCTGTGCCCGTTTTGCGGAAAATCATAATTGTGGTTTATTAAAGTAGGCATCGTAGCAGTGTACCTTTTATTTATGAATTCCCGTAATAGTATATATCATACCACTAGGTATGATTATTAACAATATAAAAGGTGGGGATAGGAAAAACCCAATAAAAAGTATTTAAGAGGTGATAGGGGGGTAAGGTTTGGATTTATTTTTCTATTTCGATGCCAAGTATGGTTATATCATCGGTGAAGGTATCTTTAGAAAAGTATTTTATAGACTCCATTAGTCTTTCTAATGAAGATGAAATGGGATCTTTACAATGGTCCTTTAGAAGTTTTAAAAGATTATCATTGCCAAACATTTCATTGTTGTAGGAAGCCTCGATTACCCCATCGGTGAAGAGGAAGATCTTATCACCAGGTTCTAAGAGGTTTACACTGCAGGTATAGCCGGAATCCTCGAACACGCCTAGTATAGGACCTGTGGAATCCAGGGGTGTTAAAGAGCTGTCGCTTTTTACTACGTACTGTGTGATATGCCCTGCAGATACTGTATAAAGTTTTTTAAGATTTTTATCTATAAAACCTAGAAACAAAGATGCAAAAACATTTTGTGCTGTATTGAAAAAAAGTTGTAGATTGAGATCAAGAACAATTTCGGGAAATCTTCTTTTATTAATACCCTGCTTATAATTATATTCTATATTTTTGAGAAAGCTTTTTATGATGGTGGAAATAACGGCGGCAAGAATCCCATGGCTCGATACATCAAAAACATAAAAACAAATATAATCACCAATATCGGAAACATCGTACATATCGCCACCAACGGCATCACAGCTTTTGTATTTAACGTCAAAATTGAAGCCCGGTATAGTGGGTAGCTTGTCAGGGAGCATATTAAGCAGTATTTTAACTGCAGAATCATGTAAACCGTTTAGATATTCCCTTTGCTCGAATAATTCCTTGGACATTCTAGCATTTTCCAAAAGGAGATTTTTTTTAATGAGGGCACTTTTTACGGCAACCAAAAGATCTTCAGCGTTTAGAGGTTTTTTAAGATAGCCCGAAGCTCCCTCTTTAACTGCAAGGATTGCACTTTGTAAATACTCATGTTTTGTCAGAACGATTATACCTATGTGGGGCATAGTCTTTTTAAATTTTTTTAACATTTCCATATCTGATTTTAGTAAAACCTCTATGTCGACAAGGATTACATCTATAGAATTGCAATTCTTATTAAAAGCAAAAAAGCCCTCTTCGCTGTTGGAGGCGGTGATTACTTTGTTACCGCCAAGCTCAAGGACGAATTTAATTCTTTGCAGTGCTTCGATTTCATTTTCAATTACAAGTGCTATAGACATTGGTATCTACCCCTTATTATCTATTATATATTGAAACAATCAAACCCCTTTTAATTTTATTATAACAGGATTCGACAACAAAAAGCAATAACACTGCCATGACATTAAATAATGCTGCGCAGTTTTTAAAATATAAAGTCTTATAGCAAAGATGTTAGGAAGTTTCTAAAAAGATGATATAATAATCTATATATTTTGCAATGAACATTTTACGGGAGATGATGGATATGGTTATTGGTGTTTGCCAGGTTGTTTTATATATGGATGAGGCTTTTTCACTCAAGGAAAAAAGAAAAACGGTAAAAAGCTTGATAGAGAGGCTGCGTTCCAGATTTAACGCATCTGTGGCGGAGGTTGAGCTAAACGATAAATG
Organism: Clostridium sp.; assembly: GCA_012798835.1. Classification (GTDB taxonomy): domain Bacteria; phylum Bacillota; class Clostridia; order Acetivibrionales; family Acetivibrionaceae; genus Hungateiclostridium. The sequence goes on from JAAZML010000116.1 coordinate 30,493, forward strand.
GAAAAATGCTGTTATAGGGATATCCTGTATTTCCAACGAAACGGCACATGTTGATAGTATGATGGCAAGTATGGTGAATTTTATCGAAAATGATACGAGGGTTGTTTTGAGTGATTACAGCACCGAAAATATTCATGTGGACTATTTTAAAGACAATCTTTAAAAATCTATTGAATTTCGTTTGGAATTGTATTAGAATAGTTGTTGGCGTTATTAATTTTTGTACATGTGTTTTAATTACAAAATGGGGGTATAGCTCAGTTGGGAGAGCACTTGACTGGCAGTCAAGGGGTCAGGGGTTCAAGTCCCCTTATCTCCACCATTTAAGGGAAAATACCGTGTTGTACGTATTCTTCCCGAAGTATCTGCACTAAAACAAAGCTAATCATATATGATTAGCTTTGTTTCTTAATGTCTTTGTGTCTGTATCTTTCCTTACTTTTATTGTATGCGTGGCAGATTATCCATTCTATTTTATCCATATAAGTCACTCGACCCTGCGTAGGGTGTTGATTGTTTTCCGAGTTAATAGCTGTTATAATTATTTAATATGGATTGGTGGGGTTATGCAAGCAGTCGGTGGCTAAACGGGTGACCGGGCAAGGTTTATGGCAATCACTAAAATTAAGGGGGTTCGACCATGATTGAAATAAAGGGAAGTGTTTCATCCGCAAAGATTTTCACCAAGACTATTGAAGACGTTGCTGCGGAACAAATAAGGCAGCTTTGCGACATGGAATATACCAAGGGTTCTAAAATTCGTATTATGCCGGATGTTCATGCTGGTGCTGGCTGTACAATTGGTACCACAATGACCATCTTTGATAAGGTTGTACCTAATCTTGTCGGTGTTGATATCGGCTGTGGCATGGAAACTTTGCGAATAAAAAATAAACATATTGAGCTCCAAAAGCTTGATAAATTAATTTATGAAAAAATACCGTCGGGGATGAATATCCGTAAAACTCCCCATAAATATAATGATGAGATAGATTTAACCTCGCTGCATTGTTATGGGAAGATTAACAGGCAAAGAGCGATCCATTCCATCGGAACTTTAGGCGGCGGCAACCATTTTATAGAGGCCAATAAGGATGAGGAGGGCAATATATACATAGTCATTCATTCAGGAAGCCGTCATCTTGGTAACGAGGTAGCAAGGCTTTATCAAGAAGAGGGATATAAAAGGCTTAACAAAAACGATAAAAATGCTCAAAATAATTTGATTCACGAATATAAAGTAAGCGGAAGGGAAAAGGAAATCCAATCGGCTATTAAAAAATTAAAAAAGCAGGTAATCACGGATATACCTTATGAACTTGCTTATGTAAGCGGCGATCTATTCAGAGAATATATACATGATATGCAGATTATTCAGCGTTTTGCCACCCTAAATCGAAAGGCAATGGCGGATGAAATTATTCGTGGGATGAAATTGGATGTTGCAGAACAATTCACAACGATTCATAATTATATAGATACGGATAACATGATACTGCGCAAAGGTGCCGTATCTGCCCAATCCGGGGAAAAAATACTTATTCCTATAAATATGCGGGACGGAAGCCTTATCTGCATGGGTAAAGGAAACGAGGATTGGAACTATTCCGCTCCCCACGGTGCGGGAAGATTAATGAGCCGCAGGCAGGCAAAGAGGACCTTTACAGTTTCAGAATTTAAGGATCAAATGAAAGATATTTATACGACTTCGGTCAATAGGGAAACACTGGATGAATGCCCCATGGCATATAAGGATATGAGTGAAATTTTAAAAAATATAGTCCCGACTGCGGAGCTTATAAAAGTAATAAAACCCATATACAACTTTAAGGCAAACGAATAAGCAATTTACTTATATAAAACATACCTTCATATAAAATTGTTTATAAGGTGGAAAACCTCACGAAACAATGAATATTACGATCCTAATAAAAGGAAGGCAATTATAATGGCTGCAATTATCACTGCGGTAACTAATACCCAAATTTATGCTCATCGAAAGGATAGGAGAATATTATGCTAATATCGCTTGCACTTGTGTTTTTGTGTGGTATGGCCCTGGGGGAAGTTTTTCGAAGATTAAAGCTGCCAAGCCTTTTGGGCATGATTTTTACAGGGATATTGCTAGGGCCGCATGTTTTGGATATGTTGGATCCAGTGATTATGGATATATCCGCCGATCTCAGACAGACGGCTCTTATCATTATTTTAACCCGAGCGGGTTTGAGCCTGGATATCGAAGACTTGAAGAGGGCTGGAAGACCGGCTATGCTCATGTGTTTTGTTCCCGCATGTTTAGAGATAGCGGGTATGCTAATTTTGGGCCCTGCCCTCCTGGGCATAAGCTTGCTCGAATCTGCTGTCTTGGGGACGGTAATCGCGGCTGTTTCCCCCGCCGTTGTTGTGCCTAGGATGTTAAATATTATGGAAGAAGGGTATGGTGCCTCAAAAAGCATACCGCAAATGGTTATGGCGGGTGCTTCCGTGGATGATGTGTTTGTAATTGTTTTGTTTACCGCATTCACATGTTTGGCACGGGGGGGCAATATCACACCTGAACAGTTTTTATCGATCCCTGTTTCCATTATACTTGGACTGGTTGGTGGTACTGCGATTGGTCTTGCGCTTTCCCATTTTTTTGCGAGGGTGCATATAAGGGATAGTGGCAAAGTTATAATCATATTATCGCTGGCTTTTATGTTGGTTACGATAGAGAATAGTTTGGCAGGTATTATAGGCTTTTCAGGCCTTTTAGCGGTGATGGCGCTGGGGGCCAGACTCAAGCAGGGGAAATGCGAGGTTGCCGGAAGGTTATCTAAAAAGTTTTCAAAGCTCTGGGTCGGAGCGGAGATCCTTCTTTTTGTGCTTGTAGGTGCGACGGTAGATACAGGTTATGTGCTAAGGGCCGGTATACCATCGGTAGCATTGATTTTTTGTGTGCTGCTTTTTCGCATGGCGGGTGTGTTTTTATCCCTTATCAGGACGCCACTTAACAAAAAGGAACGCATTTTCTCAGCGTTTGCGTATATACCCAAGGCAACGGTGCAAGCCGCTATAGGCGGGCTGCCTCTTGCTATGGGTCTAGCCTGCGGCGATATTGTACTGACAGTAGCCGTGTTATCTATTTTGATTACGGCACCTTTGGGGGCGGCGCTTGTTGATGCAACCTATAAAAAGTTATTGGTCAAATGATATAAGACGGGGGAACATGTCGCCTATGCTCGGGGTCATCTGCGGTTGACTTTCCAAGGGGTGGAGAATATAATATTACATATTGAGGAAAATATCAAGCATTGTAACCGTGTAAAAAACGGTGATACTATGAGGTTACTGTCAAATTGCGTTTTTAGTAAGGTGATAATTGGGAAAGGGAGCTGTTCCAAAGATTTCTGTGGATAGGGCTGCCTTTTTATTAATGGTAACAAATAAAGAAAGACATACGGCATCAGAAATATTTTGTAATTATATTGCATTTGCAATGGGGAATGTGTTACAATTAAATAAGATTAGAAGAGATTTTAGATTAGTTGAGAAGAGATGAGGCGAGGATAGGTATATTTATGCAAATTCGCCGGGTTTCTTTTACCCGGCATTTTCGATCTTCTCTCATGTCTTCCTCTAAAGATGAGGAGGAATCAATATGTTTTACCCACAGTTTGATAGGGTCAGGGAACTGGCCAAATCTTTTAACGTCATACCCATTTCCATGGAAATTCCGGCTGATATGGAAACTCCTATAAGTCTTTTTAAAAGATTTGAGGAAAGAGAATACTGTTTTTTGCTAGAAAGTGTCGAGGGGGGCGAAAATTGGGCGAGGTATTCCATTTTTGGAAGGGAGCCCTACCTTATTGTGAAAAGCTACAGCGGCAAAACCACAATTGATTGGATCGGCGGGGAGCAAAAAGAAGCGGGTCCAAACCCCATTGAGATTATTCGCGAGATCATGGAAAGCTACAAGGGGGCAAACCTTCCGGGGTTGCCACGTTTTAATGGGGGTGCTGTGGGATATTTGGGCTATGATACTATACGCTATTACGAAAACCTTCCTAATATGCCGGAAGATGATTTGGGGTTTCCTGAAAGCTGTTTCATGTTCTCGAATGAGATTTTTGTATATGATCATGTAAAGCATAAAATCCATATAATTGTCAATATGCATGTCAAAGATAATCTTGAAAGGGATTACAACAGTGCGGTGGACAGAATAAAAAAAATACATCAGGAGCTTGTAGATACAAAATGGAAGATTACAGATACAGGCCCCTTTGGAAGAGAAAAGATTGGAGAGAAGGTTGATTTTTCTTCAAATATGACCAAGGAATCGTTTTGCAAAAACGTGTTAAGAGCAAAAGAATACATTAAAAAGGGCGATGTATCACAGGTGGTTTTATCCCAGCGTTTATGTGTAAAAACCGATGAAAAACCCTTCAATATATACAGAGGGCTCAGAACGGTGAACCCATCGCCCTATATGTTTTATCTTAAATTTGATGATTTCGAAGTTGTGGGTTCCTCGCCGGAAATGCTTGTGAGGGTTGAAAACGGAGTTGTACAAACCTGCCCCATAGCGGGGACCCGTAAAAGAGGGAGTACACAAGAAGAAGATAGGGATTTGGAGAGGGAACTTTTATCCGACAAAAAGGAGATTGACGAACACAGGATGTTGGTAAAACTTGGGGAGACGGATCTTGGGAAAGTCTCCAAGCCTGGGAGTATCAGGATAGAAAAGCCTATGAATGTAGAAAAATACTCCCATGTAATGCATATTGTTACAAATATCAAGGGGGATATGAGAGAAGATATGACGGCTTTTGATGCCCTTGCGGCCGTTTTGCCCGCAGGTACCTTATCGGGGGTGCCAAGGCTGAGGGCCATGGAGATAATTGATGAGCTTGAAACGGTAAAACGCGGGCCTTACGGAGGAGCGATTGGGTATTTTAGCTTTAACGGGAATCTTGATAGTTGTATTACCATAAGGACCATGATTTTAAAGGGTGGAAAGGTTTATATTCAGGCGGGAGCCGGAATTGTTGCCCAATCTGTTCCCGAAACAGAGTATGAAGAATGTATCAATAAGTCAAAGGCACTTTTAAAAGCTTTGGAAGAAGCTGGCGGTGTGGGATAATGTTATAGGAAGCCTTGCCCTAAAAACTCAAGGTGTGCTGGGACGGTTTTGGGGAAGGCAGGAGGGCCACCAAAATGAGCCAAGAAGAGTTTTAGATGAGAGGAGAATTTATTATGTTAAAAGATGTGATCGCAAAATTAGTTGAGGGAAGGGATCTCACCGAAACGGAGGTTATCGAGGCGCTAAATTTTATAATGGAGGGTAATGCCACGCAAGCCCAGATAGGAAGTTTTATGACAGCGCTTAGGATCAAGGGAGAAACAATAGAAGAGATAACCGGCTGTGCTAGAGTAATGAGACAAAAGGCGGAGAGGATAAACCTTGACAAGGACTATTATATTGATACCTGTGGTACCGGGGGTGATGGCGCAAATACTTTTAACATATCAACAGCTGCGGCATTTGTTGCGGCGGCTGGGGGCGTGACCGTCGCAAAGCATGGTAACAGATCCGTTTCAAGTAAAAGCGGGAGTGCCGACGTTTTGGAGGCCTTAGGTGTAAATATCGATCTTGGCCCAATCTATGTCGGGGAATGTATGAAAAGATCAGGAATTGGTTTTATTTATGCCCCCGTATTTCACAAATCAATGAAACATGCCGCAAACCCACGCAGGGAATTGGGTATAAGGACAGTATTTAATATACTTGGACCTTTAACCAATCCCGCAAACGCTAAGGGTCAGTTGTTGGGGGTATTTAGTGAAACGCTTACAGAACCAGTTGCAAATGTATTGATGAACTTGGGGGTCGAAAGGGCGATGGTTATACATGGAAGAGATGGAATGGACGAGATAACAACGACCTCCATCACTAAAGTTTCAGAGGTCAAGAATAAAAGAGTCATAAATTATGAATTAAATCCTTTGGATTTTGGTTTTAATTTGGCACCGAAGGGGGAACTTACAAGCGGGGGTGCCACAGAGAGCGCAAAGATAATTCTTGAAATATTTCAAGGCAAAAAAGGTTATAAAAGAGATATCGTTGTCATAAATTCCGCCGCCTCCCTTTATGTTGGAAAGGCTGCTTCGGATATTAATGAAGGTATAAACCTTGCCCAAGAAATAATAGATTCGGGGAGGGCGTTGAAAAAACTAAATCAGCTTGTCGATGTTACAAATTCGTTTCAGGAGTATCAAGAGGTTTCGGTTTAAAAATGTATTTTAAAAGTTATGCAGGCATTTTATCGCCGCAGGGTTTATAGAAGGGGGTAATAATTAGATGATACTTGATAAAATTATTGAAAAAAAAAGAGTCAGGCTAAAAAATGATATGGAAAGAATAACGATAGAGGGATGGAAGAGAAGGCTTAAAAGGCCGGGTCTTCATAAGGTTTTAGACTTTTATGGGGCGTTGAAAGATAACCCTTCAATGTCGATTATTGGGGAAATTAAAAAGGCATCCCCATCAAAGGGGATTATAAAAAAGGATTTTGAACCAGAGAAAATAGCAAAGGAATATATAGATTCAAAGGTTCAGGCAATATCTATTTTGACTGAAAAGGATTTTTTTAAAGGCGACGAGGATTTCCTTTGGAGTGTCAGACAGCTATGCCCGTTACCGATTTTGAGAAAAGATTTTATAATTGAACTTTGGCAGGTATACCAATCCCGGTGCTTAGGAGCCGATGCCATATTGCTTATTACATCACTTTTAGATGACGAAAAATTAAAGAAATTCCAGGTGGTTGCGGGCATACTCGGTATGCATTGCTTAGTGGAGGTACATGACAAATTTGAGCTGGAAAGGGCGCTTAAATCTGGTGCAAAAATAATTGGAATAAATAATAGGGATCTAACCAACTTTAGTGTGGATATTAAAAATACTGAAAACCTCATAAGTGACATACCGCACGATAGGGCGGTTGTAAGCGAAAGCGGGATAAGAAGCAGGGAAGATATAACGTATCTAAAGGGGCTTGGGGTGGATGCGGTATTGATTGGAGAAACATTTATGAGGGCAGAATCAATAGGGGAAAAAATCGGAGAATTGAGGGCGGTGTGATAGTGATAGGTGTAAAAATTTGTGGTTTAAAAAGAATAGAGGATATAGAGTATATAAACCAACACAAACCTCTTTTTGCGGGTTTTGTGTTTGCCAAAAGCAGGAGACAGGTTACAAAGGAGGGGGCAGGGGTCTTAATACAGATGCTCTGCCCAAAGATAAAATCGGTGGGTGTATTTGTAGACGAGGATATAGAAAGGGTTGTAGATATAGTAAAACACGTAAAACTAGATTGTGTTCAATTACATGGCAACGAACCACCCCAGTATGTCTCAGAAATTTCAAGGCTTCTAAGAATGCAGGGGCTGGGACGGATTGAAATATGGAAAGGAATGCGTGTAAAGGACAAAGGTTTTATAGGGGAGATGGATAAATATGATGTCGATGCTTTTTTACTGGATGCCTATAGCGAAGGCTGTTACGGTGGTTCAGGCAAGAGCTTTGACTGGGAGCTTGCTTCCATTGCTTCTAAAAAACATAAGGTTATCCTCGCCGGAGGTCTAACGCCTAAAAATGTAGCAAAAGCTATACGGATAGCAGATCCCTTTGCGGTGGATGTAAGCAGTGGTGTTGAAACAAACGGGGTGAAGGATGAAGGGAAGATAGCGGGTTTTATTGACGTTTCCCAAATGTATCTGCGTTGTTCAACAAAGAAATCTTAAGAATTATGAAGATAAATCCTTTAAACGGGATTTTTCACAACCCAAAGGTCAAGGAAAGTCAAAGTCTAGAGTTGCAAAAAGAAAGGAAAAATTGTATAAATAGTATAGAGGGAAATTAAAAATCATAAAGAACAAAAAACTTATGGAGTATGTACTTTGCAATATAAAAAACCAGCGTAAAATATATGGTTTTGAAGTTTGTTGCAGGGGGTATCATATAAGATGTAGGATTTGCCTTGAGGAAGGGAGGGATGTTTTATGCAATATAAAGATTACTACAAGGTTCTTGGGTTAGATAAAAATGTTTCATCGGAGGATATTAAGAAAAAGTACAGAAAGCTGGCCAAAAAATACCACCCTGATGCGAACCCCGATGACAAGAAGGCGGAAGAAAGGTTTAAAGAAGTGAGCGAGGCATATGAAGTACTGGGGGATCCAAAAAAGCGGGAAAAATATGACGCTTTCGGCAGTCAATATGATTTCCGAAACGGACACAATTTTGACCCATCCCAATACGGTTTTGAAAACAATGTAAGATATGAATTTAGGGGCGGTGAGGCGGGACAGTACAGCGATTTTTTCAATATGTTTTTCGGAGGAAATGGTTTTGAATTTGATAATATTTTTGGTTTTTCCGGAACTAACGGAAGGGGCCAAAGGGGAAATATAAGGGGCGAGGATCTAAGAGCTCAGCTTGAGATAAGCGTTGAGGAAGGTTTTCATGGAACGGAAAAAAAGGTATCTGTAAGGGGTAAAGATGGGGTCAAAAATCTCTCATTCAAAATCCCCAGAGGCATTAAAGATGGCGGTACTGTTAGGCTCAAGGGTCAGGGAGAAAAAGGGATGGCCGGCGGCGAGAACGGAGACCTGCTCCTTACTCTAAAGCTTAAACCCTCCAAACAATTTGAGCTTCAGGGTATAGATCTTATAACAACTCTAAATATAATGCCCTGGGATGCCGCTTTGGGCCACGAAGTTTCCATTGATACACTGGATGGGAGAATAAGTGTAAAAATACCGAGAGGAATACAAACCGATAGCAAAGTCCGTATCGCAGGAAAGGGATATTTGGATGGAGCAAATAAAAGAGGCGATTTATATATAAAGATCAAAATTATGAATCCGAACAGTTTGACAAAGGAAATGGAAGGGCTATACAAAAAACTTAAAAATGCTTCGAGAGGGATTTAACGGTGTAAAAAGGAGGGAAGAAAATGAACATAGAAAAGTTTACGGAAAAAGCACAGGCCGCAATTGCCGAAGCACAAAATATTGCAATAAAGATGGGGCATCAGTATATAGATGGGGAACATATACATTACTCACTAATAAAACAAGAGGATGGCTTAATCCCCAGATTGATCGAGTATATGGGTGCGGACTCACATATGTATATAAAAGATATGGAGCGGGAACTTGAAAAGATGCCGAAAGTTTACGGAGAGGGAGCGGCTAATACATATATTTCAAGGCGCCTCAATGAGATCTTGGTTGAATCTCAGGATTTGTCCAAGCATTTTAAGGATGAATACACGAGTGTTGAGCATATCTATATGATCTTGCTCAAGGAAAGAGATACGATCTCAAAAAAAATACTCCAGCGCTATGACATTACAACGGAAAAATTTATGACAGCCCTAGGTAAGGTGCGAAGCAACCAAAGGATAACGTCAAAAAATCCGGAGGGGACATACGATGCCTTGAAAAAATTCGGACACGATTTAGTTGAGCTTGCAAGGGCAGGAAAATTGGATCCCGTAATAGGCAGGGATTCTGAAATCAGAAGAGCTATACGGATACTTTCAAGAAGGACCAAAAATAATCCGGTTCTTATAGGGGAACCGGGGGTGGGCAAAACTGCGGTTGTGGAAGGATTGGCGCAAAGGATTTTAAAAGGAGATGTGCCGGAGGGTCTAAAGGACAAAACCGTTTTTGCCCTTGATATGGGAGCTTTAATTGCTGGCGCAAAGTATAGGGGCGAATTTGAAGAAAGACTTAAGGCTGTACTCAACGAGGTTAATAAATCCGATGGGGATATTATACTTTTTATTGATGAACTACATAATATTGTAGGGGCCGGAAAAGCGGAAGGTGCCATGGATGCGGGGAACATATTAAAGCCGATGCTTGCAAGAGGGGAGCTAAACTGCATAGGAGCAACTACCCTGGACGAATATAGAAGATATATTGAAAAAGATGCTGCATTGGAAAGAAGATTTCAGCCTATTATAGTAGAACAACCCACTGTAGAGGACACCATTTCGATTTTAAGGGGAATAAAAGAGAGATTTGAAATCCATCATGGGGTGAGGATTACCGATAATGCGATTATTGCATGCAGTGTCCTATCCGATAGGTATATAAGCGACCGTTTTTTACCGGACAAGGCGATTGATTTAATGGATGAGGCGGCGGCTATGATAAGAACTGAAATTGACAGTATGCCCTCCGAGTTAGATGAAATTCAAAGAAAGATTATGCAGCTAGAGATAGAAAGGCAGACCCTTAAAAAGGAGGATGACGAGACTTCAAAGGAGAGGCTTTACAAGTTGCAGGGGGAAATAGCCAATTTGAAGGGAAAATCCGATGTGTTAAAAGCCCAGTGGGAAGCTGAAAAAAAGAATATAAAAAAAGAAAAGGAGATAAAAACACAGATTGAGGAAGTAAAAAGGCAGATCGAAGAGGCGGAAAGATCCTACGATCTGGATGCTTTGGCTATATTAAAGCATGGAAAGCTTCCTGAGCTTATGAAGAGCTTAGAAGAAGAAAAGGGAAGAAAGAAAACAAGCGAAAACGTACTTTTAAAGGAAGAGGTTACTGAGGAGGAGATAGCAGATATCGTCTCTAAATGGACGGGTATCCCTATAACAAAGCTCGTCGAAAATGAAAGGGACAAACTTTTAAATCTAGGATCCGTAATTCACAGGCGTGTAATTGGTCAAGATGAGGCGGTTCTAGCGGTAAGCGATGCGGTTTTGAGGGCGAGATCCGGCTTAAAGGATCCGAAAAGACCCATAGGCTCTTTTATTTTCCTTGGACCTACGGGGGTAGGTAAGACGGAGCTTGCAAGGGCTTTATCGGAATCTCTTTTCGACAGCGAAGAAAACATTGTAAGGATTGATATGTCGGAGTATATGGAAAAACATGCGGTTGCAAGGCTTATAGGGGCACCTCCTGGGTATGTGGGTTACGAAGAAGGCGGTCAGCTCACCGAAGCCGTAAGAAGAAAACCGTATTGTGTAATACTTTTTGATGAAATTGAAAAAGCCCATCCCGAAGTTTTTAATGTTCTCTTGCAGCTTTTAGACGATGGGCGACTGACTGACAGCCAGGGCCGGACTGTTGATTTTAAAAATACCGTTGTTATAATGACCTCGAATATCGGAAGCCAGCACCTTTTGAGCGGAATCAGGGACGATGGTGAAATAAGCGAAGATGTAAGAAATATCGTAACGGGCGAATTGAATAAACATTTTAAACCGGAATTTTTGAACCGTGTCGATGAGGTTGTTATGTTCAAGCCGCTTAGAAGAGAAGAAATCGTAAAGATCATTGATCTTTTATTGGCGGATATACAAAAAAGACTTGAAGATAGAAAGATTATACTTGAACTATCCGATGAGGCAAAACAACATATTGTAGAAAATGCCTATAATCCGGTGTTTGGTGCAAGACCAATAAAAAGATATATGCAAAGGCATATCGAAACAATGATAGCTAAAATGATTGTAGGCGGGAAGCTTGACGGGGACAAAAGCATTGAAATCGGAGTTGCCGATGGAAATTTAGTGGTAGCAAAGCTCTAAAAAAGCCTTACGTAATAAGATGCGGGTAAAATATCCGCATCTTAAGGCAGAGGATGGGAAAATATAAATAGAACATACCGCAATTTGCTCAGTTACAGATTCGACTGGATTTTGCGTTAAAATTTATGGTATATTATATTAAGGCAAGGTCCAATACTGGAAGGTTAAACTTGGAAGGCAAAGGAGGGATTCCCTTGGAAAATGCCCAGAATCATTGCGTGATCTGTAAGTATTGTAACGAGAGTGTATCGCCTGGCTTTAAGCGCTGTCCTTTTTGTGGTAGTTTGCTGGAAACCGATACATTTGAAAAAGAGCGAGTAGATACAGCACAGGATGAAATAAGTATGGACGAAGCCGCAGGAAGGACGCAGGGGCTCGATACAGGTGATAATACAAATATACATAATAGAGATAAAGCAGGGAAAACTAAAACAAAAAATGATTTATCCAGCCAAAAGAAAAATACAAATACTTCATCAGGTGAAATAAAAATGCTCGGCAATGGGATTAAAGTGTTTTTGGTTACAATAACAAATCTTTTGCCAGGCATTGGGCAGCTGTTGGGTGTTATTATTGGAATAGCCCTGATGGGAGGAGCCAAGAATCCTGACAAACGATCCTTTGGGAAGGCCATTTTTGTATCATCCCTGTTTGTGTTTGTATTTATGCTGATATTATTTAGTCTTTTGGCTGTTTATTATGCATAACAATTTATATGCAAAAGTTGGTAAATAAAACATATACGGAGATATTATGAAAAGTAAAAAAGAAATACGAAAAGAGATACTGGATAGCAGGAAAGCACTTCCAAAAGATGAGGTTATTAAAAGAAGCAATAAAATAAGGGATAGGCTGTTGAATTTTGAAGGATTTATTACCAGTAAATACGTAATGTTGTACATGGATTTTGCCAATGAGGTCATGACGGACGCTATAATTGAATATTGTTTAAAATGCGATAAAATTGTAGCACTTCCCCTAATTAAATCTTCCGGAGGGAGGAAGAAGATAGATGCATACCAGCCAAAGGATTATGCACTGGCATTAAGACCAGGTACCTATGGTATATTGGAGCCTGTAAAGCAGCTTTCATTAAAGATCGAACCTGATAAAATTGATATGGTCCTTACACCAGGGGTTGCTTTTGATCTGAAGGGAAGCAGAATTGGGTATGGAGCGGGATATTATGATTTCTTTTTCCAGCAAACGCGGGACAACTGTTTTAAGTTGGGGCTGGCCTTTGAACTTCAGATTGTCCACAGTATCCCAAAAGAGGAACATGATGTATCTATGGATGCAATTATCACAGAGGATAGAAGTATCCTATTTTAATCTAACCCCAAAGGGGGTATAACCGTGAATAATAAATTAAACACATGCGATGCAAATAAGGTTTTTTTTATAGTTGTTGTGCTAAACCTAGTCTATTTTGTTAGCATAAGGGTTTTGGAGCTGTTTAACGCAAACTTCATCTCTACAAATTTTTATTTGATACTGATAATCAACCAATTTTATTTTACGCTTTTCCCAGTGCTGTTATACCTTATTAAAAATAAAATAAACATTAAAAAGGAACTTGGATTCAATAGACTGGATGTCTCTTTCAGTATTTTAATTATATTGATTTCCATACCTGCCTACATAGGTACATCGTCCTTCAACGCTGTAGTGCTGGGCGTTTTACAATCTATGGGGTATAAGTTTGATAGCGTACACATACCGCCGCAAAACACAGGTGGCTTTATTTTATCTGTTTTGGTGGTTGCAGTTTCGCCCGCTATATGTGAGGAAGTATTACACAGGGGTATCCTTTTAAGGTCATATGAAAAAGAGGGTTCAACAAGGTCTATCCTAATCTCGGCTTTATTATTTGGGCTATTTCATTTTGATTTTAAGAATCTTTTAGGGCCCATATTCTTTGGAGTTTTGATAGGATACTATGTTGTGAGAACAGATTCTATATTTTCGGGTATGCTAGCACATTTTATAAATAATCTGATTGCCATTATAACTCAATATTTTGCGAGTGATTTTATAGGAATGAATGAGGAAAAAATAATTAATTTAGAGCATATTCTTATCCTCATGATCGTTGGAGTGCTTTGCTTTTTGGTGATGATAGGTCTTCTTATTTGTTTTCATCGAATGACAAAGCAAAAATGCAGGACGATTCCCCCGAAAATCAATATAATTACCGATACCATATCGACTATGCGGCACTGGCCTATATTTTCGGTACTGATTCTGTATGTTTTGCACACCGTGGTATTTCTGGCAATATCCATATTGCACAATTAATTTAGTCCATATTTATTGACTATAATCTTTTATTCAATTTCACCCATATCCATAGATTTTTAATCCATGGATAACTGTAAATTTGTCTGGACAATTTTTAATAAACTTCTTTGATGCATATTAATTTAGAAAGGATCAATGATGCGGGGTGAAGTCCAATGAAAAACAGGGATTCAAAATCAAGGGTAATATTAATAAAACCCTCACCTGATAGAAAGGCCAGTGAGGTTTTGATAAAGCTTTTTGCTGTACTTCTGGATAGATGCCAAGAATGATAGGTGTACTGGGCCCGGGGGTAAATGGTATGAACAATAAAATAGGGATATATGTAAGAGAGAGCAGGGACGAGAACGGAGAAAATTATGAGACTATAGAAACTCAAAGGGATCTTCTTATTAAATACATAAAGGATAACAAACTAGGCAGCATAAAAAGGATATACATCGATGATAATGTTTCAGGGACGGGCTTTGAAAGGGATGGGATAAAAGCACTTAAAAGATCCATATCCGATAACGAGATCAACCTTATTGTTATAAAGGATTTATCAAGATTAGGAAGGAACAACGCAAAAACTTTATTGTTTTTAGATTTTTTGGAGGAAAAAGGCGTAAGGGTTATTACCTACGATGGAAGATACGATAGCAAAAAGGATAATGATATGGTCGGCATTGAGACTTGGTTTAATGAAAGATATTGCAGAGATATTTCAAAAAAGATTCGGGCCAACCTAAGATTTAAGATAGAAAAAGGAGAGTATATAGGTAATGCACCTTTTGGCTATGAAAAATCTCAACACAAAAAAAACAAGCTGGTAGTAAATAGGGAACAAGCTGAAAATGTGAAAAAAATATATAATCTTTACAAACAAGGCTATGGCTATAGATATATAGCACAAGTGTTAAACAAAGATGGTGTAAGATCGCCAACAATGGGAGATTGGAATGCGGTGGGGGTAATGAGAATCCTTGGGAATAGGGTCTATGCAGGGGATACCGTACAAGGGGTGAGCGAAAAAATTAGTTTTAAAAGTAAAAAGACACGTCGGCTCCCCCAGTCGGACTGGGTAATTACACCAAATACTCATGAACCCATAATCAGCAAGGAGGAATTTTGGGAGATACAAAAAACAAGAAACCAAAGAAGGAAAAGGTTTGGGGCACACAAGGGAACAATACATGTATTCAGGGGACTTATATATTGCGGAGGGTGCAAAAGTATTATGTTTGCACGAAAACGGCAAGAAAGACCTATGGGGTATATTTGTAGCAATTATAGCAAGTTGGGAACCGGGGCATGTACAAGTCACCACGTAAGGGAGAGGGAGCTTTGCGATATAATATCCAGAGATTTGATGAAGCTTTTTGATGATACAGAAATGGTCAATGCGGTATCGGAAAAACTTTTACATGACAGGCAGATAGAAAGCAAAGAAAGTATTCACAAGCGTCTTAAAAAGCAGGTTGAGATAAAAAAAAGGCAACAGGAAAAACTTTACCTCGATAGATTAGAGGAGAAAATATCGGAAAGTTTATTTATTAGGATAAATACACAGTTTGAGGAATTATTGCTGTCTTTTAAAAAGGAAATAGCAAAATTAGAAGATGGTAACGATCAAAGCTGCGATAAGCAGATAATGGTTCATAAATTTAGAGAATACATAAAAAAGAACGGAATCGACAACGAAATTGCCAGGATAACGATAGACAGGGTGATTGTATTTGAAAAAGATGATCCATATAATGAATCGGTATGGAAACTGGATTTAGACAATGATGAAAGACAGTGCTTAAAGCAAAATGGGGCGGTGTTTATAGAGTACAAATTCTAATCTAGTACCGGTTTGCCACCGCCACCTAATTTTTAAAAACACATATTTTAAGGATTATTTATGAAATGATCCATCAGTTTATGACCCTCATCAAAGTACACCCCAGTAGATGCTGCCTGCAACTCATCATATTTTGTAATGCCGGATTTTTGGGGGTGGGATTTTTGGTATAAAAGGTATGGTACGGGATCGGATGTGTGGGTTCTTAAAGAAAGCGGTGTTGGGTGATCGGGCAGGATAAGAACCTTGTAGTCATCGTATTTATCAAGACCCTCCAAAATTGGGCCCACAACTTTTTCATCTATTAATTCTATGGAGCGGACCTTATTTTCAATTTCGTACCTATGTCCACATTCGTCAGGGGCCTCTAGATGGAGATAAACAAAATCCTGAC
>JAAZML010000111.1 GCA_012798835.1 Clostridium sp.
AAAGGGAATCCAATTCCCTGGGAGATAAGGGCCCTTACAGCAGAAGAAGACGAGGCTTTAAGAAAATTATGCACCAAAAAGATTAGAAATAAAGGGATAATAACTCAAGAAACAAATTATGAAGAATATATGGCAAAGTTAATTGTAGAATGTGTAGTATTCCCTAATTTAAGAGACAAAGAGTTGCAAGAAAGCTATGGAGTATTAGGTGCTGATAAGCTAGTAAAGAAAATGCTAACAAGTGGAGAATATGCTGAATTACTTGAAAAAGTGCAAGAAGTAAACGGATTCGATGTAGGGATGGATGAATTAGTTGAAGAAGTAAAAAACTAATAGAAGAAGGGGATAGTGATGCTAATTATGCTTACTATGCCCTTCATAAACTTAATATTAAACCTAGGGAGTTTACTGAATTAGATAGATACGAAAAGGCCTTTATAATGGCTGCTATAGATATAAAGATAGAAAACGAGAAAAAATTAGCAGACAATGTTAAGTAATAGATGGAAATACCTCCTATAATTTGGTATTATGAATATAATAAGTTGTAGGAGGTGTATTCTATGGCTAAAAATATGGTTATAGCGGGGGATTATAAAAACAAACCTATTGGCTCTACAATGAAATACTTAACTATAAAAACTGGATTTAGGAAAAGTGTGCCAATAAGCAAGGAAACTGTCGAGACATATGAAATTGTAGATGAAGAACATAGAACTAAAGCAATGAGTGCTATAGGGAGAGGTGTGGTTGGTTCCTTGGCCTTAGGTCCTGTGGGATTGCTAGCGGGCCTTTCAGCTAAAAAGAAAAGGACTTATTTAGTAGCGATAAAATTTAAAGATGGCAAAGAAAGCTTAATAGAAATGAATAATATCATGTATAAGCATTTAGTACAAACATTGTTTTAAGCATCCTGAAAAGGGTGCTTTTCTTATACCTGAAAGTAGGTGATTATTATAGCTGGAATACGAAGTTCGATTAATTTAATAGACAATATGAGCAATGTTCTAAACAGAATAACTGGCAATGCTGCTAAAATGGATCAAACTATAGAAAAAACACAAAAAACTATGAATAAAAGGACTGATTTTGCTAAAAATTTAAGCAAAGATGAGCGAGCTTTAGAACTCATAGGTGCAAAATATGCTAATCAAGCCAGAGTAGTCGAAAGGCTACAACAAGAGTATTTAAAGTCTATTGAAATAAAAGGCAGATATCATGAAGCTACAGAAAAGATTGAAAAGAAATTGCTAGATGCACAATTATCAGAAATGAAGATGGCTGATGCAGTAGAAAAAGCAGGCAAAAAGCTAGAAGAACAACATAATCAAATGAAAAACAATATAGAGACATCAGGAAACCTCACAAAAAGAATTAAGCAACTTGCAGGAGCTTATATTAGCTTTAGAGGGGTAAAAAGGCTAATACGAGATACAGTAGGAGCAGCAGGAGAATTAAACCAAAGGGTAGCGGTAATGCAGGCCGCATTTGGTAATGCAGATATAGGGAGACATTATTTTAATAAACTACAACTATA
>JAAZML010000081.1 GCA_012798835.1 Clostridium sp.
AGTAAGCCCTTTGCTTACAATTTAAAAAATCAAGGGAGGAAAGCCTCGAAAGTGCAACAAACAATTGTCGTAGCATTAGGTGGAAATGCCATTCTAAGACCCGGACAGCTAGGTACCGCCAAAAATCAATTTCTAAATATAGAAACAACATGTAAAAACATTGTATGCATGATTAAGCAAGGCTACCGCATAGTAATAACCCATGGCAACGGCCCACAGGTAGGCAATATATTAATCCAGAACCAATACTCCCAGCCTGTTGTCCCTGCAATGCCTTTAGATGTCTGCGGTGCAGAAAGCCAAGGGCTTATAGGATATATGATTCAACAATCTTTATATAACGAACTTTTAAAACAAAACATGGATACTATGATTATTACTATTCTTACCCAAATAATAGTTAATGAGAATGACCCTGCATTCAAAAATCCCACAAAGCCCATAGGTCCTTTTTATACAAAAGAATACGCAATGCGTTCAGCAAAAGAAAACAATGAAATTTGGAAAGAAGATGCAGGACGGGGTTGGCGTAAAGTTGTTCCTTCACCTTCCCCTGTTGAAATCGTAGAAAAAAAAGCAATTAACTCTCTTATACAAAATGGTGCAATAGTAATTGCTGCAGGTGGCGGCGGTATACCCGTTATAAAGAATAATAGAGCATTACATGGAATTGAAGCTGTTATTGATAAAGATCTAGCCAGTTCCAAACTGGCAAAAGATATAAAGGCTGATATTTTAATGATGCTTACAGATGTCGAAGGTGCATTAATTAATTATCGCACTCCACTTGAAACTTGTCTTTCCCACATCACTGTAGACAAGGCCAAGGAATATTTAAACCAAGGACAATTTAAAGCAGGCAGCATGGAACCGAAGGTAAAAGCTGCAATCGATTTCGCCTCTTCCGGCAAAACCTCAATTATTGCATCTTTAAGTCACAGTTTAGATGCTCTAAAGGGTAAATCAGGCACGAGGATTGCAAATAATTTTTAAAAAATCCACGTCTTCAGATGTAGTCATTTGCAAAATCCCACAATGGAGTGATAATTCAATTGATATCAGCAATTATCCCGGCAGCCGGGGAATCAAAAAGGATGGGGACATTAAAACAACTATTACCCTGGGGAAAAACAACAATAATTGAAAGTGCCATAGACGCAGCATGTAATTGCAAAAATGTAGATCAAGTCATAGTAGTGCTGGGACACGAAGCAAATAAAATCCGGGCTACTTTGGAAAAAAAGATTCGACCTAAATTAGAAATTGTAGTAAACCCTGATTATAAATTAGGTATGTTTTCATCAGTTAAAGCAGGGGTACGCGCTCTTGCACCAAAGGTTAAGGCATTCCTAATTGCACCCGGAGATCAACCTGAAATACGATCTGAAGAATATGATAAAATTAGTACCATATTTAAGAATCTGAATGAATCCCAGGATATAATAATTCCGGTATATAAACATAAAGGTGGACACCCTACATTATTTAAAACATCCCTGTGCAGTGAAATTTTAAATATGCCTTATGGAGGAAATGGATTACGCGATTTAATACATAAGTACAATGAAAAAATACTACGCATAAATATGGAATATGCAGGAATTATCCATGATCTTGATACTAAAACAGATTACCTTGCCGCCATTAACAGGAGGAATGATAAAGATGGCATCTAAACATAGTGATTCTATTGCTGTATACGAAAGGGTAGGCCATATAATACGTGAAGGGCAAAGTGCTGCCTTGGCGATCGTAGTCGCAACTAGTGGATCTACACCGGGCTTACCCGGTTTTAAAATGCTCATTTCCCCTGATGAAACAATAATTGGCACAGTGGGCGGGGGGGAATTGGAAACCAGAATCATAAAAGAAAGCAAAGATGTTATTGAAAGGAATACACCAAAATTTTTAGAAGTTGATTTGACTCCAATGGATCGAGATAACCTTGGTATGATTTGTGGCGGAAAAGCAAAAGTTTATATTGAACCCATCGTTCCCCGGGAAAAAGCGATTATATTTGGGGCAGGCCATGTAGGAATTGCAACTGCCCAAATTGCGAAAATTGCAGGTTTCCGAGTTACCATAGTCGATGACAGAGCCGATTTTGCTGAGGCGGCTAAATATGCAGCTGATGAAGTTTTAGTATGTGATTTTGAAAAATCCATCGAAAAATTACAGATAGACTCCAGATCATATATTGTAATTGTCACACGTGGCCATAGTTACGATAAGGAAACCCTTGCCGCATGCCTGAAAAGGAATCCACCCTACCCTACGTATATAGGTATGATCGGCAGTAAAGCTAAAATCCGAAAAATCTTCGATATGTTAGAAGAAGAGGGGGTATCTAAAGAGGCTATCCAAAAAGTGCACTCACCGATCGGACTTTCAATTAAGGCGAAAACTGCTCAAGAGATAGCTGTAGCTATTGTAGCTGAGATGATCTCAGTAAAAAATAATGATAATGACAGAGACTAATTAATTAAAACAGATCCTTAACCATTTATGATATATTATCAAATGTGTCATTTGCATCAGGTACTGGTATGGGCAGAACTATAGTGAACACAGCACCCCTTTTCCCTTTTCTGTTTTTTACATGGATTGTTCCTCCGTGAAGTTCCATTATATATTTAGAAATATTTAACCCAAGCCCTGTTCCATGTTTCTTTGTTGTAAAAAACGGTCTAAACAGCATTTCCATTTCCTCTTTATTTATGCCGGACCCTGTATCAGCAAATTCGATTTCAACCTCCCGATCATCCTTTGAAATTCTAATGCTAACATCCAGCTTACCCCCTTGTTCTTTCATTGCTTCAACTGCATTTTTACCAATATTTAAGAAAACCTGCTGTAACTTACCCGGATCAGCAAAAACTTTAGGAATATACTTAGGATAAAGGCGGTTTATATGGATATTAAGATTAGCCGCTTGGAATTGCAAAACATTAAGGACATCCTCAAGGAATCCAAGAGGGGAGTCTAATACCATATCTACTAACTTAAGCTTTGCCAGACTTGCGAAATCTTTTACAATTTTCTCTATTTGGTTCACTTGTCCAAGTAAACGGCTAATTCTTATTTTTATTCCCTGGGGTAATTCTGAATCTAACTCCATCATTTGCATATGGCCTTTAATAACAGCAATCGGATTCCTTACCTCATGAGCAGCCCCTGTTATTAATTTTTCTAAGGTTTCTACACGGCCTAAAACAGTTTCCATCGCAGGAATGATCCTGGGCTTTGTCGCAAACATGTGATTTCCCCACATAAAAGTCAAATCTTTGTGTATATTTTCACAAATTTCTATGTCTTCCTCAGTAAATCTTTTCCCTTTTGTTTTTCCCATAATAAGATATCCTAAAGATTTGCCTTTTATAACAAGTGGTATAAGTAAACATGCTGCCCAATGACTTTTAGCCATATAAAACCGTTGAGTATAAATATATGGCATGTTAGGTTTTAAATATTTCAGTGCTTTATCCGCCCATTCCCTAGCTTTG
>JAAZML010000022.1 GCA_012798835.1 Clostridium sp.
GATTTGAACCCACGGCCTCCAGGGCCACAACCTGGCGCTCTAACCAACTGAGCTATATCCACCATCTATAGGCACAAAGATATTTTAAGACAGATGATATCAAATGTCAAGGACTTTTTAGATTTTCTTCATTGAAAATATTAGCATGTGCCATATGTTGGAGAAGCATGTATAACCTTCCCCCCTTTAGGTATCTAAATCAAAAAGCCACGAATCGGCCTGAGCATCGCTTGGCATGCATAATCCCCTTCGGGGTGATAGGTTTATGCTCCCAATTCTGGGGCCATCAGGCAAGCAGGATCTTTTAAACTGATGACTAAAAAATCTTTTTATAAATATAGATAGCCATCCCTTTATCGCCTCCCTTGTATACTTACCTTTGAATGCTTTAAATGCAAGAAAAACAATTTTTTCGGGGTTTGCACCATATCCTAGCATATGATATATGAAAAAATCATGCAGCTCATAAGGTCCTATTATGTCCTCCGTTTTTTGCTTAATATTCCCACACTCACCCGGCGGTAATAGTTCAGGAGAAATAGGAGTTTCCAATATCTTCGATAGGATTCTTCCTGTGTCCCCATCTATAAGGTTGCCTGCTGCCCACTCAATCAAATGCCTTATTAGGGTCTTGGGTATACCACAGTTAACTGAATACATAGACATATGATCTCCATTATATGTGCACCATCCCAGCACTAACTCCGATAAATCGCCCGTACCTATAACAAGACCATTCTCTTTATTTGCAATATCCATTAATATTTGTGTCCGCTCACGAGCCTGAACATTTTCGTAGGTGGTATTATGCAAGAGGGGATCCTGGCCTATATCCTTAAAATGCTGGATACACGCATCCTTTATATCAATTATTCGTAAATCTACTTTCAAAGTTTTTGCAAGTTCTATAGAGCTTGCAAGGGTAGTATCGGTGGTTCCAAACCCCGGCATAGTAACAGCGATAATGTTTTGTCTTTTTATATTAAGCATATCAAAGGTTTTTACAACCGCTAAAAGTGCCTGCGTAGAATCAAGCCCCCCGGAAACGCCCAAAACAGCACGCCTAATTGATGTATGCCTTATTCTTTTTGCTAAAGCCGCACTCTGAATAGAGAAAATTTTACTGCATCTTTTGTTTCGTTCGCTTTGTGTGCTAGGAACAAAGGGATAAGGGCTTATTGATCTTTTTATATCATCCATCCTGTATCCGAAGATTTCAAAACCAACTTCTCTGTATTTGGGGAAGTCAGTCCTAGGGCAATCCCTAAAGATAGTGCTTTTTCTTCTTTCGCTCATAAGTCTTTGAGTATCAATTTCCGTATAAATTAACTGCTCTTTATCCGAAAGCCTTTCTGATTCACAAAGGGTTTTACCGTTTTCGCAAATCATAGCATGACCCCCGAAAACAACATCTGTAGTCGATTCATTTATACCAGCTGAGGTATAGATATAACCCGATATGCATCTTGAGGATTGGCATTGGATTATATTTCTTTGCTTTTCCTCCTTCCCTATAATTTCCACATCGGCAGAAAGATTAAAAGTAATCAAAGCACCTGCCAACGCTTGACCGACACTTGGGGGTATTGGAGTCATAACATCCTCACATATTTCTATCCCAAAGTTTGCGTTTGTCTTTGCGCCCTTAAAAATTAAATCAACCCCAAAGGGTACCTCCTGCCCGCATAAAAAGATCATGTCATCAACGGAGATTCCCCCAGAAACAAACCAACGCCCTTCGCTAAGCCCGTTATTATTAGGAATATGGGTTTTGGGGACAACAGCAAGTATCTTTCCCCTTTGGATTGCAACAGCGCAGTTAAACAGGTAATTGCCGACGTTTAGGGGCATCCCTATTATTGATAAAATGTTTGTGTTTCTTGTAGCTTCTCTTATTAGGCCTAATTGCTCCTTCGCATCTTCTAACAGTATACTCTGGTAGAATAAATCGCCGCATGTATAGCCCGTTAAAGAGAGTTCGGGAAAAACTAATATCTGTATTTTAAGTTTTTCTCCTCTATTAATAAGTTCAATAATTCTTTCACGATTGTATTTACAATCGCCTACTTTAAGCTCAGGAACCGCCGCCCCTACCCTAATAAACCCATATTCCATATAACCACTCCTAAATTTATTTTATCGCCTTTGATCCCGCCGTAAAATAAACTATTATGCTTTTATAGTCACAATTTCGAAAAAACACAGCAACCTACTTGGTTTGGGTCCTATTTTTAAGACTTTTCAGTCTGTCCACCACGCCATCATACATCTTTTGGTACTTGACCTTCTTGCCTTTTTCCTCCTCTACAACCTTTGCAGGTGCCTTTGATATAAAACCCTCATTCCCAAGTTTTTTATCTACCCGCTCCAATTCTTTTTCTAGATTTATTAGCTCCTTGTCAAGTCTTTCGATTTCTTTTTCAATATCTATAAGCTGCTCTAAAGGGATAAATATCTCAATACCGGCCATTATTGCGGCTACCGCATCTTTGGCAATCCCGGTTTTATCGGATTGAATAACAACTTCTGAGCTTGAAGCCAAATTTTTAAAAAATGTTGAGCCTTCCTGTAAAACTTTCCCCTCGTATTCGTTTGACACAACAAAGATTGTTTTTGCCTTTCTTGATGGCGGAACATCCATTTGAGCCCTTATATTTCTTATATTTCTTATAGCACCCATTATAAGTTCCATCTTACTCTCTTCCTTAGAGAAATTATAATCTCCCCTATAGACAGGCCATGACGAAATCATGATACTTTCATCCTCATTAATAAGATGGCGATATATTTCTTCAGTAATAAAAGGCATAAATGGATGGAGTAGTTTCATAGCGCAACCCAAAGTATAATTCAAAACATACTGGGCTTCTAATCGCGTTTTATCTTCCTTATCGTATAGCCTAGGTTTTACAAGTTCTATATACCAGTCACAAAATTCTTCCCATACGAATTCATAAACTTTTTGTAGGGCTATGCCAAGTTCAAATTTTTCCATGTTTTCGGTTACTTCTTTGGAAAGAGTATTCATCCTGCTTAGTATCCATTTATCAGGCACAGTAAATCTACTTGGATCAATTTTTGAAAAATCAAGCTCCCCATCAAAATTCATTAAAACAAACCTTGAGGCATTCCAAATCTTGTTTGCAAAATTTCTCCCTGATTCAACCTTAGCATCTGAAAACCTTAAATCATTTCCTGGGGAATTCCCTGTTGTAAGAGCAAATCTTAGGGCATCGGTGCCATATTTATCGATAACCTCAAGGGGATCTATACCATTTCCAAGTGATTTACTCATTTTCCTACCCTGGGGATCCCTTACAATACCATGTATAAAAACATGACTAAAGGGTTCCTTTCCCGTATGTTCCAACCCTGAAAATATCATTCTAGCAACCCAAAAAAATATAATATCGTATCCTGTTACCAAAACATCTGTAGGATAAAAATATTCTAAATCCTCCGTATGTTCCGGCCACCCTAGAGTAGAAAACGGCCAAAGTGCAGAGCTAAACCATGTATCAAGTGTATCCTTATCCTGCTCTATCCCCGTATCCTTGCACTTTTCGCATACGGTTGGCTTATCCCCTGCAACCATAGTATGATCGCATTTGCTACAATAGTACGCTGGGATTCTATGTCCCCACCATAGCTGCCTTGAAATACACCAGTCTTGAATATTTTCCATCCAATTAAAGTACACCTTTTTGAATCTATCGGGCACAAATTTTATTGTACCGTTTCTTACAGCCTCAATTGCGGGTTCTGCAAGAGGGCCCATCTTCACAAACCACTGCTTGGATATCATTGGCTCTATTACCGTTGCACATCTATAGCAGGTCCCAACATTATGGGAATGATCCTCCGTCTTTAAAAGCAGGTCCATATCTTTTAAATCATCTATAATTTTTTTTCTAGCCTCATATCTGTCCATGCCTGCATATTTACCCGCAAGCTCATTCATGGTTGCATCATCGTTCATGACCTTTACCTGGGGCAAATTATGCCGAATGCCCACTTCAAAATCGTTGGGATCATGCGCAGGGGTTATTTTAACAACACCCGTTCCAAAATCTTTTTCAACATACTCATCGGCTATTATTGGTATCTCTTTGTTTACTAGAGGAAGAATAACTTTTTTTCCAACAAGGTGCATATACCTTTCATCTCCCGGATGCACAGCAATGGCTGTATCCCCTAATACTGTTTCAGGTCTTGTTGTAGCAATTACCACAAAACCATTACAATCCTTTACAGGATATTTTATATGCCAAAAATGCCCCGCTCTTTCATGATATTCTACCTCCGCATCCGATATGGATGTATTACATTTGGGACACCAGTTTATTATCCTTTCACCCCTATAAATAAGGCCTTTTTGATAAAGTCTTATGAAAACTTCTTTTACTGCATCCGAAAGTCCCTCATCCATTGTAAATCTTTCTCTTTCCCAATCACAAGAACATCCAAGCTTTTTAAGTTGTTCGACAATTCTTCCCCCAAAATGTTCCTTCCAATCCCAGGCCTTTTTCAAAAAATCCTCTCTACCGATATCTTCCTTTTTTATGCCTTCTTTGTCCATTGCCTCTACTATTTTGGCCTCCGTCGCAATGCTCGCATGATCGGTACCCGGGAGCCAGAGAGCACAATACCCCTGCATCCTTTTCCATCTGATTAGAATGTCCTGAAGTGTCTCATCTAATGCATGTCCCATATGAAGCTGACCCGTAATGTTCGGGGGAGGAATAACAATTGTAAACGGTTTTTTTTCCTTGTCAATCTTTGCATGGAAAAATCCCTTCTCTATCCATTCGCCATACAGCCTATCCTCAACCTGCCCCGGATCATAAACTTTTGCAATATTTTCTTTTGTATTCATATAAAAACCTCCACCTACTTAATAAAAAGCAACCTATCTGTAAATAACAAATAATAGTATTAGTCCTGGGAGCTCAATTAGCATCCCTATCATTTTTATACTAAGCACTGCTTTTGCAAATTTATAATTTTCTATCTCTTCTCTTGTCATTTCGTTTTTTAAATTACATTTTGTCCTTTCATTCAGCCCAAACTTTCTCACTATAGGCTTAGCTGCAAAAACTACCACAACACCCGTAAACAGCAAAAAAAACATCAGTATCTTTAAAAAAGCCATATTTTCCCCCCCTCAAAAAACTTTTTATTTATTGTGCCAGCAGCATATTCTTTAGCTGCTAGTTCCTAAGGCTGTGCATAGGTGCGGGTATTCTTCCCCCTCTTTTAATGAAATCCTTGCTGCCAAATTTGTTCACCTTCATTACAGGACCAGATCCCAAAAGCCCTCCGAATTCGACTATATCACCCACTCTTTTGCCTGGGGCGGGAATTATTCTGACAGCCGTCGTTTTATTATTTATTATTCCTATAGCGGCCTCATCAGCAATTATGGCTGATATGGTCTCCTTGCTCGTATCTCCGGGAACCACAACCATATCTAACCCCACTGAACACACGCATGTCATAGCCTCAAGTTTTTCTATGGAAAGCGCTCCCTCCCTAACCGCAGCAATCATACCAGCATCCTCACTTACCGGAATAAATGCACCACTTAAACCGCCAACATAAGAAGATGCCATCGTTCCCCCCTTTTTAACTGCATCATTAAGAAGGGCTAAGGCCGCAGTTGTGCCATGAGTACCGCATTTTTCAAGACCCATTTCCTCAAGTATATACGCAACACTGTCTCCTGTTACTGGGGTAGGTGCCAGCGACAGATCTACTATGCCAAAGGGTACATTAAGACGTTTGGAAGCCTCGCGGGCAACCAACTGACCCATCCTAGTTATTTTGAAGGCTGTCTTTTTTATAGTCTCGGATACAGTTTCAAAATCAGCACCCTTCACCTTCTCTAAAGCTGCTCTTACAGTACCTGGACCACTAACCCCCACATTTATAACACACTCAGGTTCACCCACCCCATGGAAGGCACCCGCCATAAAAGGGTTGTCTTCTGGGACATTCGCAAATACCACCAGCTTAGCACATGCCATTCCCCCGTTATCTGCAGTTAGCTCAGCCGATTTTTTTATTATTCCTCCCATTTCCTTGACCGCATCCATGTTTATGCCCGCCTTTGTAGTGGCAAGGTTTACGGAGGAGCATACTTTTTTAGTGGAGCTGAGAGCCTCGGGTATTGAAGCTATAAGCTTTCTATCGCCTATAGTATATCCCTTATGAACCAAAGCAGAAAACCCTCCTATAAAATTAATGCCTACAGCATCCGCAGCCCTATCCAGGGTTCTGGCATATTCTACATAATCTTCCTCATCAGAGCTTTCTGCAATAATTGAAATGGGTGTAACAGCAATTCTTTTATTTACTATCGGTACCCCATATTCCTTCTCCAAATCATTGCCCACCTTGACTAGGTCCTTTGCAAGCTGCGTGATTTTGTTATAAATTTTTTTCCTTGATTCTCTGCCATTTGAATCCGAGCAATCCCTCAGGGATATCCCCATGGTTATTGTTCTTATGTCTAGATTCTCCTGTTGTATCATTTTTATAGTTTCTATAACTTCGAAGGGCATCAACATCCCTTTATCCCCCTTTATACACGATGCATCGAATTAAAAACGCTCTCGTGCTGAATTTTCACTGAAAGCCCCATATTCTTACCCTCTCCCTCTAACTGCTCAGACAGGGTCTCAAAGGGAACACAAAGCCCCGATATATCAAGGAGCATTACCATGGTAAAGACCTCCTGCATGGTGGTTTGTGAAATGTCTAGAATATTTACAGTGCATTTTGCCAGAATACTGCTTATTCCCGCAATAATCCCAATCCTGTCCTTACCAATAACAGTTACTATTGCTCTCATTTTATCCCCTCCTTCTATAGATGGTATTATACCCCCATGTAGGGATAATAGCAATACATCAACCAGACCAAGTTAAAGCTTATACCGTGATATTAGTCCGCATTGAGAGCCCTATATATGGTGTTTATACTGCATTTAGAACACCAATATTTTGTGCACCGGTATTGAAAGATATGGTGGACGGCAAAATTCTCTATGAGAATTTTGTATCAAGAACTTTTTTAAGATGTGTAATTTAGGACTTGTCCGTTTTACATATTTCGCGAAAACATGTCTTATTTCTTAGCAGCATTTCTATTTCATTTGCGGGCAGAGGCTTACTGAACAAATAACCTTGCACCCTATCACATCCCTCATCTTTTAAAAATGAAAGCTGTTCTTTTGTCTCAACACCCTCAGCCACAACGGTTAAATTCATTCTATGCGCAAGGCTTATAACCGTATTTGCGATAGCTTTTGCGTTGAAATTGGTGGTTATCTCCTGTACAAAACTTTTATCTATCTTCAAAGTGTTTATCGGGAGATGCCGCAGGTAATTTAGTGCAGAATAACCAATACCAAAATCGTCCAGTGCTATACCTATTCCTTTTTCCCGCAAACAATTTAGGGTATCAATGGTCAACCCCAAATCCTGCATAGCAGTACTTTCTGTAACTTCGAGCTCAACAAGTTCTGGACTTAGGCCTACATTATTGCGAAAAGTCTCTATTATCTCAACAAGATTGCGTTGCCTAAATTGTCTTGCTGATAAGTTTATTGCCATTAAGTATGATCCTATTCCTGCATCTATCCACCTTTTGCTTTGCTCCAGCGCAGTCTTTAAAACCCATTCTCCTATGGGCACTATAAGCCCCGATTCCTCCGCCAAGGGTATAAACTCCATAGGTGGTACCAATCCGTAGCCTGGTCGGTGCCATCTTATAAGTGCCTCCAACCCAACAATTTGGCCGCTTAACAAATCTATTTGGGGTTGGTAGAACAATACAAACGCTTCCCTTTCAACAGCTTTTCTTAGGCTGTTTTCTGTTTCTAGTCTTTGTTTTATTTTAGCATTCATAGATTTGGCATATAACTGATAATTGTTTCTTCCCAATTCTTTTGCCCTGTTGAGTGCTGTATCGGCGTTTTTGAAAATTGTCTGTTCATCACGTCCATCATCAGGGTAAATTCCAATACCCATGCTTGCGGTAATGTAGTATTCCTTCCCCTGCAAAATCCATGGATTTTGGAATTTCTTTATTATTCTATCGGCAACCCTAGTAACATCGCTTATTCTTTTTATCTGGGGCTGGAGTATTATGAATTCATCCCCCCCGATTCTTGCAACAGTGTCAACTTCCCTAAGCAAATTCTTTACTTTCTGACCTACTTGCACAAGAAGCATATCCCCCACCGAATGACCCAAAGTATCATTAATTGATTTAAAATTGTCCAAATCGAATACTATTACACCACACATTTCATTGTTGCGTTTTGCCTGCGCTATAGCCATCCCCAATCGATCTGAAAACAGGCTTCTATTAGGAAGCCCCGTAAGGGAATCATAATATTCCATATTATAGAGGATTTTTTCCTTTTCCTTTAGTTCGGTTATATCCTTTAGTGCGATAAGCATGCCTATAATTGTCCCTGAATAGTTTCTTATAGGTGCAACGGTGCCCTCTAGTAATCTATTCTGACCCTTTGATATTAGATGGACACCACCTTCGATATTTATAATAAGCCCTTTATCTATTACCTTTTCGATGGGAATTTTGTATACATTGCCATCTGGGACATGCAATTTCGAAAGCAGCTTATCTACCTCCCTTCCCTCAATCTCCAGCTCGCCCATGCCCAACAATTTTTGCATTTCGGGATTACTAAAGGTAACCATGCCCTTCTCGTTGGTTGTAATTACCGAATCCTTCAAGCTTGAGAGGGTAGTTTTAAACCTTTCGTTTTGTATTTTTAATTCCCCGTATACCCCTGCTAGCTTTTTCTTCAAATATTGGATATGAATTTGCAGAAGCAATAAAAACATAGATGCAAAAATTATCGCAAATAAGAATTTGTTTTTTTGCACCCTATCGCAGAAATTATCAAATTTAAACTTTTGATTGCTAGTAATATTTTTTGCAACAGAAATTGGGTTGCTTGTAGTATGCGTACTCAAACAACAAATATCCCCGCCATCATAAACGGCGGCATTCGATCTAACATATACTTTAGGGTTACTCACGATTAATAACAAAGTCAGGAAAAATATTAACTGAGGCTTATTGATTTTCATCCTATTCCTCCGAGCTTGAGATTATAGAGCCACAGACCATAAGCCAAACCGCTTAAATTCGTTATAAAAGAGAAAAACACAAAAGTTTTAATTATGAAGGGTAAATCCAATATGCAAGTATGATAGTATTATACCACTATATATTATTATATATAATTTGGGGTATACTTTTCAACTTGTTTTCAGTAGAATATACCGTAAGACCAAATAATTAGTACCAAAGACCTAATGCTCGTCCACCAATATATTCATTCCGTGGGTATATATTGATCCAAATAAGTGCAATTAAATCATTTTTGTTTAAATTCCCCATGAGGGTATTTCCCTTGAGGTCAGGATAAAATACCCCCATAGCATAAAAGTACAGCTAAAATATTGTAAAAATTTTAAGTTACATTATAATATAATATAATAAAAAATCAATTATCAAGTATAATCCTTTTTAGCATCACCAAATCCATTGTATTTATATCGCCGTCACTATTTATATCCGCAGCTAACGCAGCTTGAGGTTCCGAAAAACCACTAATGGTCTTCAATATATATCTTTTAAGCAGCGTAAGATCCATTACATCTATTTCCCCATCAAGGTTAATATCACCTTTTAATATATCACTCTGGGAAGCAGAGGGTGTCGGTGTTTGGGTTGGTGTTTGAGTTGGTGTTTGGGTTGGCACAGCACCGCCATAATATTCCGTAACTGTAATTCCATTTGAGCCCAAGGGTATCTTATGATCAAGTCCTACAAACCTGCCATCAGCATTTTGCCACAATGCTGGCTTTAAAAGGGCATACTTTTCTTCATCCCATGTAATAAAATCATAACTTACAAGGCCGCCAGTATCCCCGGAATTTGCATTGTAACACCAAAATGTATGTGATATTTTATTTTCAATCATAAAGTCACGCAATGCTTCCATCCATTTTTCGTTGTCTCCTCCATCCATAAATCCCCCCCATTCGCCAATAAGAAGCGGGGCAATATTTTCCTTATGGATAAAAGCCCAGTTATCCTTCCAACAATCCTCATATAGGGTCTCTTTATTAAAGCCCTCGTAAAACCAAGGCTGTTTCCATACTAATGGACCATAATCATGGGGTGAATATACCAACTGCGACTGGTGTTCCCCAAGATCTATAGGATAATCTTTAACTCCCCTCAGGTTCCCTCCCCACCAGTTAAAATAATATTTGCTCTCCTTATCCCATTCGTCCACTGCATTATAGTCATAACCAGGCTTTGGATAAACCTCAACACCTTCTACGACTATAAGAATGTTTGGATTTATTTTCAGAATCCTTTTTGCACATACTTCCGTTGCGTATTTCCAATTGTTTTGATCCTTTGAATCATCCCATTTTGCTATTAGGGTATCCCCTGGTTTGCCATGGGGTTCGTTCTTTATATCCAAAGCCAATAACGTATCATCATTTTTATATCTTTCAGTCAGCCATTCCAATGCAGAAATCCATACCTCCGTTGTAAATGTTCCATCATACCAAACAGGATAATTATGGCCCATGGCATCGGTTTGGGGACTATGTATATCTATCATAATCTTCATTCCGGCTTCTTTACAACACTGGAATGCAAAATCAAATAATTCGAGGCTGTTCATGCCCTCTAATTCAGGATTAACAAAAAGATTCACATTTGCCGAAGGGTACACACCCTCTGACCACTGGTTTACCAACTCAGTCGATATAGGTATCCTTAAAAGATTTATTCCCCGATCAGCCATGCCCCAAATTGCCTCTTTCATATTACAGCTCCATACGCCGTCAAACACATTGGTACCGGTATTGAATCCAAACCAGTTGCAACCAGTTAGCCAAACTTCATTTCCATTCATATCTACTATTTTGTTGCCCTCAACATGTAACCAGTCATCACTTTTTGTATCACCCGCCGCAACGGATACCGACATCTTAAAAGTCGGTGCAAAAAGCGAAAGCAAAGATAACATTATTACCAACAATAGGCTTATTTTTTTCAATATTACTACCCCCTCAAATCATTAAAAACTGAATTTAAACCTTATATAAATCACCAGTTTGCAGGGCTTATCACCCCTTTAAAGCATCAGCTAATC
Organism: Clostridium sp.; assembly: GCA_012798835.1. GTDB lineage: Bacteria > Bacillota > Clostridia > Acetivibrionales > Acetivibrionaceae > Hungateiclostridium. The sequence continues at coordinate 11,219 of JAAZML010000022.1, forward strand.
TACCTTTTATAGCTAGGGTTCCCTTCCCCATTTTAAGACCCCGTAAATATATGCAGTAATTTTGTCCGAGTATTCGAAGTTATAAAAGGTCGGATTAAACGAATAATCGTTATCGTAGATGTATTCTGACCAATCGGTCTTTGAAAAACGAATACTCATCTCTATATTGTCCCCCGGCATTAGATTCCCTGCAGTATCTTGAAAACCTATTTCAAGAAATGTATCTACATTTGGATGAGAGCTGTCCAAGCTTTGAAACCTACCCGTAATATTGTATGCTCCAATAGAAGCCCAGTCACATATAAATTCTTGTTTACTGTATCCGTCTATAGTATAGTAATACCTTAACTTTAAGGCCTCTAGATTCAAAGCAGCATTTCCCGTATTTTCAACCCTTACCCTTAAAAAGGTAGATGTGGTTGGAAATATTTCGTTATTGTTGTAAAATTGCACCTCGATTTTATGCTCCCCCTCCAGCACTCTTGTAGGTAGCGGCATATCGGTGGGTGTGGGTGCAATGGTAGGTGTTAAAGTCGGTGTTGGTGCAGTAGTAGGTACGGACGTTGGCTTTGGCATGATAGTGGGTACCAAAGTCGGCGCCGACGCAGCAGTAGGTACAGACGTTGGCTTTGGCATGACAGTGGGTACCAAAGTCGGTGTCGGCACAGCGGTAGGTACGGATGTTAGCTTGGGTATGGTAGTGGGTACCAAAGTTGGTGTCGGCACAGCGGTAGGTACGGATGTTAGCTTGGGTATGGTAGTGGGTACCAAAGTTGGTGTTGGCACAGCAGTAGGTACAGATGTCGATTTGGTTTTACTGTCTTTAGAAAGACCGAAATCGTTCCCCCGCAACAAAGCCCCTAAAGAACTTGATGCTATTTTTTCAATAGATATGTTGTTTCCTTTTAGGAATGCTTCCTCATAAAACATATATTTTCCCATGGAAAGTCTATTCTTTACAGCCTCTTTTCTTAACTCTCCAGTGACCTCGACAAACCTCATATCTATACTAAGGTTTAAATTGTCAAATTCTTCATCCAAATTGTTGATGGAATCCTTTAGAGCATTATGCTTTTTATTAAACAATGCACCCCCTTCATTAAATGACGCCGAAATTAATATAATGTTTTCTGGAGAATCGTCGCGTAAGTAACCGCAATCCTTTGATTTTAAGATTAGATCCAAAACGGCATCCCTTAAAAACATATTTTCGTATGTAATCCCCATCATAATTTCTGTAGCCTCTGGGTTTAAGGGTTGCTCCCAAAGTACTACCCCATCATCATTAACGGCAAATCCCACGCTTGGGTTAATGTCAATATCTACGTAGGAAACAGGTGCTTTTTTTCCAAAAAAGTTGAAATAAGAGAATACAAGCAGGAATGTGGCAACAATACTGATTATAACGGGATAAGGGTAGCTAAAGCTAGTTTTATTATTTTGAATTACATCCTGCTGATTATAAAAAACACTTTGACCCAAGAACATACCGTCCCGCAAACTTATCGCTTCAAACATCCCATTTTCAGATAATATTATAGCCTTTTTTCTCTTTATCTTAATGACTATACCGATATTATACATTAACAACCCTCCCCTCTTACCCCATCGAAAAACTGCTTTATTTCCTCAAGTCCGCTCCTTAGTACCAGGCACACAGCTATTATAAATTTCCTGTTTCTTTCCACCGTTTTTCTGTGTACCTCCACTAACTGCATAAGTTGGGATAAGGGAATACGTTTTCTTTGGATTAATTTATTGTATAGCTCGTCATTCTCTGCCAATATCCTCGCTATGTTAATATATAGTTCTCTAGAATCCTTATGTTTTGGTGAAAACTTTACAAGCTCGTCAAGTGTAATCCCAAATTCTTTGAGTTTTTTCTCAAAAAGCAACACCTCTTCTTTAATTTCAATTTTTTCATACTGATAATGAGCATCTGAGGTTAGATACTTCTCTTCAAAATCTTTTTTTTCTTCAAAATATGAGAACGGCATAACATTCCTGTTCCTTCTATTTTTTCTCATATAATCAATTATTCTATGATTAACCACCATATTACAATAGCTAGCAAAATTGGGGCTCTTATCGGGATCAAAACCGTCTATGGCTTCGTTAAACGCCATAAGCCCTATGCTGTATTCCTCGCTAGTCTCGGGATCTATATATCTCCCAAGGGTGCTGGATATGATTTTTAATATGTAGGGTCTATATTTTTTAATGAACTTTTCCTTGAGCTCATTATCACCATCCTTAATCTTGAGAATGGTGCTATTAATTGAACGAGAGTTAGTCTCATCTAATTTGTTTTTTAATTTATGTATTAAATTGGGTCCAGACAAATAAACCACCTCTATAAACAAATGCGATAAAATAATTACTTCCAGGTCAAACATCCTGCCTAATTCAACAGTCATATATCCTACAATAAGCATTTTGTGTTGGCGTTAATATTGCGATATATACGTTGATTTTTATATTGCGAAAATTCCAGCCTCCAGCCTGCAAATCCAAATACCCTGGCTACATTTGCATACGTTTTTTAGCATATTTAAATAGAGGGGGCTTGTCTAAATTTTATAAATCAGCCCGAAAAACAAGCATGCGTATTTTAAAATAAAAGTATAATGCAGGTAACATCTATAATTGGAATAGTAGCGATTATATTATTACCAAAATTACGAAATATGTTATTGAGATCACCATCCCACCCATTGAAAACTAGCCTAAGGGTGGGATAGCAATCTAATTAAATGGAAAGTGGAAGCTTATCAATAATCCTTAAAAGGTACCTTCTTAATATTGCTAAATCCATCGCATCTATGTATCCATCACCGTTTAGATCAGCCAATTCAGTATTAATATTGGGATTTGTACGGAACAGATATCTCTTCATCAGTGTAAGATCGAATGCATCTATACTCCCATCCCCATTTAGATCCCCATAACCATAAGCTTGCTCTGTCTGGGTAGGTGTGGGTTTTGGAGTTGGGGTAGATGTTGGGGTCGGCTCTACTGGAGAACCGGCATAATATTCACTTATCGTTATCCCATTTTTGCCAAGGGGTATTTTGTGATCCAGACCTATGAACTTTCCTTCATCATTTGTCCATAAGGTGGGTAGAAGATAATTGTCATATTTATTATCATTCCATTTAAGATCCCTTCCGCCAGGGAAAACCGTACCTTCACCACGCGTTAGTAATCCCCCTGTATCCGCTGAGTCAATGTTTATACACCAAAAGGTATGGTGAAGTTTATATTTATTTTCGATAATATAATCCCTTATGCACCTTAAGTATTTCTTATTGTCCTCTAGAAGCTTGTCTCCACCTTCTGTAAGCCCCCCCCATTCGCCAAGCAAAAGCGGTGTTATACCTTCTTCCATAATGAAAGCCCAATTATCCCTCCAACATTGTTCATACAATATTTTCTTTGCTACCTCGTCACTTGCAGTAGTAAACTCTCCCTTAAACCATTCCTGTTCATATACTAAAGGCCCGTAATCATGGGGTGAATAAACTAGTTGGCTTTGGAACTTGCCCAGATCGATGGGATAATCGCGCACACCCATCAAATTCCCACCCCACCAATTGCCATAATAATCATTTTTCCCCGTCCAAGGACTCGTGTCAAAAATTTCATCACTCCACACGCCACTTTTAGGGTACATCTCCACACCTTCTACAAATATTAATACATTTGGGTGCACATTTAGTATCTCCAAGGCAGTTTCCTGCGCTACCCTTTTCCAGTTATTGGGGTGGTTGGAGTCGTCCCATATAGCACTTTCACTTTTAATTTTAACCGTCCCAACGTTTGTGTGAGGCTCATTTTTAAGATCAAAACCAATAATGGTGTCATCGTTTTTGTAATAATCAGCCACCCATACCCATGCTGATTTGAATATTTCTTCCGTTATAGTACCATTATACCAAAGGGGATGTGTATGACCTTGATTATCTGTTTCTGCACTATGTACATCAAGTATGACCTTGATCCCTACCCTTTTAAAATTTTCGAGCATAAAATTAAACAACTCAAAACTATTTAATCCAGCTAAAACTGGGTTGTTGAAGCTTGTGTCCACCGAAGCAGGATATTCTCCCCGGCTCCAGGCATACAATAAATCGGTGGCTATAGGCATTCTAACAACGTTTATACCCTTATCGGCTACTATTTCGATATCTGCAATGATGTCGCTATGATAGGAATCTAGAAGCATCCTCTCCCTGCAGTTGAATCCAAACCAATTTGCACCCGTTATCCAAACCTTATTGCCGTATTTGTCGACGATATTGTTGCCCACAACATGCAGCCAATCATCCCCCGGCTCGGCAGTATCCGTAGCTTGTACAGGAATGCCAAGACCGGAATTTACCAGTAATATTGTAAGCATTACAAATACGACCGATAAAATAAGATATTTCCTCATTTCTTTCCCTCCCACATAAATTCTTTATAATTAAATAACTCAACTTTCGCACATTAAAAATGTGCTGTGAACCTTGAAAATTCAATAGTTTTGGGCAATAAAAAGTACAAGAATCTTCACTTTTATGATATAATAGAAGTAATAAAGCCCTAAAATAAAAC
>JAAZML010000041.1 GCA_012798835.1 Clostridium sp.
CTTTAATCAATCTTTACTAAATTTTCATCATATTTTATTTTATAACAAAAAGCACTATATTGCAATAATTAATATTTAATTCCAAACTGTCTTATTATGCCTTTTGCCATTATATCCGCCATTTCCAAGACTTCTTTTTCCAAGTTATCATAGATATCAACGGACTTTTCGTATTCACCATTGAAAAGGGCTTCAGTTAAATCCAATATCAGATCAAGATGCATATACATCAAATCTTTCCATTGCCTTGTGCTCCAATATGGATTGATTTCACCCAGGAAATGAGCTATTTCACTAGTGTTCAAAAACCATTCCCTGTTTAGCTTATCTGCTTCCTTCGCTTTACCCGCCTTCATTGCCTTTATTAGTTGGGCAGCTAGGGTCAGATGTTCTGTTAATAGGTTACAAAAATCGGTTGCGATCTCGCTGCCATAAAAGGGTGCCAACGCTTTTTTGAAATCCTTTGGATTTCGGAGGAGCCGTGCAGTAACGGAAGCCTCATTAGGGAAACCCTCAACAATGCTTTTGACGGTGATCCCCGTCCATTCTGCATGCTGATCCCAGAGGAGGCGAAATAGATTATTAATCTCTAACTCTTCAGGACTGATGCACCTTGGCTTTGGGCAATAAGGATGGGTGTAATCATCTTTGGAGGTTCCAGCAGGATAGAAATTCATTTCATCACCACCTATTGTTTATATAATATATTATGCATATGGTGTATATGTTGCTAAAAAGATTAGCCCCTATAACATTTGGTGTAGCCAAAGACTATTATGGCTTTGGCATAATAGTCAGAAAAATATTAGGTTTTTGTAGAAAAGACAGGAGGATACATTATATAATAGGGAATAGGTAAAAATTTTACGATGGCGGTACAAAAATATCACCTAAAATGTCTGCTTTATAACTACGGAAGGGCTTGAAAGGGGAATCTAGGTCAAGATGTATCATTTTTTTGCATATTTATCAAAGATGAAGTATATAAACAGGTGGGGGCTTATGCGTAACACCAAGCAGGAAAACATACAGGAACACAGCCTTCAGGTAGCGATGGTTGCACACATTCTGGCTTTGATAAACAAAAAAAGGTTCGGGGGTAAGGTTGATATTGAAAAAGTAGTATTGCTTGCTGTATATCATGAGGCCTCAGAAGTGATTACCGGAGACCTGGCTGCGCCAATTAAATATTTTAATCCTAAAATCAAAAAAGCCTATAAAGATATCGAAAAGGTGGCCTGCATTAGGCTTCTTGGAATGCTGCCAAAGGAATTTCAGGAGGATTATCGGGATTTATTAATTGAGGATGAGCATGACAAACAGGCTTATATCTTTGTAAAAGCAGCGGATAAAATTTGCGCTTATCTCAAATGCCTCGAGGAACTAAAAGCGGGGAATCAGGAATTTGAAAAGGCAGGGAGGGCTTTAAAGACCCAGATAGAAGAAATGGGGATGCCAGAAACAGATTACTTTATGGAAAACTTTGCTCCAAGTTTTAGTCTGACCTTGGATGAGCTAAATTGAGTTGCCTAAGGATACCATAGTGAAATTTCATGTAAGGATAATAAATATTACCATGTTTATTTTATAGCTTTACGACAACAATATTCTTACAAGGGTCTTTTATGATCTTGTTTATTCGGTATCGGATCCGACAGGTGACAGCTTATTGGGAAGGACAGAATTCTGCCTGTGTTAGGATTATAATGACCCTTTTCTGGAGGATCTCCTATATGGAGGTCCTCCTCTGATGTATATCGTATATAACAGGAAACCGGCTTGGTAAAATGTGCTTATGAACATCTTTTATGCTATAATGGGAAAATGGAATCAGCACTGGTCAGATTTTCTTATGGTTTCCGGAGGGGGGTATAAAGTGCTGGGAAGATTGAATCTAATAAATATTTTGTATAGTTTGCCGGCGGTTTTTGTTGCGTTTTCATTTCATGAATATGCCCATGCTCTGATTGCTTATGGGATGGGTGACCCTACACCTAAAAATCAAGGTCGGCTTACCTTATCCCCTTTGGCTCATGTGGATTGGATAGGGTTTATTATGTTTGCTATATTCGGGTTTGGATGGGCTAAACCTGTACAATACAACCCCACTAACTTCAAAAACAGAAAAATAGGAAATATTCTTGTATCCTTGGCAGGCCCTATGGCAAATTTGGTTGTTGCCTTTCTAGCCCTTATAATAATAAATATTGTAGGGTATAATTTTTCCTACGCATTTTATGGAAATCCTAACAATACTATAGTCGTTGTTTTCACGATATTTGAAAGGATAGCTTCATTGAACATTGTCTTTGCTTTTTTGAATCTCATTCCTGTACCACCTTTTGACGGATATAAGGTGGTAAAAGCCATTTTCTCAAGGAGAAATATAAAATTTTTCTGGACCTTGGAACGATATAGCATGATCATATTATTTGCGATGATTTTTTTGAATATATTCAGCTATATAATCAGGTTCCCCTATGATTTTACATACAGATATCTAAACAATATCGCTTCATGGATAACTGGCATTTTTATGTAGTAACCATAGTTATTGGAGGGAAGTAATGGGGTATCATATCAAGCTTGATCTATTTGAGGGACCTTTAGATCTATTATTGCATTTTATTTCAAAGGCAAAAATCAAAATTGAAGATGTATCCATAGCAGAGATTACAGAACAGTATTTAGATTATTTGGATCAGATGAAAGAGTTTGATGTAGAAATTGCCAGCGAATTTCTAGTTATGGCTGCCACCCTGCTTTATATAAAATCCAGAGCTCTGTTGCCCAAGCCTGAGATATTGTTGGAAGATGAGGTTGACCCAGAGGAGGAGCTAATAAGAAGATTGGCTGAATACAAAAAATATAAGGAAGCCAGCCTTAATCTTAAAGATAGGGCGGGTGTATATTCCGGTATATTTTATAAGCTGCCCGAAGAACCTGTGGTGGAAAAGGATAGGATCTTGCCCCTTGTTATTGATGAAGGCGCTGCAGCTCTCCTTGACGCATTTATAAAGGTGATGGAAAAAAAGAATTTTGCAAAATCGGAAGCCAGGGTACATCCTATCATAAGGAGCCCTATTACCGTTGACAGAAGAATAAAGGAACTAAAGAGATATCTTAGCACTGTTTCAGAATGCAGCTTTTCCGAGTTAGTTGATGGGCATTATGGCCGCCCCCATATAATCATAACATTTTTGGCTTTGCTTGAAATGTTGAAGGCTAATCAGATACGTATCCATCAGGAAGGGCAATTTGAAGATATTATTATTAAGGGGGCTGTATAGCACAATGGACGAACGCGAAAAGATGGGATTAATTGAAACGATATTGTTCGTTTCTGGTGAGGCCTTACCTGTAAAAAGAGTGGCTGGTTTTTTGGATATGAGCCCAAATCAAACGGAAAAGCTTTTGGATAAGCTGTCAGATACATTTAATTTTGAACGCAGGGGTCTTCAGATAATAAAAGTGAATGATTGTTATCAGCTGGCAACCCGGCCGGAATATGGGGAATATATAGAAAACTTTTTTGGGACAGTAAAAAAGCAAACCCTATCCCAATCTGTGTTGGAAACCCTTGCTATTATTGCTTATAGGCAGCCTATAACGAGGATGGACATTGAACTTATCAGGGGCGTAAGATGTGAATATACCCTTGGGGTGTTGTTAAATAAGGGGCTGGTAAAAGAGGTGAGCAGGCTGGATGCCCCGGGTAAGCCTATATTATACGGCACCACAGATATATTTTTAAAAACTTTTGGATTCTCGTCCCTTGATGAACTTCCACCGGTGGACGAGGAGTTACAATAAGCCAAACTCTATCACATACCGTGTATTTATTTCAGTATTTGTGAAAAAATAGCAAATATAGTTATAAATATGTGGGGTGTCCGCTTTGATATTTGTTCTGATAGGTATGGGCATTTTAATAACTGCCTTTCTGTTCTCTAACCTCCGCCTGGCGGCTAAGATAAAATTCGACTATGAAACAAACAATTTTCATCTGACTTTCCGATTATTCGGGGGATTGATCCGTTACAGAACGGATTTTTCTCTTGTTGCGTCAGAGACAGGTAAAATTTCCGTTGTATCCCCAGGCGCCCAAAAGACCGCCCTGCACCATGCCAGATTGAATGAAATATTATATGCTATGACGAATTCGTATTACAGACATCTAAAAAACGAAGACCAATTTAGAAAGCTTTTCACGCGGATTATTATTCAAGACCTCAAAATTGATGCTGTAATAGGTTTGGCGGATGCAGCACAAACTGCCTTAGTTTTGGGCTCGGTAATGTCAGTATTTGGGCCATTGATAAGACATATAAAAAGGAAGCTCGGATTTAGGAAATGCCAAATACAGCTAAAACCGTATTTTGGGGGCCTCAAATTTGACATGGCAATAGATTGCATAATCATAATTAGATTAGGTCATATTATTATTATCGGAATCAAAATACTTTTGCAAAATATTAAAGGCGGTGTGATGAATGGAAGGGCATCCTATCGAAAATATAATGACGACCACTATGGAAAATATTAAGGAAATGATAGATGTTAATACCATCGTTGGCGATGCAGTGGAGACTTCAGATGGTACTGTAATAATTCCTGTTTCCAGAGTATCCTTTGGATTTGTTGCCGGGGGCGGCGAATACAAGGAGGAGGGTCTTGAAGGGGGAAAGAGTCCAGCCGATGATAAGGGTGATTTAAACGGGGAATCGTTGCCCTTTGCAGGCGGAACAGGTGCAGGGGTATCTGTAAACCCTATTGCTTTCTTGGTGGTGGGACAGGACAAAGTTAAGCTCTTACCCATGAATCTAAATACCACAGTTGACAGGCTGGTAGAATTAGTTCCCCAGGTAGTAGAACAGATACAGGGGTTGGTAGGCGGTAACAAGGAACAAGCCCAGCCCATAGTGACAGCTAGTGAATTCACACAATAGGGCAAGGTGTAGAGGCGGCCTTTGGTCGCCTGCTACAATAGGATTAAAGTTTATAATCATTGAAATAAGGTAAATAATTATTATATACTAGTATTAATGTTAGCGGCTGAACTTTTAGCCGCAATTTATTTTTTATAACGAGGGGTTTTCAATGGTAGAGAGATTGCAAAAATACATGGCAAGATGCGGTGTTGCTTCCAGGCGCAGTTGCGAGAAAATAATAAGCCAGGGACGAACCAGTATAAATGGAAAAATAGTTAAGAGTATTGGTGTAAAGGTAGACCCGTCTGTTGATGAAGTAAGGGTGGACGGTAAGATCATCAGTCCTGAGATTAATAATGTTTATATTATCTTGAATAAGCCGGCTGGATATATTACTACCGTTTCAGATCCCCATGGCAGACCAACGGTATTAGATTTGATCGGCCCCATTAAAGAGCGAATATTTCCCGTAGGCAGATTGGATTTAATGTCTGAGGGTTTGCTTATCTTGACAAACGATGGGGAGCTGGCATATCTTCTGGCCCACCCCAAATATGAGATAAAGAAACAATATTCAGTTGTTATAAACGGGCATCCAACTGACAGCCAAGTTCATAGTTTAAGGTCAGGTCTGGATATCGGAGGCTACATTACCAGGCCTGCTGATGTTAAACTTGTTGGTAAAACACATAAGACTACCACTTTCAATGTTGTTATCCATGAGGGCAGGAAGAGGCAGATCAGGCTAATGTTTAAAGCCATAGGCTATGATGTAGTGCACTTGAAAAGGGAAAGGCTGGCTAATATAGAAATTGGTTCTCTGCCTCGGGGGGAATGGAGGCATTTGTCACCGAAAGAGGTCCAGAGTCTCATAGATATGGTTAGAGAGCAGGATTTTGTATGAAATTGATGCATTCTCCCTACCTTAGCTTGTGCCATCACTTACTTATATATGATTTCCAATTATATTTACAAAAATAGGTGAAAATAATTCCATTGAAATTATTTTATTAATATGGGGAAATTAAGAAGGGAAAAGAGGATTGATGTAGAATATATTATATATAGGTTAATTTGTGTAAATTTAATTATAGTTAATAATTTATCAAGACGGAGGTTTGCCAATGAGTGTTGAGAACAGGATTTCCGAAATGAGAAATCTTAAAACAGCTATTACTCAAGGCGGCGGGGCCGCTAAGATTGAAAAACAGCACCAGGCTGGAAAATTGACCGCCCGGGAGAGAATCCAAAAGCTTGTGGATCCGGGCAGTTTTGTTGAAATTGATGGTTTCGTTCAGCACAGATCCGTGGAATTTGGCATGGAAAATGTCAATGCTCCTGGTGATGGCGTGGTGACGGGATATGCCACCATTGATGAGAGACCGGTCAATCTATATGCTCAGGATTTTACAGTGATAGGCGGTTCCTTGGGGGAAATGCATGCTAAAAAAATAACAAAGATTCAGGACATGGCCATGAAGATGGGGTGTCCTATAATCTGTATTAATGATTCCGGGGGAGCCAGGATACAGGAAGGTATAGATGCACTACAGGGTTATGGCGAAATATTTTACCGTAATACTTTAGCCTCAGGTGTAATTCCGCAAATATCTGTCATCTTAGGACCCTGTGCAGGTGGTGCTGTATACTCACCGGCTCTGACTGATTTTATCTTTATGGTAGACAACTTAAGCAAAATGTTTATAACAGGACCCCAGGTAGTAGAGGCTGTTACGGGAGAATCTATATCAGCGGAAGAACTGGGCGGTGCTACTACCCACAATGAACTTAGCGGGGTGGCTCACTTTTTGCACGATTCAGAAGAGTCTACCTTTGAATCCATAAGGAAGCTACTTAGTTTTCTTCCCCAGAATAATATTGAAGATTCAGCTTTGTACGAATGTGAAGATGATCTAAACCGTATAGAGGCTGAATTAAATTCCATAATACCGGACAGCTCCAGCCAATCATATGATGTTAAAGATGTAATCACAAAGGTAGTGGATTATGGAGATTTCTTTGAGGTTCAGGCTTTATTCGCAACCAACATTGTTGTAGGATTTGGACGAATCAATGGTAAGACTATAGGCATTATTGCTAATCAGCCCAGGATTAAAGCTGGAGTCTTAGATATGGATGCATCTGATAAGGCGGCACGTTTTATAAGATTTTGTGATGCTTTTAATATTCCGCTGGTCACTTTTACCGATGTTCCCGGGTATTTACCTGGCGTTGACCAAGAACATGGTGGTGTCATCAGACACGGTGCC
>JAAZML010000026.1 GCA_012798835.1 Clostridium sp.
ATGCTTTGCAACAAAAACTTATGCTTTCTAAGGAACAAATAAGTGAGTTTATTGACTACTTTATTAATGCGTTACCCATATTCCTAAAGGAAAAACTCTCATTATTGTCCTGCGAAAGTTGAGTTAAATAATATTATACTTTAAAAACTTTTACCTCAACATAGGTAATTTGGTGGAACCGGAGTAAACCCTTCTAATATGGTGGAAAAGTAAAATTTATTTCTTCCCCTATAATAAAATAATATCATATATTTTTTTCTAATACAACGCAAGCTTGCCGTATCTGTAAAGAATGCTAATGTGGTATTTTTGCAAATCTGGGCATAAGTATAGAGTTTTCTATCTATTTACAGGCAAGTCCTATATCCGAAATATTTATTCTTTTTATCTCCTTTAGATTGCCTTTATATATAACAGCTCCCCTAAAAGCCTTTGTATCTAAAAAATTTTGGGGTCTTACAAGACTTCTGGAAATGTTGAAATCCGCTATACCGCTTTCCTTTAGTATGTAGTATACAAATTCAGAACATAAAAACCTATACTCGCTACATGCGGATTTATTCAGAAGGCAATACAAAAGACCCTTATAATTGTATTTGTAGGTCCGTTTGCTAGAAGCAAAGGAATAAATTAGCGCCTTCGCTCTTTTATACTGTTGCCTTGAAACCTCGATTTCTATTACCACTCCGGGCAAATTATCATGATATTTATATGTTCCCTCACTTAGGCTCTCTTTCTTAAACCTCCCTATAAATGGGTAAAACGTATATTTCCTTCCGAAGCTATACATACGTTCAAGTTCAGCATCTAAAGAAATAGCAGCATGGGTATATTCATCGTTTTTAAAAAAGCGTATAAGCCTTGATATAATTGTGTTTGTCCTAGTAAGTACAATATATAAGTAGTATTTCCCCATAAAGAGATACCCCCATAAGCAATTTTATGTTTCTATTATAATATAAATTCGCTATATTTACATTAAAATTGTCGAATTTTAATTGTTTTACGATTATCCCAAGGTGTAAAGCCCAAGAAAAAACAAAGGGTTTAAGAAAATTAAAAATTCCCTTAAACCCTTATGGTGCCGAAGGCCGGACTCGAACCGGCATGGTATTGCTACCGCTGGATTTTGAGTCCAGTGCGTCTGCCAGTTTCACCACTTCGGCATGTTAAATCAACTCATGCAAGAAATATTATACAACAATGCATATAACAATGTCAATCACTTTTAATAGGTTTTATTTTACACTTGTTTTCTACTCAGAAAAATTTTTAAAAAAAATTATGCGTTTTATATTGACAATAAGGTATTTAGCTTTTATAATGTATAATTGTCTGGTTAAGATATGCGCCATTAGCTCAGATGGTAGAGCAACTGACTCTTAATCAGTGGGCCCTGGGTTCGAGTCCCCGATGGCGCACCAAAAAAGGTTACTACAGTCATAACTGCAATAACCTTTTTTTATTGCCCATAATCCGCCCCATTCAGCCAGCCACCTTGTTAATTACCGGGCTTTACCAGGCTTCACCCTTGGAGGTTATTTCATCTATAAAATAAGAGGGAAATGAAGTTCCATAATTTAGTTTCCTTGCAAAAGCATAGAGTTCTTCTTGATATTCCTCATATAGCTTTCCAAACGTCGCCATAATAACACATTTTTCTTGTGGCAAAATGACTATGGATTTCACATCATCTAATACAAAATCTTTTTTCCCAGACAAATAATCGGCTACCAACCGGTCGGTTGCATCTCCTGCTTTATACATATCGATCGCCGTTTCAAGTACATCAGAGCCGGGGTTGTTTTGGGCAAGATACAGCAAAAGATAATATAGACCCACTAGGTTATTCTCATCGGCAATTTGAAATGCATCATTAAATTTTTTATTAATAAAGGCATTTTCGAAAGCATAAAATGGATTGTCTATTTCCCTTATTGAAGCGCCGTACTCAGCTAAATCACCCAAGCAGTAGGCGATTACCCCTTTTAGGTAAGTATCCCACACTGCCGCAGTTTCTTCATCTTCCGACTTTAAAAATTCTACGTATTTTGAAATAGCCTCTTTGGCACCCTCAATATCCCCTAAGCCACAAAGCAGACATATTTCCTGTTCTACTAGTTCACCATTATATGGGTACATCTCTTGCTCTAGCCTTTTTTTCTCTACCAAGGGCATATACTCCTTCTGCGCCAACATTGCCGCTTCCAAAATATAGTTGAAAGTCTCGTGCTTTGGCGATGCTTCCACAGCCTTTTTTGCATAATAGAGGGCCTGCTCGAAATCACCATCGGATAATTCTTGATATGCTAAACCATAATATCCGTATGGGCAGGGCTCATTACCTTTGATAGATTTCAGCAATAATTCTTTTGCCCTTTTAGGATCGGTTAGAATCCTGCTCAATAAATAGTGAAGTGCATTATTACCACTTTCTTTTTTTAGGTACCCACTGTACTCTTCCTCTAAATCATGGGATGACCTAAAGGTTTCCATGTAGGTCTGGTAAACCCTGTGCCAATTAACTAATATTGGCCTTTCATCTAATCTTGTTTTTAAAAATTCTATTGCATCGTCCTTGTCAAGAAAAGACAGATACGGATAGATATACTTATCATCGTCTGGCTCACATGCCAGCATCGCCTTTGCAAAAGGCAATGCCTCTACAAAAGGAAGCTCTCCCAAAATAAAAGCATAATCCTCCTCTACCTCCTGCCTGTCTAAGTAAGCAAGTCGTGTCCTAGTTACTGCATTCCCAGAGATTTGCAGAGTATCGGGAAAATATAGTCCGAAGGTTTAAAGGCAAATACCGGGGATTTTCCGCCTTCCTGGGTAATCATCCTTCCCTTTATGCGGCGGGGTCTTTTGCTACGGCGCTGCGATATCTTTCTATACTTGCGCAGGGGGTTTTTATCCATCAAGTATGGGAAAGCTTCCCCATACTCCCTAATCACTTCCAATGCAGATACATGATTACCCACATGCTGGTATGATTCAATGAGCAAATTTATGTAATAGAGTTTATCCGTCAGCCTTTCATTTAAAATGTGGGCTAGATATGGTCTGGCTTCGTCAGGTTTAAGATTTTTTGCAAGAGCCTCCGCCAAATTTTCTTCTATATCCCTATCTCCTTTTATAGACAATGAGCGATTAAAAAAATCCTGAGCCTCTTCAAAAAAATTTAAGAAAGAATATACCAAACCTAATTGATTTAATATATATCCGTTATCTGCACAATGAACACCTACTTCCATTGCGATGGAATCTAGCTTATCTTTACCCCCGAAGTAAGCCAGCGCCCCAAATAACTTTTTAATAGCCCCTGTATCACTACGATTTTGAACCCATATTTCATATGCGGATTCAATGGTTGACCTGGATTCTTCTTCCCATTTTTTAAAGCCTGTAACATAATATTTTTTACAATGTTCACAATGATCCTGTATTCTTTTTTTACCTAGGGGAATTAGAGGAATTATGCTAATCGCAAAGAATTTGTTGCCCGTGTAGGATTCAAGTTTGCCTACTTTACCACAAAATTTGCACTCCCCTTTCCTAATACGCCTATCTTTCTTGTCATAATAACGTATGTTCTTATTAAAAAGTATATTAGACACTATCCACCCCCAAATATATTTTGACTATTTTATATAATTTATTATAACATTTCAAATATTCGGTGACAATAACAAATATGCAAGGTGCTTTTATACTGTAAAAAGAACTTAACGGTATATTGTTTCACGTTTTTATTATCTTTTACTTGATATTGCTTGTCCAAATAAATATACTGTAATGGTATGGTTGATTATAGCTTTTATTTTGGGGAGGATTTAGAATGCAGGAATTCTTTAATGGTTTTACCAACTTATTGCCTAATATTATCATGTTCGGTATCGCAGGCATACTTATTTTTCTTGCGGTGGTAAAGGAATATGAACCTACACTTTTATTGCCAATTGGCTTCGGTGCTTTGCTGGCAAATATACCTTTATCCGATGCCGTAGGTCCTGATGGTATACTATCCATATTATATAATGCCGGAATTAAGACAGAACTCTTTCCGGTCCTCATATTTATTGCGATAGGCGCAATGATCGATTTTTCTCCTTTGCTCAAAAATCCATTTATGCTCTTCTTCGGTGCTGCTGCTCAATTGGGTATATTCGCTACAATGCTTTTTGCCCTAATTTTGGGCTTTGACTTACCCGAGGCGGCAACAATCGGTATTATCGGAGCTGCCGACGGCCCAACATCCATTATAGTCGCACAACAACTTGCCGAAAAACTTGTAGCACCAATAACGGTGGCAGCATATTCATATATGTCTTTAGTACCCATAATTCAGCCGCCCGTAATAAGGCTTTTCACCACCAAAAAAGAAAGACTCATTCGAATGGAATATACCGAAACTAATATACCAAAATGGGTTAAAATAATGTTTCCCATAATGGTTACTCTACTTGCCGGAACAGTTGCCCCGTCAAGTGTATCCCTTGTAGGCCTTTTAATGTTCGGTAATCTTATAAGGGAATGTGGAGTTTTGGATAGACTATCTAAATCCGCCCAAAATGAACTTGCAAATCTTGTTACAATACTATTGGGATTAACTATAGGCTCGACAATGATAGCAGAACAGTTTTTAAATATTAAAACACTATTGATTATTGCTCTGGGCCTTATTGCTTTCATATTTGATACCATAGGAGGCGTGCTTTTTGCTAAATTTCTGAATCTTTTTCTAAAAACAAAGGTAAATCCAATGATTGGTGCTGCTGGCATTTCTGCTTTTCCTATGTCCGCTAGGGTTGTCCAACAAATGGCAAAAAAAGAAGACCCCTCAAACTTTATTATAGCCCATTCCATAAGTGCTAATGTGTCTGGGCAATTGGGTTCTATAGTTGCAGGCGGAATGATTCTTGCCCTAGTACCAAGATTTATGTAAAGGAGAGTAAATACAATGAATGTAGAATGGGATGTTTTAAAAAATGGGCTTCTGGTAGCGGGTTTTGGTCTTTTGGGGGTATTCGCTGTTTTAATCCTCTTTTATATTGTTACAAGGATTATGGTTTTACTGGGTAACAAGTTCCAAAAAAAGGAGCCTGATTCTAAATCCTAATGTTCATGCAACCACAAAACCATAACCAATTTTGCTACGTTTCTTATTCCAAAGGCATATAATCTACTATGCAATTTTTGGAGGAAGTATTTTTAAGGTCGGCCTTTAGCTCAAAAATCCGGATGTCTTAATCGTGTTGGTTATGCAGGACTATTTTGCAGCTTATATAAAATAATATTAAGAAAGAAGAGGCATCAATGAATTACATAGTTTATGATCTTGAACTCAACAGTAAACCCTTTAAAAGTCATATCCCAAACGAAATCATCGAAATAGGGGCAGTAAAACTTAATGATAATCTACAAAAACTAGATTCTTTTAGCTCCTTCGTTAAACCCCGACGCTTTAATAAGCTTTTTCCAATAGTTAAAAGGAAAACGAAAATCTCTCAGGATGATATTGATAATGCCCCTGGCTTTAAGGCTGTCATCAATAATTTTATCCGGTGGGTGGGGGATGATTATGTATTGATTAGTTGGGGACATGATGATATACACCACCTCTTCTCCAACTGTAAATATCATAAAGTCAGAATAGGCTGGCTAAAGAAAAATGTAGATATCCAAAAACAATTTTCAGCAATCTTCAATATGCCATCAAATCAGAGGTATAGCCTTGAAAATGCCCTTTGTGCAATGGAATTGAAAATGGGAGAAAATCTCCATCGGGCATTAAATGATGCCGAATACACTGCACAAATATTTACTGCCATCTTTAATAAAATAGATCTAACCGTTTTTAATTCAGTTAAAACCAAACGTAAGCATAAAAATCAAAAAAATTCCCAGACATAGATGAAGTCTAAAACCATACAAAAATGAATGCCGATAGCATATTAATTATCTTTCCCAAGCAGTATTTGCGTTGCCTTTTCTACCTCTTCTTCGGTGGGTATTTTAATATCTTTAAGCCGGTACTTTTCTCCGAGTTCTTTCCATTTATATTCACCCATATTGTGGTATGGTAAAACCTCGATTTTTTCCACCGTACCTAATTGCTTTATAAACTCTGCGGTCAATTTAAGATCATTCTCGTCATTGGTAAACCCCGGGATAAGGACATACCTTATCCAAAGGGGAATTTCCTTTTGGGACACATATTCCGAAAATTTTTTTACTTTTTCGTTGGATACTCCAGTAATACTTCTATGTTTTTTCTCGTCTATATGCTTTATATCAAGCAAAACTAAATCTGTATATGATAAAAGCTTTTTGGCAACCCCTATATCAACAAATCCATTAGTATCAAGGGTTGTATGCACATTAAGGCCCTTTGCAAGCCTGAATACCTCCGCCACAAATTCAGCCTGCAGGGTTGGTTCCCCACCGGTGATTGTGATCCCTCCTCCTGAAAATTCCATATAACTCATGTATTTTTGCATTCGCTCTATTACTTCCTGAGGTGTATATTCTTCCCCCACCCCAATTTCCCATGTATCCCGGTTATGGCAATACAAACAGCGAAGGGGGCATCCCTGCATAAATACTACAAATCTAATGCCCGGCCCATCGACAGTTCCAAAAGATTCAAATGAATGGATTCTACCTTTTATATCCACACCCTCACCCCACACTTATATTTTTTCATGCACGGTTCTGTTGATAACATCTAATTGCTGTTCCCTTGTAAGTTTTATAAAGTTAACGGCATATCCGGATACCCTTATGGTAAGCTGGGGGTATTTTTCTGGGTGTTCCATTGCATCAAGGAGCGTCTCTTTTTCAAAAACATTTATATTTATGTGATGGCCTTCCTGACTAAAATACCCATCAAGCAATGCCTTCAGGTTATTTATTCGTGCTTCCCCATCCCTCCCTAGAGCCTTAGGGGTTGTCGAAAATGTGTATGATATTCCATCCTGGGCATACTCATAAGGTAACTTTGCTACACTGCCAAGGGCAGCCAATGCACCACTTGTATCCCTTCCATGCATGGGATTGGCTCCTGGGGCTAGGGGTTGACCGCTTTTTCGTCCATCGGGTGTGTTGCCTGTTATCTTCCCATATACTACATTGGATGTTATGGTTAAAATGGATAGTGTCGGTGTGGCACCCCTATACGCTCTTTGCTTTTTAAGTTTGTTGGTAAACTTCTTTACTATATCTATGGCCATATTATCAACATTGTCATCATTGTTACCAAATTTGGGGTAATCACCTATAATTTCATAATCAAAAACTAGATTCTTCCCGTTGCGAACTGGTCTAACTTTTGCATATTTTATAGCACTCAAGGAATCTACCACAACGGATAAACCTGCAATCCCACATGCCATTGTCCTGAATACATCTTTATCGTGTAGAGCCATCTGTAATCGTTCGTATGAATATTTGTCATGCATATGGTGGATGATATTGAGCGTATTCATATACAATCCAGCTAACCAATCAAGTATGGCATCGAAACGCTCCATTACATCATCGTATTTGAGATACTCCGTATCAATTGGTGCAAACATAGGTGCAATTTGCTCTCCTGTTATTTCATCCCTTCCTCCATTAATGCTGTAAAGCAAAGCTTTTGCTAAATTACATCTGGCACCAAAAAATTGCATCTGCTTTCCCAGTCTCATGGCTGAAACGCAACATGCTATTCCATAATCATCGCCCCAATAACGCCTCATGATATCATCATTTTCATACTGTATAGAACTTGAGAATATGGACATTTTTGCACAGTATTTCTTAAAAGCCTCCGGAAGCCTATTCGACCAAAGCACCGTAAGGTTTGGCTCTGGTGCATGCCCTAGGTTGGAAAGAGTATGCAAAAATCTAAAGGAAGATTTAGTTATCAGGGCTCTTCCATCTAGGGACATTCCCCCTATACTTTCGGTCACCCATGTAGGATCCCCACTAAAAAGTCTTTCATATTCGGGTGTTCTTAGAAATCTTACCAATCTAAGCTTCAAAACCAGCTGATCCACAAGCTCCTGTGCTTCGCATTCATCTATTTTCCCTTCCTCTAGATCCCTTTCAATATAAATATCTAAAAATGTTGATACCCTCCCAAGACTCATTGCAGCACCATTTTGTTCCTTTATTGCGGCGAGGTAAGCAAAATATAACCACTGGACTGCCTCCTTTGAATCTTTGGCCGGATCCGAAATATCAAACCCGTAACCATGGGCCATCCTTTTTAGCTCCCCAAGTGCCCTTATTTGCTCCCGGAGCTCTTCCCTATCTCTTGTTGTGCAATAATCTATATAATCCGGTTCAAGATTTTCTAGCTCGTTCTCTTTTTCGGCTATGAGCCTATCAACACCGTACAGCGGAACTCTTCTATAATCCCCGATTATTCTGCCCCTACCGTATGCATCGGGTAAACCGGTTATTATACCCGCTTTTTTTGCTCTTCGCATCTTGGGGGTATATGCATCGTATACAGCCTGGTTGTGGGTTTTCCTAACCTCTGTGAACATCTCAATTATATCTGGAGCTATTTCCCGTCCGTATGCCTCAGCACCCTTTGTAACCATACGAATTCCACCAAAGGGCATTATAGCCCTTTTTAAAGGTTTGTCGGTCTGCAAACCCACAATAAGCTCCAGTTCCTTATCAATATATCCCGGCTCATGTGCCGTAATATTGGATATAACATGAGTATCCATGTCCAATATTCCGCCATTTTCACGTTCTTGTTTTAGAAGCACCTTGGTTTTTTTCCAAAGTCCTTCTGTTTTATCCGATATTCCCTCTAAGAAACTTTCGTCATTTTCATAAGGGGTAAAATTTTTGTTTATAAAGCTTCTAACATCAATTTCCTTGCACCAATTACCTTTTATAAACCTGCGCCATGCTTTCATGCAGCTGACACCTCCTAAACTAAAATCGTCCATCCCCTTCACCGACCAACTTAAAATCGCAGTTAAGTTTATTTGGATGGGCTTTCTATTCTTTCTATTATATATTTACCCCAGAAATAAATTCAATACCATAAAATCATAAAGCATGATAACCTCGCCCTGCAAATATCTACAATGGCTTATTGGCCCAAGATGTTTAATTTATCATTCCCCAGTTTTTCTAATTGCTATTTTCCCCACCGAAGTTTCTACATGAGCCTTTGTGTCGTAAGAAAAATCATCAAAATCATTTATCTCCAATTCCCCTATGCTCTCAAAAGATATTTTTGAATCCCCCGGAAGTGCCAGTTCAATATTGCCTATATCAGTTTTAAAAAGGTAATTTCCTCCCTCTTCAAATTTCGCATTTATACATATGTTCCCTATGTTTTTTTTAATATAGGTCTCACCTTCCAGCCTCCCACTGGATATTGTGATGTTGCCTATATTTCCTTCAATACCTATCTCACCATAAAATCCGGCAACCTCCATGTTGGCCATCCCTATTTCTCCATTTAACTTTCCCCTTATATTGTCATGGAACTTGATATTGCCTGTTCCTATTTCTAAAGTAATTCCCTCAATTTTCTTAGGCATATACAATGTCAAATCAATATTTCTGTCTGCTGGGCTTTTATTCTTTCCCCTGTATTCAGATTTGAATATAATTTCGTTTTCCTTTTCGTATATTTCCACCAAAAAATTATCAAGATCTTTTTCGAGCTCCTCCCTCTTCCATACACCCCTCACTCTTTTTGCAACCTCAAATTTTATTGTTTTTTCATCCCATACATACACCTCAATATTGCTAGAGTCACATGACAAATTAAGTGAAGTGGAATCTTCCATCTCGAATTCTTTTTCCAGATATGATTTTACCTCGGTTTTGGGCCCCAGTTCAATTTTTGAAACCTGGCATGCCGAAAATAGTGTTGTCTGCACCGCTAACACAAAAACAATAATATACAATTTCATTTTTATGTCCTCCTATCACCATTAAAATTTCCCCTTTCATTAGTAAATAATAGCATAATAACAAGACCTACTACAAATATTCCCCAATCCCTAATGAGTATACTGAGATCTCAACCTAAAAAATTGCATAAATATATCCCGGCCCCCCTCACGTTATTCAAAGTATCCAAAACGGGGCTCCGGGTTTATGTTAATAGCCTTTGCATTATATTTTTATACATAATAAATTTTGCTACAAGCCACAAATTACTCTTGCTATTTCCCCTGGCTCAGATTCTCTTGTTATCGCAAATTCTCCGATCTGTATACAACCTTCAAGACCCATCTTGTAAAGTAATGCCTCGAAAGATTCTGCACTGTCTACCAAACCTTTTCTAAAAAGATCTTCTGCAACGATTTTCGATGTGGAGCCGGGAGGTATTTTAACTTTTATTTCCTTTGTCAATTCATCTTCCTTTTCCTCGGTAACATCATTGCCATCCTTTCCCTCTTCGGCTAAAGCTTTACTATCTGGCTTGCTTTCCATACTACCATCTTCATTGGGTATACTAAAAACCTCGCTGCTCAAGACCATGCCATATTGTTTTGCCCTTTCCATAACTTCTTCCTTGCTTATTTGGGAATCAGATATACCCGCCGAGTATATTATAAATATCAGAGATGTTAATACGGTTCCCATTCCCATACCCATTAGTATATTTCTAAAATAAAATTTTTTCATACTGCCTCCTAAATTGATATATTAGTAGCCTGCATAGCAGAATCAATCAGAGTACCTGTCGGGGCGAGTATAGATATCATCGGTTTATACCAAGTATGAGTTGTACCTCGCCTTTACCCATACCCATTTTTTTTGCAATTTCCGTTTCGCTAAAACCTTTTTCAGCCAGCCCAATGACTTCTTTATGTCTATTGTTTATCTTATCTGGCTCTTTTTCCTGCCTTTTCCGTTCCCTTCTTCTTAGGTTCTCCTTTAAAATATGTACCGCTTTATCCTCTATCTTTTTATCCCCATCCTTACCGGATTTACAGGATTCGTTTTCCCCCTGATTTGCTTCTTTGGCCTTTAATTCCATATTCTTGATTATGTCCATAGTTTCCCTGCTTTTTTCATCTACCCTAGAAACAACATAATCGGAGAATCTATTGAGTTCTTCCACCATAATCTCAGCATCAGTAACTATTCTCGAAAGTTCTTCCCTTTCCCCCTCTATTTTCCTTACATCATCCAAAGATTTTTTTCTATCATAAAATGTCCATAGAAAAGATACCAGTATCAATACCATTCCTGCGAGCATTACCCCAATATGGAAATCCGTCACTTCTTCCACCCCCGATTTATCCTTTATTAAAAGTGTATCCGTTCAAATCTTAGTTTGCTTTATAAGGGCATATCTACAACCTGACATCTATAAAACCCGTATCATGTTCATCCGTCTTCTTTTCACCCTTCATACTATATCTGCCTTTGTACTTATCCTTTTTCTTTTTCTCCTTCTTTTGTTTTTTCTCTTCATCTTCTCTTATCTTGGCATTTTGTGTTTCCTTTTGTGCATGGACCAAATTAACAGCATCTTCCGACTTTTGCTGGATTATACCTGTTTGTTGCTGACTAATAGACAGTCCTTTGTTATGTTCATCGTTTTGCATTTTTGATATCTCCGCTGTTTTAGGAATCATAACCTGAAAATCAATAGGTTTTATTGACATAAAATATCACTTCCATAAAAATCTTATTAGGCTCACTTGCTCATGCTACCAATACTTATATCTGCTCCATTTCTATAGAGGGTACAGTACCTTAAGTTTTCCTTGACATACAGTGAACTTGTGCCAATAGTCACTCTTGTCCCAGGGTATATATAATCGTAGACTTTGATCCTTCCATCTGCCTCTCGCTGAAGCTTCATATCTATTTGGATTGACTCTCCCTCCAAATTTTCAAGCTTATCCGAAAAATGGGTCCTCGTTTTTACACTCCTGAGCATCATATCCTGTTTTTGCGGTGTCAGCTTCCCCGCCATCTCAAGTTTTCTTAAAATTGTTATGGCCTGATCCGCTTTTTTAATATCCTCCTCCAACTGCCGGATCTCATTTTTTACTTCCTTATAGCGATCTTTTAAAGCCGGATCAACCCCCACCTCAATTTCAGTAACGGTAGCCATATATGAGCCTATAACCTTTGCTGTTATTTCTTTTCCCACCTTACTTATTCCCCCCACGAGAAGACCTTTTCTTCCCGAAAGTTCAAGCTTATTTCCACATTCTATATCGCTGTGCATAATAGCCTCCGCCCGAATGTCCCTTTTTGCTACCATATTACTATTTTCTATGTACTTTGCAACTATATCCCTACCACTTATCAACTTTCCCTTTCCTAATCCTTGCATACCCCTTCTTAGTACAATATCTCCACCGGCCTTTATGGTGGCGCTCTCAACCACCCCTAAAACTTCAACGGTACCGCCGGCTTCAATGGAAAAACCTGATAACACATTCCCACGAACGATTACATTACCTATAAAATTAATATTTCCTGTAGAATTATCTACATCTCCTGCAACCTCATAATTGGCAATAATGCTGACCTTGCCATCCCCATAACTTAACCCGCCATCTATGCCAGCTATAAGCTTTTGTCCATCATCTACTACCTCTACATTCTTTCCTGCTGGCAAAATTGCAGGTTTACCATCGGGCGCAGCTACTTCCTCACCAAAAACATTTTTTCCGGGGGTACCCGCCACCGGTGGGATCAAGGAACATAGGGTTTCACCTTTTTTAATGCTTTGTATCAAATTTAGCTGTCTAAAATCTACTCTACCATCATCTAAAACAACAGGTTTTTTCTCCGTGTTTAAATCAAAGTGAAATTTTACCTCTCCATTTTTGCCAATCGTGGGCGGCGCTCCCTCCGCAATTTCTATTTTTTCGTTATAAATTCCATGCCTTAGAATATTCCCAAGTACGGATTCTTTTATCCCATATATCACACCCTTTTCTCTTAGGGTCTCCATAATATCATCCTTGCCCGGTGCTTCTCCTCCTTCGGGAATCTTCACTACAACAATTGCCTTCATCCTATCGGCCGATACCTCAACAGTTATTGAGGGGCTTTTCTTTTTTGCACCACTTCTTGGTTCCATAGATTTTCCTCCTGTATATATTGGTAGTAATAAAACAAAACTGCAAGTACAATGCCTTTAGCTGCGCAAAACACTTTCATGTCTTATCAGCTTCCCCTTAAGACGCAAAATGCCTTTTGTATGTAACTGCGATATACGTGATTCGGATACTTTCATTATTGCGCTAATCTCCTTTAGCGTGAGATCGTTGAAGTAGTACAAGGATACAACCAATCTTTCTTTTTCGGGTAGCTTGCCAATTGCATCCGAAAGTATCTCTCTGAGCTCTGTCATCTCAAGATAACCCTCTGGTCTTTCGTCCCTAGATATAGGGGCAGTTTTTACATCCATTTCGTAATTCTGCTCTAAAAATTCTTCAAGGGATACCATCGAGGATAAATTAAGTTCCCCCAAAAGCTTGTTAAGCTCTTTTATGCCTATACCAAGCCTATCTGCTACCTCCTTATCGGTAGCTGAACGCCCAAATTCGTTCTCTAATTCCGAATAAACCCTTTCAATTTCTTTGCTTTTTTGCCTTAGGGTTCTTGGCACCCAATCCATTTCCCTTATGCTATCGATAATTGCCCCCCTTATCCTGAGTGACGCATAGGTTTCAAACTTGACTCCCTTACTCAAATCAAATTTTTCAACGGCATCAATAAGGCCAAAGATCCCATATCCTATTAAGTCATCGTACTCAACATTCGATCCAAAATATATACTAAGCCTTCCAGCTATATATTTAACAACACCGGTGTACTCTATTATAAGCTTCTCTTTAGCTGCGGGATCCCCTGTATCACTATATTGCCTCCATAGCTCCATTTGTTTTTCATTGACAGATGACATATTAATCCCCCATTACCTACTTATTTTTATAAATGTAGTCTGAAGTATTGCCTCTAAAACGCTTACATGATGTCTTTTTCTTCCCTTATTTCAACACTGCTTACCCTAAGCGGCTCAAATTCTTCGTCATACAGGTCGTTGTAGCTTTCATCCCTATTACCCTTGGCATCTTTTTGTCCCGCCCTCAAATCAATGTTTATTCCTCTCTTCTCATCCTTTTCCTTTTTCTTTTCCATCAACATTTCCTGCTGCCTTTTAAAATTCTCTTGCTCCTTTCTCTGCCTTATTTCGTTGTCTATTTTCCTTACAAAACTCCTCAGATAAACACCAATGGTGAAGAATACCACCATGCTGAAAAACATTTTGGTGCAAATGGTTTTTAGCTCATGGTCCCCGCCATAGCTTAATATCCCCACAAAAATCGTGGCAAAAATACCAGTAATAAAAGGAATTCTATGAATATAGTCCATCTTTATGTCCCTTCTTATATTCTCTTTATTCCGTAACCAATCGTCTTTATTAAAAGGATACCCATAGCTGAATCAAATTCAATAGTTCGACCATAACCCCCGCCTGTGTCCTCAGCAATTACTGGAATGCCTAGCTGCTTAAGCTTATCCTTTGCAGCTTTCACATTTCTATGGCCTATTCTCATCAGTTCGGAGCCCTGGGAAAAAGCAAACATTTGTGAACCGCCTACCAGCTTTGCAACAATTCCCTCCCTTGCGGCGCCTAATCTTTCCATCTTTGCAATAAGCGTATCTATAGCAGTATCAACAAATTTGGCGACGTTTGCCCTGTTTTTTATCTGGGAGCTTTCCGGAAGCATGGCATGTGCTAATCCGATAATGTTGGTGCTTGTATCAAAAAGTGCTATGCCCACGCAGGAACCAAGCCCCAAAGTTGTAAGCACAGCTGGATGGCGCATTGCCTTCAAATCGGCCATCCCAACCTTTATAATATTCCCCATCAGCTTATTACTCCTAATGATTTTAATAATGTACCATAAGAATGGAAGTCCGGTATAAGAAAGAAGTCCCCTATAACCTTTGTACCCCCTTCGGAAAACTCTGTTTCTATGTATAAGACAGAATCAGCAAGTTTCCCAAACTCTATTGCCGGTACACTAACTATTGCCCCCGCCATGTCAATTGCTAATTCAGGCACCGAAGGCAAAATATTAAGCCCTGTTAAACTCGATAATGCTGATAAATATGAGCCCGCAAGAATATTTCCAATTTCCTTTAAGGCTGAAATCTCAATTTCATCAAATTCGATACATTCTATTTCATCACATCTGGGCTTCCCCATCAAAATATTAACCCAACCCCGTGCTGCTTCGTTTTTTAGAATAAACATTATACTTCCTCTTATATCTCCCGTTACAGCTAGCAATAAGCCGACAACAGGTATCTCTGCTTCACCCAAGATTTCACTTACTTCCTGAAACATAAGCACTTTTACCTTGGGTACATCCATATTTACTTTTTTCTTCAACAACTTTGCAAGAGCCGTGGCTGCATTACCCGCTCCAATATTCCCTATCTCTTTTAATACGTCCATCTGAAGATTGTTGAGGTTGTCAAAATTAAGAATCATTTTATTATTCTCCTTGCTTTTTTTCTTCCTGATTTATATCTGCGAGTTTTTCAACACTTAGTAATGTAATAATCCTGTCTCCAATTTTGCCCATACCCAGCACATAATCAAGAGATGGGTTAGCTGCACTATTTCGCGCATTTTCTATTGATTCATCCGTCAATTGCAGTACCTCATCTACTTCATCGACAATTACGCCAAAGGGTATATCACCCATTTGAAGAATAACAATCCTGGTTTCCTCGGTCTCAGTAACCTCTGGAAGTCCGAATCTTGCCCTAAGATCCATAACCGGAATTATATCGCCCCTTAGATTTATTACTCCCTTTATAAAATCGGGAGTTTTAGGTACTCTTGCAACTAGCATCATCCTTTCGATGGTGGTAACCCTTTGGATGTCTATTCCATAATCTTCATCCCCCAATTTAAACACTACATATTGCTTGGTTTCTGGAATGTTTTTGTTATCCATACCTTGTACCTCCTTTTTAAAGCGATAGAGAGTTGACATCCAAAATCATAGCTACATTCCCATCCCCAAGTATGGTTGCCCCAGCAATCCATTTTGATCCTGAAAGCATTTTTCCTAGGGATTTTATAACTACCTCCTGCTGACCTATTAGGGAATCAACCAGAAAACCCGATAGCTTTTCGCCTTTATTCACAATCACCACTGTGAGGCTTTTATATTCTTTATTATCCCTTTCAACCTCAAGTATCCTGTCTAATCTCACGATGGGGATGATTGTGTCCCTTAACAAAACTACATCCTGTTTTTGGACATTCTTTATTTGTTCAGGTGTGATTTTGATTATTTCCTTTACAGTGTTTAGGGGTATAGCATATTTTTCGGTTCCAATTACAACTAAAAGTGCCTGGATTATTGCTAATGTGAGAGGGAGTCTTACCACAAACTTGCTCCCCTTTTGCTTTTTGGTCTCTACTTCTATGAGTCCCCCCAACTGCTCTATCTTTGTTTTGACCACATCAAGACCAACACCTCTGCCGGATAGGCTTGTAACTTTATCCGATGTGCTAAATGATGCCATAAAAAGGAGGTCTATTATATCCTTCTGCGAAAGAGTCTCGGCCATATCTTCCCTTACAATTCCCTTGCTGATGGCCTTGCTTTTTACCTTTTCCAGATCTATTCCGCCTCCGTCATCCTCAATCTCTATAACAACATTATTTCCATCATGGTACGCACGAAGATATATATGGCCGGCTGCCGGTTTCCCCAGCTTCAGCCTTTCTTGTTTCGATTCAATGCCATGATCTGCGGAATTTCGTAGTAAGTGAATTAGGGGATCACCAATTTCGTCTATTACCGTTCTATCAAGCTCAGTTTCCTCTCCCGACATGACAAGCTCAATCTCCTTACCCATTTCACGGGAAACATCTCTTATCATCCTTGGAAATCTGTTAAATACCATTTCTACTGGTACCATCCTGACTTTCATAACGGCATCGTGAAGGCTGGTTGTTATATGTTCCAGATACTCGATGGCCTCGTCGTAGGTCTGTGTAGCGGTATCAATATTAAGACCTTCCAGACGGGTTTTTATAATAATTAGCTCACTTACAAGATTCATTAAAACATCTAATCTGTTAATATCGACCCTTACCGTTTTACCTGTCTTTGGCCTATGTGTCTGGGTATCCTTCCTTTTATCCTGGCCATCCCTATCTTTGTTTTTACAATCTGATTCCTTATTTTCCTTGGTCTTTACCTCTTCTTCCGTTGAATCGGTTTCTAGCTGGGGGCAATCCTTCAAATCTTCATACCTCAAAGACGTTACCCTTACCTCATTCACCTCAGCTATACCGTTGATATTTTTTTTAAATACCTTGGCTTCTTCCTTGGTAACGCATACAACGGTAAACTCAAAATCGAATTTCTCATCCTCTATATCCTCTACCCCAGGGTCCGACTTTATTATTTCGCTGTACCTCTCTAGAGTTTGAAACACTATAAAGGCCCGGGCGGATTTTAAAACACAACTTTCGCTGAGCATAACAGTTATTTTAAAGACATTCATGCCCATTTCCATCGCCCTTTTAACAGCATTCTTTTCATATTCATCAAATTTGAAATTTTCGGTCACAGCTACATGTTCCCCATCCTGCACCTTTTGGGGTTCCCTATTAATCTTAGTATCTTGGGCAGTTATCTTTACAGTTCCCTTATCGACACTTTCATTTAAGGCCTTTATTATGTCCCCGTAGTCCTCTTCCCCTTCACCCCCGCTATTTATAATTTCTTCAGTATAACCTTCAAGGGCATCAAGACATCTGAATAATAGATCTATTAGCTCAACTGTTATTTTTATTCGTCCGTTTCTTACCGCCTGTAAAACATTTTCCATATCGTGTGTGAGCTTGGCCATTTTGTTAAATCCCATCGTCCCAGACATACCTTTTAATGTATGAGCCACCCTAAAAATTTCATCCAACATTGGTTTATCCTCAGGGTTCTTCTCAAGTTGAAGCAGGGATTCATTTAAACCCTGCAGATGTTCCTTTGTCTCATCAATAAATATTTCAAGATATTGGCTCATATCCATTATCTATGCACCCCCACAGTTTTCATAATTTCGTCCGCAATTTGTCCCAAAGGAACAACTTTGTCTACTAACCCCGTTGCAATTGCCATTCTAGGCATACCAAATACAACGCATGTATCTTCATCCTGTGCAATTATATGTGCATTTCTTCTTTTTTTTAGTTCTCTTATGCCATTACTTCCATCCTTGCCCATTCCCGTCATAATAACTGCAACAATATTATCAATATCAATTTTAGACACCGATTCTAGCATTACATCTACAGAAGGTCTATGTCCCTCTATGAGGGGGGTTTTTGTAAGCTTTATTTTATAAACATCTTTATCGGTCTCCTTTACCAGCATGTGATAACCACCCGGTGCAATATAGGCATGTGCACACTTTAATAATTCATCATGCTCGGCTTCCTTAACCTTGATAGCACTCATTGCGTCCAGCCTTTCGGCCAAAGACTTTGTAAAACCTGCGGGCATATGCTGCACAAGCATAAAAGCTGCCTCGGTTTTTGGGGATATCAGCGGAATAATCTCTTGTAGTGCCTTTGGGCCCCCGGTAGAAGTGCCAATAGCCACTAGATTCCTTGGAGCATCCCTATATATTCGCCTTCTAATCTTTACTATTTTTTCCTCTCTTTTTATGCTATCTTGGAACTTTGAATACCTTGCAACTTTTACCTTATCAATTATCTCCCTCTTAAGATCCGCTTTTTTCATATCAAATATGTTTTCCGGTTTTGCTATAAAATCGGTTGCCCCTTTACTCAAAGCCTGCATAGTAGCGGCGGCACCCTCTTTTGTATAGCTACTTAACATAATAACGGGTATCTTAAGGGAAGCTCTTATCCTTTCAAGACACTCAATTCCATCCATAACAGGCATATTTAAATCCATGGTAATAACGTCAGGTTTTAGCTCATGGGCTTTTTCCAGCGCCTCGACCCCATTTTTGGCAGTCCCTATGACCTGGATTTCGCTATCACTATCTAAAATAGCCGATATCGCCCTTCGCATAAAGGCTGAATCATCTACAATCAAAACCCTTATTTTTTGATGTTCATCAAATATAACCATAAACCTTTATCAACCCTTTTTGATAAGTTTTCTTTGCTCCTGAAATATGAAGCTTATTATTCTTTCCCTGTCTTTCCCACTAATTTTCTCAAACTGTACCCCTATTTCATATTTATATTCACCGCAGGTAAAATCATATTGTGTCAAACGTACCACCCTGCCTATAAAACTAACTTTATTAAGATCATTTAATAATAGTTCGCATTCGACATAAGACCCGTATTCAATCTTCTCTTTTAATCGAATACATACCCCTCCGCCCCCTAGATCCCCTGTATACGTCTTAATAAGTTTCCCTTCCTCATCACGCTTAATATGCCTAGGATCCTTTATTTCTCTGTAGTATATGGGAACAGCACATTCAAATCTAAAAAATTCGCGTCTTTGGATTTTCCTAATACCTGTCAACGGTTTTAACTTCAATAAGTTGATTTTCTGCTTTATTCCTCTATTTGTAACCTCAGCTTCGAAACCATAGAGGTTATCCCTATAAATAAATACTACGTCCATTTTTGTCCCGGGATTCACTGGGTATAATCTCCCCCTATATATGGGGGCTGCAATACACAGTACATCGCCTTTTTCGACCCACTCAAACTGACTGACCAGTATAACATCCACCCTCGTGTCCTTTGTCTTGTACAATTGTATCTCTAACTTTTGTCCGATCTTTAATTTATCAAATCTCATAGCAACCTCCATATAACCCTTTTTTGTTATATGCCATGGTTAGTTATTCACTAGGTTTAAAAACTTTTGTACAAATTTTTTTATACCAGCATTCTTGCATTCTTTACTAATTCCTTCGCTATTGGCAAGTTTCTTCGACAGTTCTATTATATGCCTTGAGGCTTGACTTTTGGGAAAACTCAAAATAAATGGCTGCTGCATTTTCACCGCCTTTATCACCTGCTCATCATGGGGGACAAAACCCAGTGGATGGATATCTACCGTCAAAAATCTATTCGTAACCACTGATAGCTTATTTAGTATGTCATCTGCTTCGCCAGCATTTTCTGCTCTATTTACTACAACCCGAATCTTTTTGTTTTCATCTCTGTTTGCAATAAATTTTATTAATGCATATGCGTCGGTAATGGATGTCGGTTCGGGGGTAGTCACCAATATAACCTCATCTGCTGCCATTACAAACCCTAACACACTTTCTGAAAGTCCCGCGCCCGTATCAATTAGTATAAAATCCACCAGTCTATCTAATAGGGATATATTTTGCATAAAGCTTTCGCGCTGCTTTTCCGTGAGCTTCACCAGTCCCTCGACCCCAGAACCCCCGGATATAAATTTTATATTTTCCGGACCGTCTGTTAAAACCTCAAGTATATTTTTGTTGTCGTACATGACATCAACCAAAGTATGTTTTGGCACAATACCCAGCATCACATCTATATTTGCCAAACCAAAGTCCGCATCTAGTATGGCGACCCTTTTCCCTATTCTGCTAAGTGCTATAGCAAGATTTACGGTAACATTGGTCTTTCCCACACCACCCTTACCGCTAGTCACGGTAATTACCTTTGATGTCCTTTGCTCTGAATCTAATATGCCGGGCATAACGGCAGTGCATCTGGTTTTTAAATTGCCTATAATTTGCCTTAAGTTTTCAGCTTGATCTATCATTTACAAATGCTCCTAACAAGTTTTTTGTGATTTTATCAATATTGGCTACCTCTATATCATCGGGCACACTCTGACCCATTGTCACAAAGGATAGCTCCTTGTTTGTCATATACCTCGAATTAAGAATAACCCCCATTGAGGAGCTTTCATCTAGCTTTGTGAAAATCAGCTTGTAATCTTTCAAAAAACTGTAGTTTTCTACTGTTTCCCTGCAGTTTTTCATTCCCACAGTTGTACTAAGTACAAGAAATATCTCATCGGCATCTACCTTTTCAATAAATGCCTTTAACTCATCAAATTGGGGCTTGTTTTTATGACTTCTGCCCGCAGTATCTATAAAAACTATATCCATGTCCTTATATTCATCTATTGCATCATCTATCTCTTCTTCCGAATAGACTACTCTAAGAGGCATACCGAGTATTTCTGCATATGTCTTTAACTGCTCTACCGCTGCAATACGATAGGTATCAGCAGTTATAAGCCCTACCTTTTTTTTATGATCCAAAGAATAATGAGCGGCTATTTTTGCAAGGGTGGTTGTTTTTCCAACCCCCGTAGGCCCTACAAAGGTTACGATGGTCGGTTTTTCATCCTCTCGCAACTTTATTGCGGATGATTTTCCGAGCATACTAGAAATTAGATTATACATTATCGATGTAGTATCCGCAGAACCTGCGTTTTCCTTCTTCTTTTTGTTTGCCATATCAATAAGCTGTTCGACAATATCCATCTCTACTTCGTTTTTTACAAGGTTGTCATGAAAAAGCCCGAGAATTCCTGATAGCGACTTGCTTCCACCCTTATCTGGGGAGGTTTTTGATTTTTCAGGAGGATGCTGAATCTGTTTATAGATCTTGTTGAGCATTAGCTCCATATCATTTATTTTGTTCTCTAATGGATCTGTATTTTCCTCCTTTTCGATCAATTTACCCTTAAAATTCGTTTCTTTTGCTATATCCCCTATCATTTTTACCTCATTTTTTTTACCGCCTGTAATCTCGTTTCTGTTTCTTCCTTTTTTAGTATTGATCCCGTAATAATCATCAACTGCCGCTAATATTTCTACCAAGGGCTTGGAAAACATTTTAAGAAAACCTTTTTGTTTAATCTTTCTGGTGTTTAATATCAACGCTTCGCTGCCTAAATCCATTTTTACCTTTAGTATAGCTTCTTGGGTATCCCTTCCAACGTATCTTCTAATCTTCATTTAAACACTCACCGTCCCAACTGCTTGAACCTCAACTGTCGGATCAAGTTCATTATATGATAAAACTACCAGCCCGGGTATGGACTGCTCTGTTAATCTTCTAAAGTACAGCCTTACAATGGGTGAAGATAATACTATGGGTTGCTGCCCCAGTTGAACCTGTTTTTGGACCTGTTTCGATAGATTGTTTATAATGGTATTTACAATACCAGGTTCCAATGTAAGGTATGAACCCTGCTCGGTTTTATGTATTGCATCCATAATAACCTGCTCTAGCCTAGGATCGAGAGTGATAACATTTGATTTTTTCCCTTTTATAAACTTTTTAGAGATTGCCCTTCCTAAAGCCTGCCTGACATATTCTGTAAGTAGATCCGTGTCGTGGGTTGAGGGGGCATAGTCGGCTAGTGTTTCTAGTATAGTAACCATATCCCTTACGGATACACCCTCTTTTAAAAGGTTTGCTATTACCTTTTGTATTTCCCCGACAGTCATCGTTTTGGGTATGAGCTCCTCCACTATGGCAGGATAATTTTCCTTGATCCTATCTACAATGGTCTGCACTTCCTGCCTTCCTGTTAGCTCATGGGCATGTGATTTTATAACTTCAGTCAGATGGGTTGCGATAATGGATGGAGGATCGACAACAGTATAACCAAGCATTTCCGCCCTATCCCTTTGCGCCTCGCTTACCCATACAGCAGGTAAGCCAAATGCAGGTTCAGTTGTTTTTATCCCCTCTATTTCTTCTTCTACAAACCCTGGGCTCATAGCAAGGTAATGATCAAGCATCAATTCGCCGCCAGCAATCTCTACCCCCTTTATTTTGACTACGTATTCGTTGGGGTTTAGCTGTATATTATCTCTAAGCCTTATTATCGGCACTATCATTCCTAATTCTAAAGCAAGTTGCCTTCTTATCATAACAACCCTATCTAAAAGATCCCCACCTTGGTTTGTATCGGCAAGGGGTATAATTCCATACCCGAATTCGAGCTCTATGGGATCTACTTGTAATAGGTTCACAACATTCTCGGGTTTTCTGATCTCTTTGACCTCTTCCTCTTCTATTTGTATACCTTCTTGCTCTTCGTCCCTTACATTTCTTTTTATAAGCCCAATTCCTAATATGATGAATATTAATGCAAGAGTAAGAAATGGAAGTGTGGCGAGGGGTATTGCAAGGAAAATACAAAAACCAGAAGCTATAAAAAATACGTTTGGATTGTAAAGTATTTGCTTTTTTAAGTCATCACTGAGCCCTTCGTCGGAGGTGGACTTTGTTACAATAAGACCTGTGGCAACCGAAATTAAAAGCGAGGGAATTTGGCTTACTAGTCCATCCCCTATAGTAAGTATCGTATAATTTTGGAAAGCAAAACTTATATTTTCACCCCTCATAATTGCGCCTATAATAATTCCACCTATGATATTAATTATAGTAATTATGAGTCCCGCAATTGCATCACCCTTTACGAACTTGGTAGCACCATCCATAGCCCCATAAAAATCTGATTCCCTTTGTATTTTTTTTCTTCTTTCTTTAGCCTCTGCATCGTTTATAAGCCCAGCATTTAAATCGGCATCAATAGCCATTTGCTTGCCCGGCATAGCATCAAGCGTAAACCTGGCGGCAACCTCGGACACTCTTTCCGTTCCCTTAGTTATTACCAAAAACTGCACAATGGTAATTATTAGAAACACCACTGCGCCCACTACGAGATTCCCGCGAGCGACAAAATTGCCAAATCCATCAATAACTTGCCCTGCCTTACCATCTGCTAAGATCAACGTTGTCGATTTTATGTTCAAAGCAAGCCGATAGAGTGTCATGAACAATAAAATCGAGGGGAAAACCGAAAGCTGCAACGCTTCTCTGGAGTAAACCACATTAAGAAGCACTACGATTGACGCCGCAATATTTAATGCTAAAAGGATATCTAAAATCCCGCTAGGGACAGGTAGAATAATTATCAGTACTATAAGTACAACCAATACTGCTATAGATATATCCCCAAATTTTACTTTCATATTTTCCGCTCCTTCCATCTATATTTGAGCTACTTTGTGGTAGCGTTCGGCCTATTTATTAGAATGTGCCTGCGAACCATCCCTTTGCTTTAGGCTGTATACATAGGCAAGGACTTCTGCCACCGCCTGATAAAGCTCCTGGGGTATTTCATCCCCTATTTCCGTGGCCTGGTAAAGGGTTCTGGCAAGAGATTTATTTTCAACCACTTCTACCTGGTTTTCCCTTGCTATCTCCTTTATTCTCATTGCCATGTAATCCTGCCCCTTCGCTATAACAGTGGGGGCATTTGATGACTCTTGATCATACCTTACTGCTACTGCAAAATGTGTTGGGTTGGTTATTATGACATCGGCTTTTGGTACATCCTGCAACATTCTTCGCATTGATATCTGTCTTTGTTTCTGCCTTATTTTTGATCTAATCTCTGGATTTCCTTCCATCTCCTTGTGTTCTTCTTTTATTTCTTGTTTTGACATTTTAAGATTTTTCTCATATTCCCACCACTGATATCCGTAATCCGCCACTCCTATTGCCAAAAGAACAATGCACATTCTTATTCCAACGTTTATTGCAGTAACACCAATGTAGGATGCTATAGCAATTACGTCCATATCCATTGTAGTAAGTATCTTTCCAGCCTGACCCTTTATATATGAATAACCAACCCATCCAATTACAATAATTTTTAAAATCGACTTTATTGATTCCATCAACGATCTAAACGAAAAAATCCTTTTAAGACCGTTTATGGGGTTTAACTTGCTGGGCTTGAAATTAAGTGTTTTCGTAGTAAATAAAAATCCCACCTGGGCATAGCCAGATACCAAACTTACCAATAAAGCCGTCATAAATAACGGGGCGGTTGTTTTTAACAATGTTATAAGAGATTTATTAAAAATCTTTAGTATACCATTTATATCAAACAAATCGTCAACTTCTAAGTAAATCGTAAATACCCTATTAAAGCAACCAAGAATTTCCTCATACATAAACCTGCCAAAAATTTTCATGGTCATGAACATAGATAAAAGAATAATGGCCGAGGTCATTTCCTTGCTTTGGAGAACTTGTCCCTCTTCCCTGGCTTTAGTTCTTTTTCTAGGCGTGGCTTTTTCAGTTTTATCACCACTATCTGCAAATATCTGCAGATTTAGCCTTGGACTTGTTCCTTTTGGAAGAGTCCTCCTCTTATTTTTTATTGATAAAGCATTTCCCTTTTCTGTGAACATCCTGTCTATCATTTTTTCAATGCCTTCTGCCTCCGTTTTCATTTTACCGCCATATCCTTTAGGAAAGTATACATTTCATTATCCATATACCTTATTAAATTTTCCACAAGTGATATAAACATAGGCATTGTTATCACTACTATTGCCAGTCCCAAAACTATCTTTAGCGGCATGCCAACCATAAAAACATTCATTTGCGGAACCGACTTCGAAATAATGCCCAATGCAACATCTGCAATAATTATTGCCGCAAGAATAGGAGCACTTATTTTAAAAGCTGTAAAAAATATGTTGCCAAAAACCCGAAGTATATCATCGATAATCCCTTTTCCAAACACCCCTGCACCCACCGGTATATATTTATAGCTTACAGACAGGGCTCTTATCAAAATATAGTGGCCTTTGCATATAAGAAAAATAAGTATACATAAAACAAAATAAAAAGTCGATGTTATGGGTACCTGAATACTATTTAATGGATCAATAACGTTTACAATCCCAAAACCTATTTGCATATCAATGAGTTGTCCTGCAAGGTGTATGCCTGTAAAGATAAGGTAGGATACATACCCCAGCGTTATTCCTACTATAAATTCTTTTAAAACAAAAATAAAATATTCATAAATATTCGTAAAATTTAGATCCCAGGTACCGATGGTATTCACGAGCACCAGTGCCAACATAAAGGAAAAACCTATCTTAAGATAAGTGGGTATATTTTTTCCCCCAAAAACTGGAGCTACCACAAATAAACCCGTCATTCTAACAAATACTAAAAGAAACACTTCCATACCAATGTGCATTATTTCCGCTGGAATAGCCAATTTATCACCTTCTGTTGTTTTTTATCTTATGTATTGATTTAGATTCATGTATATACCCTGCGTAAATTCTATTAAAACCCTCAACATCCACGATCCAAATATAACTATTCCTATGAGAATAGCTAGTATTTTGGGTACAAAAGTTAGAGTCTGTTCCTGAATCTGTGTGGTGGCTTGAAAAATGCTTACCGCAAGCCCCACCAAAAGGCTTAAAATCAGTACTGGAGCCGCAACAAAAATAACTGTCATAATAGCTCTTTGTGCTAGTTCTATTATCATACCTTGCTCCATACAACCTCACCCCTGAAATCAGAAATATATTCATTCCGCCGTATCACGATACAAAACTGTTAACTAGGGATTGTGCAACAAGATTCCATCCCCCAACCATAATAAACAACAAAATTTTAAAGGGCAGGGAAATCATTACGGGCGGAAGCATCATCATCCCCATAGACATAAGTGTACTTGAAACCACCATGTCAATTACAAGAAATGGTATATATATAAGAAAACCTATTTTAAACGCTATGGTTAATTCACTTATCAAAAAGGCTGGAATAATTATGGTCAAGGGGAGGGTCGGTATCTCCTCCTTTTTGATTGGGGTATCCATACCCGAAAGTGATACAAAAAGCCCCAGATCATCCATTGATGTCTGTTCCAGCATAAAACCTTTAATTGCAGTTGCTGCCCTTTCGGTTGCAACCTCTTGCGTAATCTCCTGCTTAGAATAGGGTTTAAACGCAGTATCGTTGATTTTGGTCAACACAGGATTCATTATAAAAAGGGTTAAAAACAGCGCTAAGCCTATTAACACCTGGTTTGGTGGCATTTGTTGGGTGCCCATAGCGTTTCTTAAAAAGGAAAGCACAATTATTATCCTAGTAAAACAGGTCATCATAATCAAAATCGAAGGAGCTAATGCCAGGATAGTTAGCAGCAGTATTATTTGGATACTAGTAGATACATCCTGGGGAGAATCCGAGGATCCAACTGTAAATCCGATACTGGGTAATGATACGCTATCTGGTTCAGCATAAACATCCCCTGTCAAAAATACAAATATTGATACTACCAATATTATTGTTAAGAAAAAAACCGTCCCTTTTTTCATTGGTTTATTCCTCTCCATGTTCCGTATTATGCACACTTATTTGGGCCGCAATTTCTTGTAGTTTCTTTAGATTGTTGCTAAATACCCCCTGCCTAGGGTCTATCTTTTTTTCGTTTTCTTTTAGATAAAAATCCTTTTCCGTCCTGTTTTTACTACCTCTAAAACATTTCTCAAATATGTCTTTAAAATTAAAATGGCTCATCTCTTTTTCATTTTCTTTTGGAGAATAGTCCCCCATGTTAACCCTTGTCAAAAGTCGGGTGTTTTTTCCAGATGTTGATATTAGCACATATTCTTCACCCGCCTTAATTAAATGAAGCCTGCTGTCAAATCCTAAACTTATCGTTTCTATGATATCAATATGCTTCCCTTTTGCAATTCTGCTTGTCCGTGTTCCAACGAACTTTGTAGTAATATATGCTAGCAGCAAAATAAATCCAAAAACAACAATAAACAATATGGCACTTTTCAGCTCATCCATTTAATACTCACCCTCTTTCTGTGTATCCCTTTTAGCCCAAGACCTTTTTTACAGCTTCAACCACCCTTTCAGCCTGGAAAGGCTTTACGATAAAATCCCTTGCACCTGCCTGGATTGATTCTATGACCATAGCCTGCTGTCCCATCGCTGAGCACATAATTATTTTTGATTCTGAATTTATCTTTTTTATTTCCTTTACAGCCTGGATGCCGTCTACCTCAGGCATTGTTATATCCATAATTACTAGATCGGGTGAAAGCTCCTTATAGCGTTCGATGGCACGAGCACCGTTTTCAGCTTCCCCTACAACCTCATACCCATTCTTCGTGAGTATATCCTTAATCATCATTCTCATAAAAGCGGCATCGTCAACAATAAGAATCTTATTTTCCATCTCTTACCCTCTCCTTAATTTATTGTCTCTTTTATTGCAAAACCTAAAGCCTTTTTGATGGATCTATTATATCGGTAATTCTTACGCCGAAACTTTCATCTATTACTACCACTTCACCCCGTGCAATTATCTTACCATTTACTAGGATGTCTACTGGGTCACCTGCAAGCTTATCCAGTTCAATTATTGAGCCGGAATTGAACTCTAGTATATCCCTTATAAGCTTATTAGTTCTCCCTAGCTCAACTGTTACCTGTAGCGGTACATCCATAATAAGACCAATATTTTTCTTCTCCAGCGATATTACACCATCATCAAAAGCTTCGAATTGAGCGGGCTGTACATTTACGGGTGCATGGACTCTGGCTTGTCCCACTGATTCCATTTGTGTATGCTGACCCTGTGTTCGTTGCTTGGAATGCTGCATATCGGGATCCTGCTGTGGAATGCTTGGAGTTTCGCTCTCTGGTATTTCTTCAGGCTCACTAGCCCCCGTTCCCATTCCCGTATTCATAATATTGGCAACTAATTCCTTTGCAAATTCAAGGGGAATTATCTGCATAAATTGGCTATCAAGCAGCCCCTCTATGGTCATTTTAAAGGATATTCTTACCACCCTGCTTTCCTTATCGGGGTAATTTTCCGATTCTGAACTATCCTCTGTAAAAGGAAAAGCTTTCGGGGGGGAAATATCGATTCTTTTGTCAAACATGGAAGACATTGAGGTGGCAGCAGTCCCTATCATCTGATTCATTGCTTCGCTTACTGCACTTAGATGCAAATCAGTGATTTCTCCTTCCCTATTAGTACCATCGCCCCCCATCATAAGATCGGTGATTACCCTAACATCGTCTTCCTTTAAAAGGAGGAGATTTAAGCCGTTAAGACCGGTGGTGTACGCAACCCTCACAGCTACATATGATGCTTGGTATTCGCTCATCACCTGTTCCCATGTAGGTACCATAACCTGGGGTGTAGTAATTTCTACTTTGTGACCTAATAGAGTAGACAAGGTTGTGGCGGAATTGCCCATATTTATATTGCCTATTTCCCCTATGGCATCAATCTCGTCATATGATAGCCCTGCATTATCCTGGCTTTCATTATTGGTTTCTAATGTATCTCCACTTAGCAACGCATCTACTTCGGCTTGGGATAACATATCCTCCATTCTATTCATCCTCTCTTTTTAAGACATCCGTTATTTTGATTGCAACCTTATTCTTCCTTACTCCTGGTGAACCGTAAAATTTTAAATTTTCCCCTACTAATATCTCTAACTTTCCATTAACATTTGTATCAAGCGGTATTACATCGCCAAGCTGCAGTCCTAGAAAATCAGCTACCTGTATTGTTGTCTTTCCAAGGATTGTCCTCATAGGAATCTTAGTTTCTTCTATTTTTTTCTCGATTAAATGTTTCGCTTGGGGACTGGACTCCTTTTCAGTGTTTGCAAACCAATACCTCGTACTTAGCTTGGATAATATCGGCTCAACAACCATATAGGGAATACATATATTGAACATCCCCTCCACCTCACCAATCCTTGTACCTAGTGTTATCAACGCTATCATCTCATTTGCCGAAACTATTTGGGCAAACTGGGCATTGGTCTCTATTTTTTCAAGCCTTGGTCTTACTTCGATTACATTTTCCCAAGCTCCCCTCATGAGATCTAGGATTTGTATTATTACCCTTTCAATTATGGCTATCTCGACCTCAGTAAATTCCCTTACTTTTTCCATGGTATACCCTTTTCCGCCGAGTATCCTATCAATTAATGCAAAAGCAACAGGTGCAGCAACTTCAATAATAATTGAGCCCGAAAGGGGTGAAAAATCCGATATAGCAAGGACAACTGGATTAGACAGTGAATTACTAAACTCGTAATATGCAATGGGTTCCACCGAAATTACCTCGACCTGCACTAGGGTCCTTAAATAACCTGAAAGAAAGTTGGTAACCATCCTGGCATAGTTATCATGGATTACGTTTAGTGTCCTTAGATGATCCTTGCCAAATTTACTAGGTCGTCTAAAGTCATGTAGTTTAACTTTCTTGCCTTCCGATTCGGATGATATTTTTCCAACATCCAATTCACCAGTATTGAGGGCATTTAACAGCTCATCTATTTCGTTTTGAGATAAAATATCTCCCATCTGCAAACACCCCCCTTATTGGTAGAACCATTGATCGAAAATAATGGTATAAACAATATCATCTCTTGCTTTTTCATTTGCCAGCAGGGATTCGTTCATTCTCTTTGTGAGCTCGCTTCTCGCCTTTTCCTTAGCTTCGATTTCCATCACTTCTTTTAGGGTCAATGATTGGAAGTATGTACCTACTATCTCTTGCAATTTACTCTTGTTTGCCTCTATCTTCGCAGTTGTATCATCAATATCCCTAACCTTTTTGAAGTAGGATACCTCGGCACTGATAACTATAACGGGGTTTTTCCCGGCATCCCCATTTTTAAGATTAAACGGCATCTTCTCTTCAAACATCTTCAGTTTTATCAACTCATTATCACTAGGGCTGTCAATTACTTTTGGATCCTGCCCTGTGCCGGAAGCCACAGAACCCCCCTGTAGGAATAGTATTATCACCAGAATTGCTAAGGTCAATGATAGAAAAGCCACTATACCGATAAGTATAAAATATCCACTCTTGCCCTCCAAAACCTACGCCCCCTTTATCCTCAGAGTAAATACACCTGCAAATTACCCGTATGCTCTGGGCTGATATGCCCCAAATTTTATGTTGGTATTCCCTTTAAAAAATTGCTATTACGATTAAAATTCCTTTGGGCATAAAACCCATTATCCTATATTCATCCTTTTATAATCATTCTTCATCCTTAAATAAATAGATTTTTCTTTTATACCATAATACTTTCTCTACTATTTTTTCAATGGTTTCGGTAACAACGAATTTTTTACCGTTTGTCGTTGAAATAATCGTGTCCGGCGTTTGTTCGATAGTTTCGATTAATTCACAATTTAAAATAAATTGTACTCCGTTTAACTTCGTTAATCTAATCATAATGTTTTTACCTCGAAAACTCAATAGTAAAATTGCTTTTTCCATGAAATTATTATGTTTTTATGTTCTTTTTTTACGATTGATGCTTTTTTAATGCTACATTGTTTATTGTTTGTTCCATCTATTGCCTTATTTAGCACAGGGGGTGTTCCCCCGCGCTAAACAATAAAGGATCAATTATCTTTTAAGATTTACAAGTTCTTGTAGCATCTCATCGGAAGTGGTAATTATTCTGCTATTTGCCTGGAACCCTCTTTGGGTGACTATCATATCAGTAAATTCTTTTGAAAGATCCACATTGGACATTTCCAATGTGCCTGGGTTTAGGGTGCCTGTACCGTCGGATCCTGCCTTTACACCCCTTGTGAATTCCCCAGAGTTGCTGGTGGTTATAAATAAATTGTTGCCCATCTTTTGAAGACCCGCTGGGTTTTCAAATCCGGCCAATGCTACAAGGCCTAGAGGCTGCTGTTGTCCGTTGCTGTATACTCCCGTTATCATCCCATCGGAACCTATACTAAAGGTAACTATTTCACCCGGGGGATAACCATCAACATTGGTGGGCTTTACTGAGCTATCCGCTGCATACATTGTAAGCTGGGAAAAATCTAGCTCTATTTCAATATCTTCCGAACCCACTTCGTCGTTGGGGATGACTATTATAGACGGTGTCACCCCTTCATCGGGCACAATCTGACCCTTTTTATCAAATTGTATTTCGCCGGTTGCAGAATCATCACTCGTAAACCCCATCCCATCAGCTATTTCCCATTCCCATTGGGTATAATCGCCTTCTATTCCTGTCTTTTTAAATGTGATACTAAGCTTATAGTCATTGCCCAGTGTGTCAAACACCGTAATAGGTACCATAAACTCCATATCGTCAATTGGGTATGAGGCATCCAAATTGCCTGTTAGCACTGCACTAGTGGTTGCCCTAGCTGCCAACATCCTTTTATTCTTATTAACCGGATCCGAAAACAGGTTTATTGGCTCAATAGGGCTTTCCGTATCGAAACTATAGGTGCCGTCCGACCCCCTTGTATAACTCTGCCACCCATATACATTCATACCGCTGCCTGTAACCAGGTTTCCGAGCCTGTCAAGACCGAAGTTTCCGGCTCTTGTAAACATATATGCCCCCGATGAACCCCCTCTTACGATAAAAAAGCCATCACCCTCGATAGATAAATCGGTTGGGTTATCAGTCCTTTGGAGACTCCCACGAGTCATAATCGTATCAATTGTTGCCACATCTATGCCCAATCCAATTTGCATGGGATTTGTCCCACCGCGACCTGTTGCTTGATCGGGCGAACCTGCACCCTTTAGGGTCTGGCTAAAGACCTCCTCAAAAGTCACCCTACCCGATTTAAAGCCTACTGTATTTACGTTTGCTATGTTGTTACCTATAACATCCATTTTCGTTTGATGTGTCCGAAGCCCTGAAACTCCGGAAAACATGGATCTCATCATAAACCTTTGACCTCCTTTGGCTACGATAAAATAAACACTGGTATTATTATCTATCCCTTCTATCGTTCCGGAATAGTCAGCCTCCCGAAAGGGTCCAGCTATAAAACAATACCTGCAATCTAGGAACATTATTATGTTTTTGGTACCTTGTAGTGTTCTTATTAGGAGTCAATTTGAAGTGTGAGGTTTAAATCATGTGAATACAGCACCGTCAATATTAGTAAATACATTCTCCATAAGCTCGTCATTTTTAACAATAGTTATTACCGTCTTGCTTCCTACGTTTACCACCAGAGCCATATCATCGACAATCACCAATGAATCCTTGACCCCTTTTTCCTCTGCCTTTTGTACAGCATTTGAGATTCTTTCCCTTTGGGCTTCACGAAGATCAATATTTCTGCTTTCTAGCCTCATCTGAGCATGCTTTGAAAATCTGACCTCTCTTCTTTGGG
Organism: Clostridium sp.; assembly: GCA_012798835.1. Taxonomy (GTDB): domain Bacteria; phylum Bacillota; class Clostridia; order Acetivibrionales; family Acetivibrionaceae; genus Hungateiclostridium. The sequence goes on from JAAZML010000026.1 coordinate 33,041, forward strand.
CCACTTTATCCTTTAAGATGTCATCAAAGTTTGTGTTTTTAAGGTTTTTCGTTTTATCAGTTGAAACATTATTAGATCTATCAACAACTTTTCTAAGACTTGGGTGAAAATTGTTGTTTATAATCATCTTTCCACCCCATTTCCTTGTAATTTGATATTGTAGATACTTTCGACTGGAATACAGACTCCATCTAAAACACCTGTTATTTTGCCATCGGGATGTAAAGTGAAATCCTTTAAAGTTCCATTTACAGGAATCCTCATACCGCTGTGCTCCTCATCGGTTATTATCAAAGAAACGCTCTGACCCATATTGCTGTTTAAATACTCGTCCCAAAACTTCGGATCCGCCGATTGTATATGACTGTTGACAGCAGATATATTTACTTTGACACCATCCGTTACAGCATAGTCCTCGTAACTTCCCTTTTCAATCTCCCTAACGATCCCGGTTACATCAAGTATCTCACCTGTTTGCGGATTATAGACACTTCCTTTAATTTCATGGTTAATAAGCCCTGTATAACGCGATATGTCGGAATCATTAAATACCTCAGAGCTCTCCTTAACGCTTAAAACCTTATCGATTGGGATGTCTTTGTTTCCAACTTGCAGGAAGGTTTTGCTGCCCTCCATCTTCACCCCACCGACCGTGCCCGCAATATTTTCGACCTTTGAGCTATCCTCATCAATTAGCCTTGCCGTTATGTATTTACCCATCATACCAAAGGCTTTCGTTGCGGCAAAACTAGCATTGAGGTTTTGCATCTGTTCAAGGGCACTAAATTGTGCCATCTGGGCTATAAATTCTTTATCCTCTACCGGATTTAGGGGATCCTGGTATCGCAGCTGCGTCACCAAAAGATTTAAAAATTCATCCTTTCCCAGCTCACCAACTTCCCTTTTACCCAATGTGTTTTCAGTATCCTTTATGATTTCCTCAATGTTTTTTTGTCGGCTTGCATCTCCTACAATCATCTTTTCACCTCCTTCCTATGCGATTATATTTATACTGCCGGTCATTTTGCCATAGGGATCGATTGCTTCATTCATTCGTCCCAGTTCAAAGACGTTTGCCGCGGCGGCTGTAATGGCTTTATCTCTTGATTTGGACTTGTTTGAATTATTATGGTGCATGTTTTTGTTTTCCTTCGTACCGGCACCGTTATCGCCCACGGATACACTAAATTCTCGGATCGAAAACCCCTGCTTTTGTAAAGATTCTTTTAAAAGATCCAAATTGGACTCTAGTACCGCCTTGACCTGTTCATTCTCCGCAATAAATTTGGCCGCCACAATCCCCTTTTCAGTGATAATTTTGAGTGCCAGCTTCCCCAAATGATCGGGTTTTAGATTGATAAGCATTTCATTCTTATCTCCATCCAATAACACTCTTGCCTTTTCAATAACCTGGGACAGAACCTCTTTTTCGGATGTGGGTATACTCTCTTGTATCGCCTGTAGCAGATCATTCTCCTGTTCTACCCTTGTCATAAATTCTTGGGGATTTGCTCCAAGATGTTCATAAAACCTTTCTGATTTAATTTCGGTTTTCTCACCATCCTCCAGTGTCTCAAAAGCTATCCCATTTTTGGGACTCGAAGCCTTAGAAGCCTTTTGTGCATAAGAATCCTCCAAAGAGCTGCTAGCCGGGTGCTGCGTTTCCCCATCTTCAAAGACAGCGGTAGAAAAATCCTCTGGTATATGGGTGTCGTTTCCATAGATATCGTGCTCCAACCTCATAATCTTGTCATTGCCCTCCAGTAATTCCCATGAAGACATATCCGCTGTGCGTTCTAATGGAACATCCGATTCCGCAGGGGTTTCATCGTCAATATACATTGTTTTTAATCCAGCACCATCCTGCTCCCTTGCGATTTCACTCTCCATTCCTTCCAAGTTAGGGGTTTTAAGGATGTCTTTAATCCTTTCGTACCCACCATCTAATGATCGGAGGACATCGGATATGCTTTCAAAATCGCCCGAATCCAAGTATTCCGAAATCTCCTGAGCAAAAGCCTTCAGTTCTTCATCATTCCTTAAATGGGGAATATTAAGAGCCGCCAGCAATACCCCGAGCTCACCCTCTGTGATTCCTAACGTCTTTGCCAGCTTTTTCTTTAGAGATTGCTCTCTGGATTCTTTATTTTGCATATCATCTTCTGTTTTGGTATTTTGGGGATCTATTCGTTTTTTAGAATTGGAATCATTGTTTCCATTGTTAGTACATTCCTCAGAAGGCAAAGTTGTTTTTTTACGTTGCGGTACCTCCTCCCGAGAACTTTTGGCTTTTAAAGGATCGGAACTTAATTTTGTTTTAAAATTCTTTTCCTTACCCCGCCTGTCAGCGATGAGATCCGTTGCAACATCTAAAACATCTTTAAACCCCGGGGAGTTATATTCGTTTCCCCCTGTTTTAATTTGCTGGCCTGAATCGGCAAATATACAAAATGCCTTCAAGTCCGTTGAACGGATAAAATCATAGTTAATCATCATTTTCACCTCCTTTGCCTGTATTTAATTTATATAAACCCTTAGGCCTATATATAAAATTTTACTGATACTCTTCAAACCCAAACTCCTTTGAAAGTATCTTTGTAATCTTGGCTGCAGAGCTTCCGGTCATTTCCTCAATAATTTGTGCTGCCGAATCTTTCTTCATATTCTTTAATATACCTACGACAAGCTCCGGTTGATTTTCTACAAGTTCTTCAAAAATTTGCGCTGCTGCCGAGGCATCCATCTTTTCATATATTTGAGCAAACTGTTTGGATTGCTCATCTAATTTTTGTTCCTCCAGTATATGGCTGTATACTTCTTCAGCTTTTTCCTTATTCATTTTTTCGAAAAATTCTTTAAATCCTTCCTTGTCTTCCCTTACCAGTAGCTCTTCCATCCTTTCGATTTCCTCTTGGAGTTTACTGTTTTCTCTTTGCATACTCTCTTCCATCTCTTTATTTTGATGTTTCAGTTCCTCGTTGGCACTACGCAAAAGTTCCAGTGTCTCCAAATCCTCCTCCACTTCCAACATTTGACCCAAAAGCTTATTGTTCTGGCTCCTAAACTCATTGTATTTAGTCAAAAGTTCTTTTCTGCTCAGGTTCTCAGGATCCAACGGATCATAATCAGCCGGTGGCGCCGGTAAAGCATAACCCAAAACTGGAATGTTTTTTATCTGTTCTCTGTATTTATCGGCAAAACCATTTACATTATTACGTATTATAATATAAAATACTCCCGTAACAATACCAACCACAACAATTAATGCCAACAAGAACAAAGCAATCCCAAATAAAATTCCCTTTGCTTTTTTCTTACCTCCTGCTGCTGTATCCGTTGCCAATGCTCCTTCTTTTGTATTCCCCTTTATTTTTGCCATTGTCATCTCCTAAACAAACTTTTAATATTATCTAGATTTCGGAACAAGTTAAATTAAAACTTATAATTTCATCGTTTAATCTTTGCTCTCTTCTATTTTGCTGCTTGACGTAATCATCAAATTCTTTTTCTTTTAGCTTTTCGAGTATCTTTTTATCCTTCATAGCCTTCACCAGCTCCCGCCTGCATTTTTCAACATGGTCTTGAGCTTTTTTTATATTCTCCTGCTGGGTTCTTTCTTTGGTGCCCAGGTGTTTTACATACCCGTAATATTTTTGGAGTTTACCTACAGCAATGCCTCTTTGGTACATATGAGTTATGTTTTCCATGTGGGCTTCCTTTTCTTCTCGTATATGCTCTAATATGCCCCTTTGCCTTCCCAACTCTTGGGTTGCCCTTCCTAGGTTGTTTTTAAGATTTTGCTCTATTTGCACCCTTAGGTTTAATATCGACTGCATTTTAAAGACAAATTTGCCCACAAAATCACCTACTCTGCCTTTTAAATTTATGGTCATAAGATATTTTTTAGCCTTTCCAAGGTTTCGGCAAGGGTATGCTTATCCTGAGTCCCCTGTCCAATAAATGATTGTATTTTATCAATTCGTTCGATGGCATAATCAATTTTGTCATTCGATCCTTTTATGTACGCACCTATATTGATAAGATCCTCAGCATCTTTATAGATGGCCATGATTTTTTTAATTTCGTTTGCCAAACTCATATGTTCATTAGTCACAATGTCTGGCATAACCCTGCTAACACTGGCGAGCACATCTATAGCAGGATATTGGTTTCTATTTGCCAGTTCTCTTGACAAAACAATATGCCCATCCAATATGCCTCTTGCAGTATCGGTCACCGGTTCGGTAAGATCGTCACCATCAACCAAAACAGTATACAATCCTGTAATCGAACCTGACTCGGAATTCCCGGCTCTTTCCAAAAGCTTGGGTAAGACGGAAAAAACTGAGGGTGTGTATCCCCTCGAGACCGGGGGCTCTCCGATGGCCAACCCGATTTCTCTCTGGGCCATGGCAAACCTTGTCAAAGAATCCATCAGTAGAAGTACATCCCTACCTTGATCTCTGAAATATTCCGCTATAGAAGTGGCCAACAATGCCCCTTTAAGTCGTATCAATGCGGGCTGATCAGAGGTCGCTACAACAATAACAGATCTTTTCAACCCCTCTTCCTTGAGATCCTTTTCGATAAATTCCCTGACTTCCCTACCTCTTTCCCCAATAAGAGCTATCACATTTATGTCAGCCCTTGTATTTCTAGCTATCATGCCTATTAGTGTACTTTTGCCCACTCCACTCCCAGCGAATATGCCTATTCTTTGACCCTTGCCCACAGTAATAAGTCCATCAACAGTTTTTATCCCAAGGGTTAGGGGATCTTTTATTCTCTTCCTTTCCAAAGGCAACGGAGGAATATTATCGACGGGGTATACAAAATCGGCAGCTATACCACCCTTTCCATCTATGGGTATTCCCATGCCATCGATCACCCTTCCCACCAATCCCTCTCCTACACCAATGGACAAATGCTCTCCTGTTGCAGTTATTCTGCTTCCTGGCCCGATTCCACTCATGCCCCCCAGTGGCATTAAAAGCACTCGATTTTCTTTAAAACCCACCACCTCTGCGGCGATCTTCTTATTTCCCCTTAATGCATTAATTCTGCAAATCTCACCTATATTAACTTCGGGTCCGCACGATTCAATTGTAAGACCTACCACCTTGCAGACCTTTCCCGCATATTCGATTAAATTGGCCTTGTTTAAGGCATCATGATATTTACTTAGATTAATAACCGACATAATATCCCATCACCTTTGAATAATATGCTTATCATCTTTGAGTACCTTTTCAAATACCTCTTTGACCTTATTCATTTTTGTGTCCACACCCGTGTTGACATTCCCGTAGGGGCTTTCAAGTACCAATTCACCTTCCTTTAAGGACATATCCTTTTCGATGCCAAATTCTCCTGTCCCCTCTGCTGCAGTTAAAATTTTATTCTTATTATTTGTTATAAAATCATGATCCTCCGGCGAAACCCTCATGGTTATATTTTCTTTGTTGGAGCATTCGGCAAAGGCTTCTTTTACTAGTCCTAGTAAGTAATCCTTGTTTTGACTCATTTCATTTCCTATAACCCTTTTGGTTATATCCAAAATCATATTTATGGCATCCCTTTCGATACCCGCAAGGGCTGTTTTATATTCTTTTAAGGTATTTTCCTTTATGGATTCTGCCTCTTTTATTAATCCCTCATATTCCCTTTTTGCTTCTTTATACCCCTTTTCAAGACCTTTTTTTCGGGATTCTTCTTCTGCCTGGTTCCTTATTGTTTTCGCCTCTTCCTTGGCACTTTTTATCAGCTTTTTAGCTTCAAGTTCCGCCTCTTTCGTTATATTTTCGGCCTCTAATCTGGCTTGCTTTATAAGCCTTTGGGTATCTTCTGCTTTATTTTTGGGAATTTCAAAATTTGTGTCGGCGTTAGAGGTTTTTGCCCTTTTTATATTTTGATAATTCAGGGGAACCTTTATCTGGACGGGTATTCCAATATTCACCTGATTGCTTTTAAATACCTTGTTATACAATAATTTCGTCACCTCCACCCCTAGAGATTACAATTTCGCCCGTTTCCTCAAGCTTCCTTATGGTATTTACTATCTTCTGCTGGGATTCTTCAACATCCTTAAGCCGTACAGGTCCCATGTACTCCATATCCTCCTTCATCATCTCAACAAGACGTTTTGACATATTGGAGTATATCTTTTGCTGGACCTCTTCCGAGGTACCCTTTAGTGCAATAGCCAGTTCGTTATTGTCAACCTCCCGTAGGAATCTTTGCACAAAGCGATTATCCATCGTAATAATATCTTCAAAGACAAACATCCTTTTTCTTATTTCTTCGGCCAGATCCGCATCGTCGATTTCAAGAGTTTCCATGATATATTTTTCTGTACTTCTATCAACACTATTTAAAATATCTACTATTGATTGGACGCCTCCTGCGGTAGTAAAATTTCCGGTAACAAGCGACGAAAGTTTTTTCTCCAAAACCCGTTCAACTTCTTTGATTACCTCAGGAGATGTTCTGTCCATTGTCGCTATCCTTCTTGCCACATCGGCCTGCTTCTCCTGAGGAAGTGCAGACAAAACTATTGAAGACTGCTGCGGTTTTAAATATGCAAGAATCAGAGCGATTGTCTGCGGGTGTTCGTTTTGTATAAAATTTAAAAGTTGTGAAGGATCCGCTTTTCTTACAAAATCAAAGGGCTTTACTTGTAACGATACAGTAAGTTTATTGAGGACATCTAAAGCTTTTTGTGTGCCCAAAGCCTTCTCTAATATTTCCTTTGCATAACTTATGCCACCCTCGGCAATATAATCCTGTGCTAGGCATATCTGATAAAATTCCTCCATTACCTTATCTTTCTCTTCAGGTGTTACAGCCCTTATATTTGCAATTTCAAGGGTGAGCTGCTCAATTTCCTCTTCCTTAAGATGCTTGAAGATCTCTGCAGATCTTTCGGGTCCGATGGCAATTAGTAGCATCGCCGCCTTTTCCTTTCCCGATAATTTTGTTTTGGCAGATACACCTCGAGACACATTAATACCCCCTATACTTTAATCCCATTCATCCGATAACCAGTTTCTAAGAAGCTGTGCTACAGATTCGGGTTTCTCTTTTACAAATTTTTCGATTTGTTTTTTGACTTCCGATTGCTCCTCGTAGCTTATCTTTTGAATTTCCTCATCCAAGTCATCAGAAACCCCTATACCCCCCGCTGTTGCGAGCTGGGGCTCCATACCTGTTTGATATCCCTCTCCCTTCCGGGGAATTAGTGCAAGCATAAGTGCAATTACTAAGATAATCATCAAAGCAAAGAATCCATATTCGTCCAAGAAAGCTTTTATCCTTTCCCATGCAGAAACAATATACTCCTGCGCTGGTGCCAATTTTTGTTTGTCGACAGAAATTTTGGCTATTGGTATCCCTGTGGCATTACTCAGACTTTGTTTAAATTGATCTATGAATTCCTGTGTTAAACTACTATCATCGGGGACTCTATCCCCATACCATAATGCCACCGTCATCGATGATTGTTCGAAATTCATTGTACCTATCGCCTTCTCCTGGGCAGTCAATGTCTCAGAAAATAACCTGTTTATTATTTCAGAATTGCTTTTATAGGAAGAACCCTGTTCTCCGGTTATGGGGTATCCCGGTACGTTCCCATCCCCTGGATTTGCATCCATACCCGGGGCTCGCCCCTCCATTGAACCGTTTTCCAGCTCCTCTTTATGCCTTTCCTCGCTTACTACCGCCTCGTCTAATCCGGTAGGCTTTGTTATTTCCTTTGTGTTTGTTGTTACTTTGTCAAGATCCAAAACTGGATTTACAACCACACTTATAAAATCATAACTATTTGACCTGCCTGAATACAGTTCTTTTATATTTCTCTCCAGTTCCTCCTTTATGCGGAGTTTCAACTTGTATTGTCCTGCGGGAATGTTCATAGCATTGGAGGAGTCTTGACTTAATATATTAAAATTATTGTCAACCACCGTAACGTTCTCCAGTTTTAGCCCTTCTATAGACGAGGCAACAACCCTGGCTATACCCTCTACCTGTTCGGGCGTTATTTCTCCTTTGGGATTAATCCTTACAGACGCTTTTGCTTCTTCCTTATTCTCAACAAAAAACATCGAACTGTCCGGCACGGTCAATTCTACATCAGCATCCTTGATATTATCAAACATCTTCAGCTTTGCAATAATACTTTTAGTCTTGAAATTATGCCACAAATGCTTTTTATCACTCTCCGTAGAGCTGATGTTTATTAAGTTCCAAGTATCTTCAAAGGTCATCCCACTTCCTGTCAACCCCGAAGATGCCAACGCAAATTCCGCTTTGTTTTTATCCTTTGAATCAACAAGAATCTGTCCCCTATCCCCAGGTTTATATCTAATGTTTTTATCATTTAAAGCTTTTTCTATTTCAGCTAGATCCCGAGAATCATCAATTGTCATAAGGGTAATGTATGTGGTTCTTGTCAGCATTATTATACCCAGTGTAAATGCTAGAATAAGTAATGTTGATGTTATGTAAATTCTTTTCTTCTGAGATTCGTCAAGATTCTTCCAGAAGTCTGTCAACTGTTGTCTTAATCTTGATATTGCCTCGGACACGACTTCACCACCTTTATCGAGGGTTATTCATCATTTGCAACATAAAATGCTACACTAAAGCAGGGGATTTATTAAAATATTTGATGCTTAAAAGTTCCCATCATTGGAGTTTAACCCCTTTTTTTGTTTTTGCATATGCTTTTGTAATAATTGCTGGGTAATCCCTTAAATCTGGATTCTCATTATTTCGTTATAGGCATCTAGTATTTTATTTCTAACCTGCATGGTAAACTGAAGGGCAATATCCGCCTTTTGCGAGGCAATCATAACTTGGTGGATATTATCTGTTTTGCCTATAGCAAATTCCTCTGCTATGCTATCCGCTTGCTTTTCAAGTGCACTTACCTCATTTATTGCATTATTTAGAAATTCATTGAAGGTTCCAACAACGCCCTTATTATTTCCACTTTTGGCGTCTTTGCCCTCAGGAATGGAAAATGATATTCTATTGGTAAAATCCAAGGTGTTAATGGCCATAGTATCCTCCTTTTATCAAAACTTTTTAGTTTTAGTATGTTATCTTCCTATATCTAAAGCCTTCATTGCAATATCTTTTGAAGTATTGATAGCTGTTACATTTGCTTCGTATGCCCTTGTTGCTGAAATCATGTTCACCATTTCGGTTATAATGTCAACATTAGGCCTTAAAACATAACCTGAATCATCCGCATCGGGGTGTCCTGGATCATATTCTCTTTTAAAAGGTGATCTATCCTCAACTATCCCTGTTACTCGCACACCTTTGCCAGCTGGGCTTTGGGAGGCTGTCTTTGATAAACAGTCGGAAAATGAAGCGGTTCTTTCTTCAAACAACACTGTTTTTCTCCTATATGGCTGACCATTCTCCGTCCTTGTGGTATTTGCGTTAGCAATGTTTTGAGATATTGTATCCATCCTCAGCCTTTGGGCTGTAAGACCCGAAGCACTTACATCAAGAGAAGTAAAATACCCCATCTACGTCATCTCCCTTCATTGATCACTGACTTTATTTTATTAAATTCGTTACTGAGTCTTTGTGATAGGACACTATATCTAATAGTGTTCTTTGCCATTAGCGCCATTTCCATTTCAATATCCACATTATTGCCATCAAGTCTCATACTATGTGCTTCCCCATCCTCGGAGATGCTTATTTTAATATCCCGTACGTCTTTTTTTCCCACAGGTATATGTTTGGAATGCAGTCTTGTACCCCTGAGCCTGCCGTTTCGGGAGGCAGCATAAAGATGTTCTTCAAAGGCAACAGTCTTCCTTTTATAATTTGGGGTATCTACATTGGCTATATTTTGCGATATGGCCTGATTTCTTTGCAATGCTGCATCTAAGGATTTTTCGTATATATCCGACTTTACTAGGATCCTATCTAACACCGAAAACCCCTCCTTTTTGGTTTTGGGTCTTTTCCATTGCTACACATTATAATATATTTCGACAAATTAATTCGTTTTCCTGCATTGCTCTGGTAAAAGCAGGTGGTATATTAACCCTACTTCATACAAAAAGCTTGCACAAATAAACTGTATGCCTCTCCCCTATAAAAAATATCTCTTTGAATAATATAAACAGAATGCCCTTTGGCGAGCCTAGAATTCATGATTTGAATCCTAGTGTAAATAATATAAGATAAGAACCTTTTAAAACAAATATCAAATTTAGATTTTCCCTAATATTATTGATACTATCATAACTGAGCAAAGAAAACAAGTCTTTCTAAAGAAAATCTGCAAATCAATTACCAATCTCTCCGGAGCCTTTTCCAAACCGCTTTATGGTCTCTAGTGCTACCATAGCCGTATTATAATTTCTTTTTCTTTTATCACGGATTTTATTTTCTATCCTTTCCATTAGCCCAAAGTTTATATTCATGGGTTGAAAATCCCTAACTGTGTTATTGGAGATGTAATTGGCCAAAGCGCCAATAGCGGTATTACGCGGAAATACAATCTCTTTCCCCCCATTGATGGTCACTGCCGCATTTATCCCTGCAACTAGACCCGAGGATACCGATTCGACATAGCCCTCTACCCCGGTTATCTGTCCTGCAAAGTACACATCTGGATTTTTTGTAAGTTTATAGGTAGGGTCTAAAAGTTGGGGTGACTTTATAAAGGTGTTTTTATGCATAACCCCATACCTGATAAATTCCGCATTCTCCAATCCAGGTATTAATCTAAATACTCTCCTTTGTTCGGGCCATTTAAGTCTGGTCTGAAAACCCACCATGTTAAAAAGGGTGCCCTCCGCATTATCTTGCCTTAGCTGAACAACAGCATATGCCTCTTTACCTGTAGCAGGCTCCAAAAGCCCCACGGGTTTCAGGGGCCCATACCTTAATGTATCCACCCCTCTTTTTGCCATAACCTCAATGGGCATACAGCCTTCAAAGACAATCTCCCTATCAAGATCCTTCACCTCTGCCTCTTCGGCGTTTACAAGCTCCTTTAGGAAGTTTTCATATTCTTTTCTATTCATAGGACAGTTTATATAATCATCAGTCCCTTTTTGGTAGCGCGCCGCTTTAAAGGCTCTATCCATGTTTATTGATTCGCAGGTGACGATCGGCGCCGCAGCATCGAAAAAATGAAGGTATTCCTCACCTAATAATTTTCCAAGGTGATCGGATAGTTTTTTTGAAGTCAAAGGTCCCGTTGCAATAATGGTTTTTCCCCCCCGGGGTATTGATATCACTTCTTCATTTATTATCTCTATATTGCTGTTGCTTTTTATGCGCTCCGTAACCTTTTCTGAAAATTGGGTTCTATCAACGGCCAATGCCCCGCCAGCCGGTACCCTTGTTGCATCTGCACATTCCATTATTACTGAGCCCAAAATCCTCATTTCTTCCTTTAAAAGCCCCACTGCATTTTCTATTTGGGCTGAACGGAAAGAGTTGCTGCATACAAGCTCTGCAAAAGTATCCTTCTGGTGTGCAGGAGAATAAGCCGTGGGCTTCATTTCGTATAATTTGACTCTTATACCCCTTTGTGCTATCTGCCATGCAGCCTCACACCCTGCAAGCCCAGCACCAATAACATTTATATATTCGATCATTTTTTCCTCTCTTTTATGGCTTTATCTATTTTTTGTTTTCTTCATCTTCACCGATCTTAGTAAAATCACAATCCTCGTTGCTGCATTTGAACTGAGCCCTTTTACCGGAGTATTTCTTTAATAAAAAATTTCCGCAGTTCGGACAGTTTTCCTTTGCAGGCATTTCCCATCTCATAAAATCGCATTTAGGATCGCTTTGGTTATTCTCACACCCCAGATACCTTCTACCTTTTCTGGTTTTCTTAATGTAAACCTTACCACCACATTTAGGACATGTAACGCCTGCATCTTCGAGAATTGGTTTGGCATTCCTGCATTCTGGGAACCCGGGACAGGCCAAGAACCTTCCGTTCCTGCCCATTTTAATCACCATATTTCTCCCACACTTCTCACAAATCTCGTCGGTTACCTCATCGGGTATTTCTATATTCCCTATCTTAGATTCCGCTTCTTTTAATACTTCTTCAAACCTTGGATAAAAGTTTTTCATGACATCTACCCATTTCTTTTGTCCTTCCTCAACCTTGTCAAGTTTTTCCTCTAGCTGCGCTGTAAACTTAACATCTACTATCTCTTTAAAATAGTTTTTCATAATATCTGTCACTATCATACCCAACTCTGTTGGAATTAGTGTCCTACCATCTTTTAGAATATACCCTCTAGCTAAAATAGTGGTGATGGTAGGTGCATAAGTACTTGGCCTCCCTATCCCTTTTTCCTCCAAAGTTTTGACAAGGCTGGCTTCTGTGTATCTTGGAGGCGGCTGCGTAAAATGCTGTTTGGGTTCAATTGACTCTTTCTTCAATTTCTCGTTTTCAATGAGTTCGGGAATATTTGTATCGGATTGTTCTTTAGTATCATCCGTTCCCTCTTGGTAAAGAATTGTAAAGCCCCGAAATTTTATACTGGAGCCGCTTGCCCTGAAAATATACTTGCCCACCCCGATATCCGAACTCACAGTATCATAAATAGCCGGTGCCATTTGGCTTGCTATAAATCTTTCCCACACTAGTTTATACAACCTGTATTGTTCCCTTGATAATGAATCCTTTATAGATTGGGGATCCATATCGGGGGATGTCGGCCTTATGCACTCATGTGCATCTTGAGAGGATGATTTGCCCTTATATACTGGCCTTTTTTTCGGTACATATTCCCCACCGTATTTGTTAGCGATATATTCAGCTGCATTTTCCTGCGCATCCCCGGAAACCCTTGTCGAATCGGTACGAATATAGGTAACAAGACCTGCGGCACCAACTCCTTTTATGTTTACACCCTCGTAAAGCTGCTGGGCAACAATCATTGTCTTTTTTGTGGTAAAACCTAGCTTCCTCGAAGCCTCCTGCTGCATTGTACTGGTTATAAAGGGGGGGCTTGGCATTCTCCTTTTTTCCCCTTTTTTTACTTTGCATACTTTAAACACATCGCCCTTCACTTCAGAAAGAACAGTGTTTACTTCTTCCTCACTTTTTAGTTCAACCTTTTTACTGCCAATTCCATAAAACTTTGCATCAAAAGATGTTTTTACCCCCGCCTTGAGTAGCTTTGCTGTAATACTCCAATATTCATCGGGTACAAAATTTTCTATTTCTTCTTCCCTATCGCATATTAGTCTGGCTGCAATTGATTGTACTCGCCCCGCACTCAGCCCTTTTTTTACCTTCTTCCAAAGAATCGGGCTTATCTTATATCCCACAATCCTATCTAATATTCTTCTTGCCTGCTGTGCGTCGACCAAATCCATATCAATTTCCCTCGGTGATTTTACAGCATTCTTAACAGCATTTTTGGTAATTTCGTTGAAGGTGATCCTGCATTTTTGCTTCTCATCAATGTTAAGTATATAGGCCAAATGCCACGAAATTGCTTCTCCCTCCCGATCAGGGTCAGTGGCTAAATAAATGATCTTTGCATTCTTGGCTTCTTTTTTAAGTTTGGCTATAACCTCGCCTTTTCCCCTTATTGTAATATACTTGGGTGTAAAATCGTTATCTATATCAACCCCTATTCTGCTCTTGGGTAGATCCCTTACATGACCCACAGAAGCTAGGATTTTATAACCCCTCCCCAAGAACTTGCTAATGGTATTCGCTTTTGCAGGTGATTCAACAATAACTAGTTTATCAGCCATCTTTATCCTCCAATTTAAATTATCTGTTATTTAAATAATATATTATTAATATTATATATTGACATATCAAAATTATATATTTAAAACTTTATACTGAATATTTTTCCGGGGGATTGCTCAACAATTCCCTTTAACTCCAACATTACAAGTAATGCTCCGACATCTTCGATCTTCATACCTGTCCTTCTTGCTATGGCATCTATATGCATAGATTCTAGCCTTATACATTCCGTTATTCTTTTTTCATCATCACTTAATCCCTTTAGGAGTTCACCATCCCTAGATTTCTGATCGAAAAAACTTTTTATCTTTTCTTCACTAAAACTTATATTTATTTCTTCAAGAATATCATTTATACCCGTTATCATTTTTGCTCCATCCTTGATAAGCTTATTGGTGCCTATGCTGTTTATCCTATTAACATTTCCGGGAAGAGCAAACACCTCTCTACCCTGTTCGAGGGCAAAGTGGGCGGTAATAAGAGAACCACTGCGCCCACCCGCTTCTATTACAATCACCCCGAGGGATATTCCACTTATAATCCTATTGCGTGCGGGGAAATTACCTGGCATAGGTGTGGTCCCTGGCGGATATTCGGATATACATGCACCGTTTGCCACAATGCTTTCCATGAGCCTTTTATTTTCATAAGGATATATGATATCAAGTCCACATCCTATAACAGCTACGGTACGCCCTCCCGCATCTAATGCACCCCTATGGGCAAAGGAATCTATTCCCCTTGCCATACCGCTTACAACCGTAATCCCATATTTGCTCAATTCCATTGAAATGGTCTGCGCTGCTCTTACGCCGTAGGATGTTGCCTTCCTAGAGCCAACTATAGCCAAATATTTTGCTTCCCTTTCAATACTTCCCCTCATGTATAGTACCGGCGGGGGATCGTATATGTTTTTAAGGTATGAAGGGTAGGTATCACTTTCGATAGTAATTACCTTGATGCCATATTTGTTGACACTATTAAGAATATCATTGGCAGCCGTTTTTCTTTCTTCACCCATTAAATTTGATACATCTGTCCTGTTTAAAAAAGGCAACACACTTAACTCATCTCTTTTTGCATACCATATATTATTTATATCCCCAAAATGTTCTAAGAGTTTCTTCGATTTGACTGCACCTATTCCCGGGACGGAACTAAGCCATATCCATCTTTTCGTACTTATATCCATTTATATGCTCCTTTGTTGGTATGTGGAGGTGGTTAAGTTTTGTTTTCATAAAATAATTTATCATGTATTGATTATCGGATCAAGTCTTAGGATAACACAACCTAAATTTACAATATATTTGTGGTAATCATTTTATTAGCAATCCTTTCTTATGCAAAGCTCAACAGGACAGTGATCCGAGCCTAGGATCTCATTGTGTATGGATGCCGATAAAAGTCTTGTTTTTAGATTGCAGGATACACAAAAATAATCGATTCTCCACCCTGCGTTTCTAGAACGGGCGCTGAACATATAAGACCACCATGTATACGCATCCTTTTTGTCCGGATAAAAAAATCTGAAGGAATCAATTAAACCCGAATCCAAAAACTGAGTAAATTTCTCTCGCTCTTCATTAGTAAAACCTGCATTTTTTTTATTTGAAGTAGGATTTTTTAAATCGATCTCGGTATGGGCAACATTTAAATCACCGCATACTACAACCGGCTTATTTCTGCCAAGTCTTATGATATAGTCTCTAAAATCATCCTCCCACCTCATTCTATAATCAAGACGCTCAAGACCCCTTTGCGAATTAGGGGTATATACATTGACAAGATAGTATTCTTCAAATTCAAGGGTTATAACCCTTCCCTCTTTATCGTGTTCATCAATTCCAATCCCGTTTTCAACCCCTATAGGCTTTATTTTAGTAAATACCGCAGTCCCGGAATACCCCTTTCGCTGGGCATAATTCCAGTATTGGTGATACCCATCTAACTCAAGGGTTATCTGTCCTTCCTGAAGCTTCGTCTCCTGAACACAAAATATATCAGCGTCTGCCTGACCAAAAAAATCTAGAAAACCCTTTTTGACGCATGCCCTAAGTCCATTTACATTCCATGATATTAGCTTTACCATTTCCCCCTCCTTACAAAGTTATTAAAGATATTTTCCCCGGTATTTTAAGCAATATATATTGCGGGATTGGGGATTTATTGCAATATATATAAGCTTCTATATTGGATGGCCTCTAGTAAGTGCTTCGCTTTTATTTGCTCGCATTCGTCCATATCAGCAATAGTACGTGATACCTTTAAAATTCTGTTATGGGCTCTTGCACTTAAACCCAGCCGTTCAAAAGCATTTTTTAGAATACCCCTACAATTATTATCCAGACCACAGAATTCTTTTATCATTGACGGTGAGAGTTCGGCATTTGAAAATATTTTGGTTCCCTTGTATCTCTCCTGCTGAATTTTTCTTGTGCGGTTTACCCTCTCCCTTATTACCTTTGAGCTTTCACTTTCTTTCTGGCTTTCTAAATCCTTGTAATGAACAGATGCAACCTCAATATGGATATCTATTCTGTCTAAAAGCGGCCCCGAAAGTCTTCCTAAATATTGCTCAATTTGTTTTTGTGTGCATGTACATTCCTTTGTCTGATCAAGATAATTGCCGCACCTGCATGGATTAGCCGCACATATTAACGTTGCCCTAGCGGGGTATGTAAAGGTGGCATTGACCCTTGAGATGGTTACTACCCCATCCTCTAGGGGCTGCCTTAATACCTCTAGGGCACTCCTGTTAAATTCAGGGATTTCGTCTAAAAATAATACCCCGTAGTGGGCAAGACTGACCTCCCCAGGCATGGGTACCCGACCCCCACCGATCAGACCATTATTTGAAATGGAATGGTGGGGGGATCTAAAAGGTCTTTGAACAACAAGAGAAGTGTTTGAAGGGAGTTCCCCCGATATGCTGTGGATTTTGGTTACCTCAAGGGCCTCTTCGAATGTTAAATCCGGTAAAATTGTTGGAAGCCTTTTGGCAATCATGGTTTTACCACAACCCGGTGAACCTATCATAAGACAGTTATGACCACCACTAGCAGCAACCTCAAGTGCTCTTTTTACATTCTCCTGACCTTTCACATCGTCAAAATCTATACCATATTCGATATCTTTATTAAAAAATGAATCAATATCAACTTCATGTCTTTTAATTTCATTTTTTCCGTTTAGGTGATTTACTACATCTATAATACCTTTGGCAGGAAATATAGACATATCTTTTACAATCGCCGCTTCGTCCGCATTTTCATAGGGTAAGATAACACTATTTATTCTATTTTCCCTCGCACCCATAACCATGGGTAATATGCCTTTGACAGGCTTAATTTCGCCGTCTAAAGATAACTCTCCTAAAAACGCATATTCTTCGATATGGTTGTTTTTTACTTGACCTGTTGCAGTTAATATCCCAAGGGCTATAGGCAAATCAAAGGCAGAACCTTCCTTCTTTTTGTCTGCGGGGGCAAGATTTACTGTAATTCTTTTTATAGGAAATTCAAAACCTGCGTTTTTTATTGCCGCTCGAACCCTTTCCTTCGACTCTTTCACCGCAGTACCGCCAAGGCCTACCATATCAAATACCGGTATACCATTACTTATGTCCGTCTCCACCGTTATGGTATATCCCTCTATTCCTGTAAGACCAACACATTTTATTTTTGACAGCATATCCCACAACCTTCCTCTACTCCATATGTACAGAATAATAAATTATCTGCTGGGTGTCAAATAGCCCGACTTTTGTTTTGAGGAATCTTAATGCTTCGAATATAGGGATATGTTAACATATGTATAGCATTTGCCCTAGTATCCCACTGAAAATAAAATTTCCTTCGATGTTTGCCATCAATAGTCCTTTTAAATAAAATATTCATTTTTCCTTGAGGAGTTTGTGGAGTTCCTCCATAAAGGTATTAATATCTTTAAATTGTCGGTATACCGATGCAAAACGCACATATGCCACCTCATCAAGTTCCTTTAGTTTTTCCATGACTAACTCCCCTATTGCCTCCGATGTAACCTCCCTTTGAAGAGTATTGCAAATATGGTTTTCGATATCGTCAACTACCTTCTCAAGCCTATTAATAGAGATCGGCCTTTTTTCACACGCCCTCAAAAGACCGTTTATAAGCTTCTCCCTATCAAAAGGCTGCCTTGATTTATCCTTTTTTATAACCATAAGGGGCAATCCCTCAACCTTTTCATAGGTTGTAAACCTTTTTGTGCATTTTATACATTCCCGGCGTCTTCTTATGGATGTCCCCTCATCAGTAGGTCTTGAGTCAATAACCCTATCTTCAATAAAACCACAATATGGGCACTTCATAACACCCCTCCATTATAACGAATTTGACAC
Source organism: Clostridium sp. (assembly GCA_012798835.1). Classification (GTDB taxonomy): domain Bacteria; phylum Bacillota; class Clostridia; order Acetivibrionales; family Acetivibrionaceae; genus Hungateiclostridium. The sequence goes on from JAAZML010000026.1 coordinate 51,193, forward strand.
TATTTTTGGATGCGCCTTTTGTATAGGCGTTGCATTACAAATCTATTTAGATAAACTATACCATTTAATTTTTAATTATTCAAAATTTTTTGGGTAAATCCACATATTCCAATTTTATTATTTGGCGGGGTATACTAAAGGAGGGCTGACAACTAGAGGTTTACAAAACCACACTAAAGATTCTCCCCTAGTGTGGCTGATTTTAATTTTTATTAGCCTATTTAAAAAACTTTCACTTCGAACCCTTTTTTTATAATCATATATATTTCCTCATATGTGTAAGGGCTGTCTTCTCAAGCCTTGAAACCTGGGCCTGGGATATGCCTATCTCCTCTGCAACTTCCATCTGCGTCCTTCCATCGAAAAAACGAAGATTTAAAATAAGCTTTTCTCTCTCGTTTAACCTCTTCATTGCCTCATTGAGTGCAATACCTTCCAACCAGTTCTCATCCGTATTTTTTTCATCCCTGACCTGATCCATTACGTATATTGCATCGCCGCCATCGTGATATACCGATTCGAATAAGGAAATGGGATCTTGTATGGCATCTAGTGCAAAAACTACATCCTCTTTAGCTATCTCTAGTTCCTTTGCAATTTCGTCTATTGTCGGTTCTTTCGAATTTTTATTTGTAAGTCTCTCTTTTGCCTGCAACGCCTTGTAAGCGGTATCCCTTAAGGATCTGCTAACCCGGATAGAATTATTATCGCGGAGATACCTTCTAATTTCCCCGATTATCATGGGTACCGCATATGTGGAAAACTTAACATTATGTGATAGATCAAAGTTATCAATGGCTTTTATAAGCCCTATACAGCCCACCTGGAAAAGATCATCAACATATTCTCCCCTATTATTGAATCGTTGTATAACGCTTAATACAAGCCTTAGATTTCCCCTTATAAATTCCTCCCTTGCCGTAGCATCCCCATTATGCATTCTCCCAAAAAGAACCATCTTTTCTTCGTTGCTAAGTAATGGTAGTTTTGATGTGTTCACGCCACAGATTTCCACTTTGTTGATAAGCATAAAAAACCTCCCGGCAATAAATTTAAGTCAGTATCATTATTGCCATGGGCTTCATTTTTATACTGAAAAAAGCATAGCAAAATTTTGTCCAAAAGCCTTGACAGAATCGCTAATTATTGAAAATCCTACACTCGGCGGCACAGGGGTTTTTGAAAATTAGATCATTCTGCTAATCTCTCTTTTCAATCTGCTTATGATTTTCTTTTCCAGTCTTGATATGTACGATTGGGAAAACCCTAGCATATCAGCAACTTCCTTTTGGGTTTTTTCAATTCCCCCGTTTGATAGGCCAAAACGCAATTCCATTATTCTTTTTTCCCGTACCGATAATTTTTTCATAGCTATATCCAGAAGTTCCCTATCCACCTCTTCTTCTATGCTCTTGTAAATTAAATCATTTTCCGTACCGAGAATATCAGAAAGGAGCAGCTCATTTCCATCCCAATCAATATTCAAAGGTTCGTCTATAGATATTTCCGTTTTCACCCTGTTATTTCGTCTAAGATACATTAATATCTCGTTTTCAATACACCTTGATGCATATGTGGCGAGCTTAATGTTTTTGCTTGGGTTGAATGTATTTATCGCCTTAATCAGACCTATGGTTCCAATAGATATAAGATCCTCCACCCCCACCCCGGTGTTTTCAAACTTCCTTGCGATGTAAACAACAAGCCTTAGGTTCCTTTCTATTAAGATCGTCTTTACTCCATAATCGCTTTCCCCTAATTTGTTTAGAAGGTAGCTCTCCTCGTCGTGGCTAAGCGGCGGCGGTAATGTCTCGCTTCCCCCTATATAATAGGAGGAGCATTTGGCATATATGCCAAGCCTACATAAAATATCTATGTATTTAACCAATAAGATAAATCTCAATTTCCTCAAAAACAACATAAGTGTCCCCCCAAAATAACTTTAATTTTAAATCAATTCAGGTCCTAATAATGCATTATAATTATCATTTTTTGATAATGCCCTATTGTATATACCTATGATGACATTTCTTGCCCCCCTTATCTTTGTATTTTCCCCTACCTCTATATAATCGGGTTTAAACCCGATTAACATGCCATTTTCCTTCCCCAATGACTTAAAAGGTATAAGCCTGAACCTTGAAAGCCATTTTGAGCTGGATACAATTTGAGTGACGCTAGCTAAGTCGTCCTCTATGGATTCATCAAAAATATTTTGAATTTCTAGGGGAAGAATATTCTTAATGGCATTAAACTCAACCACCACCACCGGCGAATCAGTTAAGGGATCATAAAGGGAATTCCCAGTATCAATTAGGGCAGACAACATAATTATCCCATTCTCAAAGGCAACCTTCAAAGGCACCAACAATTTTTCCTTGGATAGCTTTTGCTGAATAATATCAAAAAATATTTTTATAATTATCCCAGCCGTTGCAATCGCAAAAAACAGTGAGGTCCATCTCGTATTCCAAATATATACCATCCCATTCCTCACAAATCCCCCCGATTGATTAAAATAGAAAAATGCAAAGGCTGCACCAGCGAATATAAATGTGGAAATATAAAACACTGCCAGAACCTTAATAAATGGAATAATTCTTTCAGGGGAAAACGCTATACCAACAATGAGCAAGGAAAGTGCCACCTTTGCGGCTGTACTATAATATATCTCAATATCAGGAAACAGCAAAAGAACAATTACATACAAAGCCCCCACCAATGATGCTAAAAATAGCCTTAGGTGAGATGTATTGCTTCTTGTAAACCTTGCAGTAAGAAGCAATATGAGGTAATTGATTACAATGTTCTCTAATATTAAAATGTCAATATATATCTTCATTTTGCCATTCCCCACATATCCCCAATAAGGTATTTATACTCAGTGTGAGATCCTATCCTAAATAACATATATGCAAAAGCATGTATTTTTATTATTAATTATAACTGATGGGCATATATTTATTTTGTCAAACCCCAGTGTAGAATAAAATAATTGTGCGACAAAAACCGTATATTTCACCTAAATGTTTATCCAATGGATCACAAAAAACGCAGTGCCCGCAATGTGCCTGCGTTTTTTAAATAAAACATTTAATCATCTTCCATTTTTAAACTGTACTCATGTATGCCATTAAAAAGCCACCACAGATATGAATCGTGGTAAAACCTGATCTGGTATCTATGCTTATACATAGGCACCTTAGAATTTTGCTATTTAAATCTGTTCCTTCGAAGGAAGGTCGGTATTTCCAGTTCATCCTCCGCAGTCTGGGCGGCTTGTGAAACACTCTCCGCTGGGGGTATTAATGGTTTTTCTAAAGTCATAGGTTTGTCCTTTTTCTTAATGGTCGGGATCCTATCAAAACCTGTTGCGATTACGGTAATCAAAATTTCATCCTTTAGATTCTCATCAATAACCGCCCCAAATATGATATTAGCTTCGGGATCCGCCGATTTTTGAACCAATTCGGCGGCGGTGTTTACTTCAAACAACCCTAAATCCGCACCCCCGGTTATGTTAAGAAGAACACCTCTTGCACCCTCAATTGAGGTTTCCAAAAGGGGGCTTTGTATAGCCTGTTTGGCAGCCTCTTCAGCTCTGCTATCACCCGATGCCCTCCCAATTCCCATATGTGCAATTCCGGTATCTAACATAATTGTCTTAACATCCGCAAAGTCCAGATTAACCAACCCCGGCACGGCAATTAAATCCGATATACCCTGCACACCCTGTTTCAAAACATCGTCAGCTATTTTGAAAGCGTCCATGATCGAAGTTTTCTTTTCGGCCACTTGGAGCAACCTGTCATTGGGTATCGTTACCAGGGTATCAACGGTATTTTTAAGGTTTTCGACTCCCCTTTCGGCATGTTGCATCCTCTTTCTTCCCTCAAACATAAAGGGTTTTGTAACCACACCTACAGTCAAAATCCCCATTTCCTTCGCAACTTCGGCAACTATAGGGGCTGCACCAGTACCTGTTCCACCACCCATACCTGCGGTTACAAACACCATATCGGCACCTTTTACAGCCTGCGCAATTTCATCTCTGCTTTCATTTGCAGCCTTCTCACCAATCTCAGGGTTGGCTCCCGCCCCAAGCCCCTTAGTTAGCTTATCCCCAATCTGAATTTTCGTGTTTGCCTTTGACAAAAACAAGGCCTGTTTATCTGTATTTATTGCTGTAAATTCTACCCCTCGAAGTCCCGCAGCAATCATTCTATTAACGGCATTATTTCCGCCGCCGCCAACACCTACAACTCTTATTTGGGCAAATTGTTCTACATCAATATCAAAGTCCAGCAATTTAAATCCCCCTTTTTTTATCTTTGGTGGTTGACCAAACTTTATTCAAATACACTTTAATGCTAACTTATGTAGTAAAACCCCTCGTTTATTTAGTATACAATACATATTCCTTCAATCTTTAATAATATATCAATAATGAAGTTTTCGCAATAATATATTATTAAAATTTTTAATCAAAATAACCCGCTGAAAATACCTAGAATTTTATTTAAAATCCCCGTTCCTTTTTTTTGCTTACCTGTCTTGCCATCCTTTGTGTTTTTTCTGTCGGTCTTCATCTCTCCCGCAACATATTTCAAAATAGCAGTTGCCGTTAAATGCTCGGAATTTGTAACCCCTGCCAGCCTGTGTGATATCAGGCTAGTCGGCAAACCAAAAATACGCTTTGCAAGCTTAGCACTGCCATCAATATTAAAAATACCACCCCCAGCAAGAACAATCCCGCCTTTTAGATCACCCAGCCGCTCGACCTCTTCAAGTTTTTCCCTACACAGGGTAAATAACTCGTGTACCCTTGCCTCGATTATTTCAGCAATTTGTGTAGCCTTTATGGTTTTTCTTTTGTTTATATCAAATTCGTTTATTATCACTTCATAATCATTTTTAATAATGGATGTAAGAGCTATTCCATGTTCCCTTTTAAGCTTTTCCGCTTCATTAAGCGATATGTCAAGTCCTACCGAAAGATCGTTTGTAATATGTTCGCCCCCCACGGGAACAGAATCATATAATACAATATTATTGTCCTTAAATATAGATACGTTTGTCACTCCGCCGCCAACATCAATCAGGATCGTCCCTTCCTGTTTCTCTTCTGGATTTAGGGCTGTTTCGCCAATAGCAAGGGCTTCTGCAATAAATCCATCGGGAGTGATATTAGATTTTTGAAGAGCATTTAATATATCTTTAAACACATCATCTTTTCCGGCAATGATATCCGATCCAATCTCAAGCTTTGTCCCAGATATACCTATAGGTTCGGTGGGTTGAACCCTCCCGTCTACTATATAATGCCGAGGAACTATATTAACAACTCGAAGACCCTTAGGAAGCTTTACGGTCTCAATTTGATCAATTGCTTTTTTTATATCCTTTGATATGATTTTTCCGTCTTGTCCTGAAATAGCGACACTGCTTTTGTAATAAAACAGCTCGGTGTGTTGTCCCATAAGATTGATGTATGCAGATTCAGCACCTATGTTTACTAGGGCCCTTAATTTTTGAATACAAGTCGTTATAGAATGGGAAACAGAATCAGGATCCGTAATTATCCCCCTTTTAGCACCGCTGCAAGGTTCTATAGCCTTACCTAATATTTCAATATTCCCTAACTCAGTCGGTCTTGCTATAACGACACAGACCTTTGAAGATCCAATATCAATACAAGTAATTATATCCTCCACTTACGTAAACCCCCTATGAGTATAAACCTTTCCACAAAAAACCATGGGGCAATCGTTCCTAGATCTCACCATTACCTAATATATTATCTTTTTTTGAATATTTATTCAATAGGTATCTACGAATAATTGCAAAATTCAAGAATAATCTATTGCCAAATGCAAATATTGCGGCAAAATAAATTTGTATTCCTAGTTTATCACCTATATAGGTAAGAACAGCTGCCAGCAAAGCGTTTCCAAAAAAACCGGAAAGGAAAACCTTTAAGTCAAACCTTTTCTCCAAAGTGGAAAGTACCCCCCCGAAAACCGAATCTAGCGCTGCTAGTATGGCAACTGCAACGTAGCTTGAATATTGAGCGGGTATATTGTAGGGAATAAACACCCCAATCAGTATCCCAATTATTAGACCCAATAGTGGAATCATATTTCTCCTCCTTTTCTAGTTTGGGATGAAGCTTGGATATTCACCTGAAGTAAAATCCAGGAAACCCTTATCATCCCTTTTAAGCTGCAGATAGTAAATCTCTCTTAAAAAATCTATTCTATATTCATTAATCTTTTTATAATCACCAAGATTAATTATTATTCTAGAATCAAGGCATATATGGATATTTTCTAAATCTGAGACATCTATATATGTCATGGAATCTAAAATGTCAAATTCCTTGTCTCTATCCCCCGCATTTAAATCGGAAGAACTAATGGTTTTTAACACTGTATCCAAAGCAGTAATCCCCTCGGGTTTTTCTGTCTCTAATGCCTGTCCAAGGGTATAACCATTGCAGGTTATCCCCCTGGCGATTGGAATTGACGATCCTTCTGCATCACCTATTGTGTCTATAACATAATTGTTGCTGTCTATTACAAGGTTGGTTCCAAAATAGGGAATTAAGACTGCGGGTTTTCTTTCCGTCACTGTAATTTTAACTCTAGTGGGTAATCTTAACCTTACAGCAGCCGTCTCCAAATACGGGCATCTTTTTAGAAGTAATTCCTCAGCACCTACAGATCTAAATATATCCATGTTTTTCATTTTTATATCCGCTGATTTGAACCAGTTATCACCCATCTGTAAATTAGCCGCCTCAATTATTTCATTATCATTATAACGTTTATTGCCACCGACCTCAATGCTTTTAATACAAAACAAGGGGGATAAGGCCAAACATACTAGTAGTATTATTGCAATCACAGCAATTATAGCAAACCTTGCCAATACCAAAACCTTGGATCGCCTAGTTTTGCCTCCCCTATTTCGTTGACAATTTCGTTCTATCGTACCACGATATTCCTCCAATAAACTGCACCCCATCATATTTCCCTTTTTATCATGGCTCCAACCATACCGAGCTTGTTTTCGATGTCTTCATACCCTCTATCGATATGCTTTGTTCCATTAATTATGGTAGTACCTCCAGCAGATAATGCCGCAATTATAAGGGCCGCTCCTCCCCTTAGATCCCTAGCTGTCACTGGTGCCCCCGTCAGGGTTTTAACACCCCTTATTATTGCCAACCTACCTTCAAGCTTTATATCGGCCCCCATCCTTAACAATTCCTCAACATGCTTATATCTATTCTCAAATATTGTCTCCACCACAATACTTGTTCCCCGTGCTATCGAAAGCAGGGAAGTAAACTGTGATTGCATATCCGTGGGAAATCCCGGATAAGGCAGTGTCCTCATTATATCAATTGCCTGCGGTTTTACAGGTCCTGAAACACGCATACTATTTTTTCCTATATTAATACGGCTTCCGGCCTCCCTTAGGTAAGAAACCGTCGCTATAATATGCTCTGCCAAAACATTTTTCAGGTTTATATCCCCCCCCGTAATTCCTGCAGCCACCAAATATGTGCCCGCAACAATTCGATCAGGTATAACAGTGTGTTCAAGATTATTTAACTTTCCAGACTTCCCTTTTATCCTTATAGTGCTAGTGCCCGCCCCAGAAATCTCTACCCCCATAGCAAGGAGAAATTTTTGAAGATCAATTATCTCCGGTTCCTTTGCAGCGTGACGTATTACCGTCTCCCCATCTGCAAAGACGGCTGCCAGCATAATATTTTCTGTAGCCCCCACACTGGGAAAATCCAACTGTATTTCGCATCCTTTTATTTTTTCCGTTTCACAATATAAAAAGCCATGCTGCGCATCGTGGATTTTAACCCCCATTTTTTTTAGTGCCTTAATATGTAAATCAATCGGCCTTGGACCTATTTCACACCCACCCGGGTGACTAATCCTATTGTACCACTTCAAAAATAACGTATCAAATATTTTTTTAGGGAAATACTCCCCTTAGCTGATTATAGTTTGTAATTAATTTGCGTCGGTATAATGATGGATATTATGATAGCTTGGCGAAGTCCGTAAAACAAAGGAAAAGGTGTGGATTCGTGAACCATTCTTATAATTTTTTTTACATTATCGTCTCCCTTTATGTTATAATTTTAAAGATAGCAAAAACCAGTTGGGAATACCAATTCCTTTATTCTCAAAGTTTCCCTATACAAAATATTTTTGGGGAAAAACAATTTGAAAAGCAGGGGTACAAATGAATCCAAGATTAATATTTACTATAATAATTTCAAAATTTCTCATTATTTTACTTAGGGTTTTTAAACGCGGCGGTACTACCCTCCCGGGTAAAATCGCATCCAAAATGTATCCAAACATAATTAGGGTACTTTCTGCGGATTTTAAAATCATTATGGTTACGGGTACAAACGGAAAAACCACCACCACACGGATAATAGGCAAGACCCTTGATGAAAACAATATAATATATATTACAAACAAATCCGGTGCCAATCTAGTAAGCGGTATAATAACAACTTTTATTAATTCCGTTGATATGTTTGGTAAGACAAAAGCATCGGTTGCTTTGCTAGAGGTTGACGAAGCCGCCTTTGGTATAATTACAGATCACATACAACCCGATATACTTGTTGTTACAAATTTTTTCAGAGATCAGCTGGATAGATTCGGAGAGCTATATTCGACCTTAAACAAAGTTATGATTGGTATCAAAAAATCCCCCAAGGCAAAACTCATATTAAATGCCGATGATTCTTTGTGTGTTTCCCTTGCCCACGGCACAGATAGGGATATCGTATATTTTGGTTTTTCGCAGTACGCCTTAAACGATAATAAAACAGACAAAAACCCGGATGCCGCCTTTTGCATCCACTGCAAAACCCGTTACGATTATTCCTACCAGACTTATGGTCATCTAGGGGCCTTCTGCTGCCCCAATTGCGGCTATTCTCGACCTGATTCCCAAGTTACCTGCCTTAGTGTTGACAATCTCAATAGCGCATATTCGGATATTCTAGTTTCCTTTGGGGATTCCAACAACGATGGTGAAATAAATCCCTGTAATGTACGAATAAACCTCCCGGGTATTTATAATATATATAATGCGTTAGCTGCAGCAGCCTTAGGTTACATGCTAGATTTTCCTGTGGGAACCCTCACTGGGGCAATGTCGAATTTCGAGCATGGATTTGGAAGGATGGAAACAATAAAAACAAAAAATAAAACAATAAAAATAATTTTAGTCAAAAACCCATCGGGCTTTAACCAGGTGCTAACCTATCTTTTAACAGAAGAACAAAAATTCCAAATATCCTTTATCGTAAACGATAAGTCGGCCGATGGAATTGATATTTCTTGGCTATGGGATGTGGACTTTGAAAAACTAGAAAAAATACAAAATAATATAGATCATTTTTATGTAACGGGTGCAAGAGCAGAAGACGTGGCAGTAAGACTCAAATACGCAGGTATTTATAGTGATAAAATCGTGATTGCAAAAGCCTACAGCGAATTACTAAACAAGGTATTTAACGAACCGGAAAAAGCTGGGGACCTCTATATTCTTCCTACATATACAGCCATGCTAGAAATAAGGGCTCTTCTTAGAAAAAAATTTAGATTAAAGGAGTTTTGGAAATAATATGTATGAAATAAGCATTTGTCACCTATATCCCGATCTTTTAAACCTGTACGGCGATAGGGGAAATATAATCGCCCTAAAAAAGCGCTGTGAATGGAGGGGTATAAATGTCAATATTTCAGATGTTTCCGTAGGTGATAAATTTGATTCCGAACTGTATGATATTGTTTTTTTGGGCGGAGGACAAAATTACGAACAGGAAATAGTGCTAAAGGATCTTATGGACCAAAAAAAAGCGGAAACTAAAAATGCCATTGAGAGTGATAAGGTGTTTCTTGCCATCTGTGGAGGGTTTCAGCTTTTAGGGAGTCACCTAAAAACACCGGAGGGTAAGGAAACCCAGTTTTTAGATGCTATAGACTTTTGGACACTAGATAGCAAGGAAAGAATGTTTGGAAATCTTGTTTTTGAATGCGACTTTCTCAAAAAGGACGAATTCGATGGTAGGGTTGTCGGCTTTGAAAACCACTCAGGGAAAACCTATCTAGGTACAAATGTCAAACCCTTGGGAACGGTTATAAAAGGATATGGCAATAATGGGGAAGACGGGTCTGAAGGAGCAATTTACAAAAATGTTTATTGTTCTTATTCGCATGGGAGTCTGCTCCCTAGAAACCCAAAACTTGCAGATCACTTGATCTCTCTTTCGCTAAAACAAAAATATAGCTATTTTGTTTCCCTCTCATGCCTCAATGATCATTTAGAGGTCCTAGCCAATCAATCCATGATCAACAAATTGATGGGATAAATAGGGTCCTGCCGTTTAAGTGATTACAACCCTATTTAAACTATTCCTCTTCTGATTTATATTGTTCAGAAATCCACTTCTCCCTTGCTATCCAAGAAATATCAAAATCAGTTAAACTTAGTCTCATATCTTCACTGCCATCTTTTTTTATTCTGCAAATCGTACCAAACCACCCAGATATTACGTAATAAATCCAATCATCTATTATATTAATATAACTCAACTTTCGCACATTAAAAATGTGCTGTGAACCTTGAAAATTCAATAGTTTTGGGCAATAAAAAGTACAAGAATCTTCACTTTTATGATATAATAGAAGTAATAAAGCCCTAAAATAAAAC